>JAZQSA010000039.1:0-18367 GCA_045629905.1 Alistipes sp. | reverse complement strand
GAAGGCCAACGTGATGTAGCCGCCCATCGAGTGGCCGACAATGGTTGCACTCTTAATACCCAACTTGTCAAGAGCCTCAGCAAGGGTATCGGCAAGATAATCCATAGTGTGTATTTCGCCCTTAACCTCCGAGATTCCGTGTCCCGGAAGATCGACCGTAACAACTCGCACATCCTTATAAATCAGAGGTATAAACTCCTCCCATACAAGCATGTTCTCGAGATATCCGTGCAACAACACAACTGCCTTCTCGCCCACCTCCGAATCACAAACATGGAGTGCTGTATCGCCTGCCATTATAAACTTTTCGACCATTTTTCGCTATTTTTGATTTTTTACTGCGTAAAAATATGGAAAATTCTTCAAATTTCACTATTTTTGGACGATTATACTCTGGAAAGAATGAAATTTGACTACATAAAGTGTCACGGCTCGGGAAATGAGTTCGTTATGGTGGATGCAGTGAAGCACAATCTTGACGGCATCGACCTCGCCGAATTTTCTCGCTTTGTCTGCGACCGAGAGAGCTCGGTTGGGGCCGACGGCGTGTTGCTTTTGGTCAAAGAGGGCGAGATGTTCGGAATGCGAATGTTCAACCCCGACGGCTCGGAGGCCGAGATGTGCGGTAACGGTATCCGCTGCATAGCCCGTATGGCCGAGGAGCGCATCGGCAAGAGCGATTTTCCGCTCTACTCGGGTGGTAAGATATACGCAGCACACCGACTCGACGATATATACCCTTCGATTCCGACCTTCGGCATCGAAATTGACGTAAGGCTGTGGAGCGATGACTTCGGTATGGCAACCCCTACCGAGGGTCGATTTGTAGACCAACCAATCCCTCAACTCGACGCTTCGCTAACCTTTACGGCCATCAACGTCGGCAACCCACACATCATTGCGCAGGTCGAGGAAATCGACTACACCCAACTCAAAGCGTTGGGAGAGCGCGTCATCGAACTGCGAGAGATATTCCCTCACGGCATAAATGTCAGCCTTGTCGAGGTACGTAGTCGCAACGAGATATTTGTGGCAACCTACGAGCGAGGCGCAGGCATCACCCCTTCGTGCGGTACGGCAATGACTTCGAGTGCAACGGCTATGGCTCTGCTCGGTCACTGCGACTACGATGAGCCTATTCGTGTCGTAAATCGAGGTGGAGCGGTACGATGCACCTGCTCGCAACACGAGGGCCGACTATGCACCACCCTGACGGGCAACGCCTCCTACATCTACGAGGGTGTGGTTGAGAGCGATGGCACACATTTCGCTTTCGACATCACGCACCACTACGACGACGAACAGGCGCTCTACAACCAATTTGTCGAATCGCTCAAAACCGTATAACCGACCAATGAAACGCTCTTCGATAGTCATACTTATCGCTACGCTGGTGGGGCTTATAGCCTCGTCGTGTAACGTCACGCGCCGACTGCCGGAGGGTCAATATCTGTTGCAGAAGGTTAAGGTCGAGGACGACCGCACGGTCAAGCGCAAGCAGCGAATTACGGCCGAAGAGGTCGAGAAGTATATCCGACAGACCCCAAACAAACACTTCCTCGGCACCGACTTCTACGTTTGGGTCTACAACCTCGCCAATCCCGAGAAGGATAATTGGTGGAACAACTTTAAGCGCAAGATTGGCGAAGAGCCCGTTCTGCTCGATATGGACGACACGGAAAAGTCGGCCGAAAACCTGAAAATCTATCTCGATTCGCGCGGCTACTTCTCCTCGCAGATCGATTACAAGGTCGATACAACCTATCGTCGCAAACGCGCACGCGTCAATTATCGCCTGCGCCAAAACCAACCATATCGCATCAGCAGCATCACCTACGAATTCCGCGACCGATTCCTCGAACCGATTTTGTTGCCCGATACGGTAAATCGTCTGATTCACGTCGGCGACATCTACAACATCTCGCGCCTCGATGCCGAGCGTGAGCGCATCGCCGCCTTCCTGAAAGACCGAGGCTACTACGGTTTCTCGGTGAACAACATCGAGTATCTGGCCGACACAATCCGCAAAAAGGACCACGTCGGGTTGAAGATGATTATCAAGCAGAAACTCGTCGGCTACAACTCGCGAGGTGTTGCCGTCTACGACAACAACGCAGTCTATCGTCTGCGCAATGTCAATATTATGCCCGACTATAATGCGACGCAGGAGCGCTTCCAGAAGGACTATATGACAACCCTCGACACAACCTACTACCGTGGTCTCAACCAACTATTCCACGGCAAGCGTCCGTCGGTTCGTCCGCAGGTATTGCGCCCCGCAATTCCGCTCTACCCCAACTCGGTCTACAACAACTCGCAAATATCGCGCACCTACAACAATCTGATGCAGATGAGTTACTTTAAGAGTGCGCGCATATCGTTCAACGAACTCCCCGACTCGATTGGCTCTCGCAACAACTATGTAACCTACGTCGGTGGCAAGGATTCGCTCCAACTCAACTATACGCGCGAACGCTATCTCGACTGCAACATACTCTGCACACCAGCACTCAAACAGAGTTTGAAGGCCGAGGTCGAGGCCTCGACAACATCGAGCTTCTATGGCGTTAAGGCTACGCTCGGCTACCAAAATCGCAACATCTTCCGCGGTGCCGAGGTCTTGGAGTTGGTCGGTACGGTCGGCTGGGAATATATGAAGGCCCCCGATGCGTCGCGTCGCAATGCTATGGAGTTTGGTCTGTCGGCAGGCCTCTCATTCCCACGCTTCCTGCTCTTCCGCACCTCGGGTTTGAGCCATATCAACGCACCGCGTACCCGCTTCGAGATTTCGTACAACCACCAAAACCGACCATACTACCGTCGCGACCTGTCGAGTGTCGTCTGGTCGTACTCGTGGCGCAACCTGAAACACTCGTCGTTTGTCGTGCGACCAATCAGCATCAACTGGGTCAATGTGCCGTTTATCGACCAAGCCTACTTCAACTCGTTGCAAAACGAATACCTCAAACGCAGCTACGAGTCGCAACTCATCGTCGCCCTTTCGGGTTCGTACCTCTACAACAATGCCCGCCAGCAGACCTCGCGCAACCAAACTACCGTGCGAGCCAACTTCGAGTTGTCGGGCAACCTTATGGACGGTCTTGCCCACCTCTTCTCGAAGCCCGTTGCCGGCGAGAACTACTACCACATACTCGGCATACGCTATTCGCAATATTTCCGTGCCGACATCAATGCCAGCCACAAGATTATGCTTGGCGAGGTAACCTCGATTGCAGGCCGACTCTTTGCAGGTATAGGCATTGCCTACGGCAACTCCGACGCTATACCTTTCGACCGTATGTTCTACGCCGGAGGTAGCAACAGTATGCGAGGTTGGGCTCCGCGTACGCTCGGCCCGGGCTCGTCGCCTCTGCCCGAAAACATCATCTACCCGACGCAGTTGGGAGATATGAAGTTGGAGGCCAACTTGGAGTTCCGCTTCCCGATATGGGGCATATTCCACGGAGCAACTTTTGTCGATGTCGGCAACGTATGGTATATGGGTCGCAAAGGCGTTGAGTACCCCGAGAGTTCGATTTTCCACCTCAACTCCTTCTACAAGCAGTTGGGATTTAATACGGGTCTTGGTCTGCGAATCGACATCTCGTTCGCTATTCTGCGCCTCGATTGGGGTATCCAGCTGCACAACCCTAACCGACCCGCTGGCGAGCGTTGGATTCACAACTTCAAGTGGAATAATATGGCACTCAACTTTGGAGTTGGCTACCCTTTCTAATCAGGCAAATATTTACTACCTTTGCACCAAACTATGACACACCTCGAATACAAATATCTCTACCGCATAGATTCGGCCGCCGACCTTCGTCAATTATCCATCGACGAACTGCCTCGCTATTGCAACGAAGTGCGCCAATATATCATCGAGCAGTGCGCCAAAAATCCGGGCCACCTCGCATCGTCGCTTGGCGCGGTCGAAATAGCCGTTGCGCTGCACTATGTATTCGATACACCTAACGACAAACTCATTTGGGACGTGGGTCACCAGGCCTATGCCCACAAGATAATCACCTCGCGTCGCGACGCCTTTCAGGGCAATCGCTGCTTGGAGGGCATCAGCGGCTTCCCGCGTATGGCCGAGAGCGAATACGACGCCTTTGGTGCAGGTCACGCCTCGGTATCTATCTCGGCAGCTCTCGGTATGGTCAAGGCCTCGGAGTTGCAAGGCGTAGAGCGCAAGGTTGTTGCCATCATTGGCGATGGCTCGATGACCGGAGGCTTGGCATTCGAGGGTATGAACAACGCCGGTGCCGACCGCACCTCCGACATTTTGGTTATCCTCAACGACAACAATATGGCCATCGACCGCTCGACGGGTGCGCTCAACGACTATCTGTTGCAGATGTCCACCTCGCGCATCTATAACCGCATCAAGCAGCATCTTTGGACCATTCTCTCCTATACTCCGCCCATTTTGCGTATGTGCCAAAAGATTGGCAACGCCATAAAGTCGGGTCTATTGCAGCGCAGCAACCTCTTCGAGAGTCTCGGCTTCCGCTACTTTGGCCGCATCGACGGTCACAACATCAAGGAGTTGGTCCGTACGCTCCAAGCCTTGAAGGAGATTCGTGCGCCGAAACTTCTGCACGTTCTCACAAGCAAAGGCCACGGCTACGCCCCTGCCGAGGAGAATCTCCCGGTATGGCACGCACCTGGTCGCTTCAACCCCGAGACAGGCGAGCGCATCACCTCGACCAACGGCAAGGCTCGCTACCAAGATGTCTTTGGTCAAACCCTGCTCGACCTTGCACGCGCAGACAAGCGCATCGTAGGCATCACGCCCGCTATGCCGAGTGGTTGCTCGATGAACGTTATGATGGCCGAAATGCCCGACCGCTGTTTCGATGTCGGCATTGCCGAAGCCCACGCCGTAACATTCTCGGCAGGTCTGGCTGCCGTAGGTCAAGTGCCCTTCTGCAACATCTACTCGACCTTTATGCAACGCGCCTACGACAGCATAATCCACGACGTCGCACTCCAACAACTTCCTGTTGTTATGTGTCTCGACCGAGGAGGATTGGTTGGTGAGGACGGCGCAACACACCACGGCGTATTCGATTTGGCATACCTCTGCTGCATACCGAATATGGTTGTTGCTGCACCGTCGGACGAGCGCGAACTTCGCAACCTGATGTACACGGCAAGCCTTGCGGGCCGACCATTCGCTATCCGCTACCCTCGTGGTGGAGGAAAGGGCGTTGAGTGGCGCGACACCGAGTTCGAGCAACTGCCTATCGGCAAGGGTCGAATGTTGCGCGATGGCGAGCAGGTGGCAATTCTCGCATTGGGCAAGGGTTGCGAATTTGCCGAGGAGGCTATCGAAGAGGCCGCGAAGGAGGGTATCAGCGTCGCACTCTACGACCTCCGCTATGCCAAGCCACTCGACGAGGAGTTGATTCTCGATGCTGCACGTCGCTTCAAGCACATCATCACCGTCGAGGACGGCGTTTTGCGTGGCGGCGTAGGCGAGGCTATTGTCAAACTCGTCAGTGACCACGGCATCGAGACCCATATCACGACACTCGGCATCGACGACCGATTTGTCGAGCAGGGCACTCCTGCGCAACTCTACCACCTCTGCGGTTTCGATGCACAAGCAATTTTAGAGGAGATTAAGAGGGGCTGTGCCAATTTTAATAGCATTTAATGGCAACGAAATCGCGATTGCCACAACGCTCTCTACAAAGTTGTAATTAAGGGCGTAATCCAACAATCTGTCGGACACGCCCTTTGTTGCAATGATTAATATCGTGTTACTAAATATTACTCTACTTCCAGTGTGTAATTCTTGCCAGAGTAGCCAGAACATTCAATAGTATAATAGATACTACTTTGAGTTTCTCCAGCGCTTATCTTTATAACCTTGCTTGCAACACGCCGACCATCTATAACAACAAACACCGTCGCATAAACATCTGCCTGTTGAGGACAATTAAGTCGTACGCAAAATGTATCTGTCTTATTTTCATCGGAGATAACTCCTGTGTAGCTACTCAATGAGAACTGGCAAGTATTCCAACTGTTTTCTGATTGGGTTGCCATTGTTGTTTCGTTATTTATTGCAAAAGCATTAAAGGTGCTTATCGCAAATACAGTTACGAATAAAACGATAATCTTTTTCATAGTATTAAGTTTTGTAATTGTCTTCCCTACTCATTTACGGCTTTTGGGGTTACTCCGTTGTTCCTTGTTTTGAAAGGGTATGCACAAAAAAAGCGTGGAACTTTTAGCAGATTCCCACTTCGAGGTGTTTGGCGTAACCCAGATAGAAGAATAACCAAAAGTCCACACTAACAAGTGTGAACATTTCAACTATTATTCCTTTCTATCCTATAAGTCGCCAAACTTTCGAAGTGAAAGAATAAAGCTAAAACGCTTTTCCAAATATGTCTAAAATGTGCGTACCAAATACGCTAATGTTTCATAGGCAAATCTTTTTTGTTTTACTATACCACAAATTTAGAAATTATTTTCCATTTACACGGTAATCTCTACAAAATTTTTTATTTTTGTAGTTAGTGAAACATTAACAGACCCACCGGCTTTCAGCCACCTCCCCTAACTTAGGGGAGGAATATGGGAGACTCACCAAATATTGCCACCACTAATTTAAGGGCGGAGTTTGGACAACATTCCAACTATTGTCCCCCTAAATTAGGGGGACGAGCGAAGCGGAGGGGGTCTGTAAAATGGATTGTAAAATAGACAGAGATGAAACCTCGCACCCACAACCAACTTGCACAAAGCGCCCAACGTAGAGAGTTGCGAAATAATAGTACAGCAGCAGAGGTTGCGTTGTGGAAAATGTTAAAGAATAGGCAGATTGAGGGAGTAAAATTTCGTAGGCAATTTAGTATAGGTGCATATATTTTAGACTTTTATAGCCCAGAGATACGTTTGTGCATTGAGTTAGATGGTGCAACACACTTTACAGAAGGAGGTTCAGATTATGATTGTAATCGTACCGAGTATTTGAGAAAAGAACACGACATTGTAGTTTTGCGCTTTGAGAATAAGACTCTCTACAACTATCCGGAGGAGGTACTTGCCAAGATACGGTGTGCTATTAAGGAACGATTAAACGAGATAACAAAACAGACCCCACCGGCTTTCAGCCACCTCCCCTAACTTAGGGGAGGAATATGGAAGACTCACCAAATATTGCCACCACTAATTTAAGGGCGGAGTTTGGACAACATTCCAACTATTGTCCCCCTAAATTAGGGGGACGAGCGAAGCGGAGGGGGTCTGTAAAAACTGCAATACACCCCACACCCTTTAAACCCCAAATAGACAATAAAAAAAGCACCGAGATTTCGGTGCTTTTTTGTGCCCAGGACGAGACTCGAACTCACACGGACTAATGTCCACTACCCCCTCAAAGTAGCGTGTCTACCAATTCCACCACCTGGGCAATACGTTTGCTATTTTTCTCAACAGCGAGGCAAAGGTAGATATTTTTTTTAATCCCACAAAATTTTTCGACTAAAAAAACCAAAAAATCGGATTTTAGTCGCTCTTCGCCAAAAATATGGGTAGAAAGCGAACTCGCAAGACAGGGCGGACGGTAATTTGTGGTCGAAATTTTGGCATCAGTAATTTTTTTGTTAATTTTACGCAAATTATCAGCGACCCACGTCGCCAACACAAGAAAATAACATTAAAAAAAATAGAGATATGGCAGATTTCAAAGAGTATCGCTCAATCTACTCTCACGACGAACTGATGGCGCGTTTGCGCCGCTTGCGCCACGTTGCGCTCGATATGGACGGCACAATCTATATGGGTATGACCCTCTTCCCATATACCAAACCTTTTCTTTCGGGTCTAAAAGAGCAGGGTGTGCGCTATTCGTTCCTGACCAACAACCCTTCGGCTTCGATTGCCGACTACCTTGCAAAGCTCGCAAAACTCGGCGTAGAGGCCACCGAGGAGGAGATGTATACCACAGCATTGGCAACCATCGACTACATAAAGAGCCACTATCCCGAGGCAAAGCGCCTCTTTATGCTCGGCACACCATCGATGATTTCGGAGTTCGAGAAGGCTGGCTTCACATCGGCTGCCGATGACGCCAACGACCGCCCCGACGTACTGGTTGTAGCGTTCGACAAGACCTTGTCCTACGAGCGTCTGTGTCGCGCAGCTTGGTGGATTTCGCAAGGCGTGCCATATATCGCAACCAACCCCGACCGCGTATGTCCGACCGACCAGCCTGTCGTTTTGGTCGATTGCGGCTCAATCTGCGCCTGCTTGACCCACGCTACGGGTCGCACCCCCGACATCACGCTCGGCAAACCCGACCCTAATATGCTCTCCGGCATACTTGGCCGCTATGGCTACGAAGCCGACGAGGTAGCGATGGTCGGCGACCGCATCTATACCGATATCGAGATGGCTCACAACGCAGGTGCATTTGGCGTGCTTGTGCTGTCGGGCGAGACTACACTCGAAGTGGCCGACGCTGCACCAAAGCAGCCACACCTCATCTGCGACAGCATCGAGGTCTTGGGCCGTTTGATTGCCGAGGCTCACAAATAATTTCGATTGAATAAAAGCAAACGGGAGTGTCTTTTCGACACTCCCTTTCTTTTTTACTTGGCGTATGTGACTGTTTCGAGTTGGCAAGCGTAACGCCGAAATCACCTTATTAGACGGCTTCTATATTAGAAGGTTGATACAGCTCGCACCCTAAAATCACCATCCTCGGGCGCAAATTTCGATACCTGCTCCCCTGCCGAATTATATACCAAGCCTACGCCAGCCTCGGTCGAGGTGTGATAGAGTCCGTCGAGTGCCTTGCCTCGCAGCGAGAGCATTGCTTCAACCACATTGCGCACCTCGCCCTCGCGACAAAGTGGCGCAATTTCATCGACCGCAGGCAGATACCAACCCTTGCCAAGCGATGCACAGCGCGCAAACGGCGGATATTTGGTCTGCCAATCGGCCACATGCTCAACGGCAGCCTGATTCTTCGCACCATCGGCTCGGTCGGTAGCCGAGAGCAACACCTTGCGCAACCTCTTATCCGAAGTCCACGTTGTCGTTTGTGCTGCGCAGTCGTCGAGCGCAACTATCTTGCCGTGAAGCCCCGTTGCATCGACCGCAAAGACAACACCCTTGCGACCGCCCTCGTTGTAGTAGTCGCCCACCTTGTATGGACCGACGGTCGGAGTGTCGTAGAGCTTCGCCTCGAAACGACGCATAGCCCTAACGTTGGCCGAATGGTTATTATTATCTTCATCAACATCGTGATTCGAGCAGTATTTCGATTTGTCAGAATAGCGACCCGCTGTCGAAGACCAATAACGAGCGCCGCTACCCTTGCTTTGTAACAGCAAACAGCCACCCATCGACTTCAACGTATGATTCACCTTATCGTGTATAGGGTCGTTGAGCAGGTAGCATTTCATCTCATCAATAGCTGGCAGATACCAACCATCGCCCAGGGAACGGCACCAATCCATTGCAGGGACATCGCCCTTATGGTCTTTGCAGTTTTCGCGACCATCGGTGGTACTACTGCGGTTGTAGAGGTTCGCACCGTAGCCACCATAACTTTTACCAATATAGGTAGTGACCCCTGTCAGGCTGATAATCTTGCCGCGATAGCCCGTTACATCGACCTCGACGACAACGCCCTCGCATCCTGCCTCGTTGAAGTTGTCGCCCACCTTATACGGGCCAACGGTATCCTCGCCAAAGGTTGCCACGGCACGAGTATAGAAGTATTTGGTCTTTGACCAACCGTGATAAGAGCCACGCTCCATATCGACGTATGCGGCATAGCCGTCCTTATAATCCTCCTTCTTCTCGGTGTTCCACTCGCTCGACGACCAATAGTAACCCAATTCGCCACGCTCATAAATCGGCGTTGCGCCCTTTGCCCGAAGCGTTGCATTGACCGCATCGCGCACCTTGTCGTTGAGCGTAAAGAGTTTCAGTTCGTCGATAGCAGGCAGATACCAACCTCGGCCAATATCTATTCCATTCGTAAATGCGGGATATTTCCGATACCAATCGGCTCCTCCACCCAACTGCACCCTACGCATATTGTAGCGACCGTCGCTCTTGCTTGCAGCCGAGTGATAGACCTTTTGGCTATCTTCGTTGTTAGCCCACATCAGGCGCTCCGACGACTGCACCAGGCTGACAATTTTGCCCTTCGTACCCGTTGCATCGACCTCGAACACGACTCCTTGTCGGCCATCTTCGTCGTAGTAGTCGCCCACGCGATAGACCTTCGCCACAACGCTTTGCGAGGCCTCGCCCTCGACCAAGTCGAGTTTAAGCCGCTGTGGTTCGCCCTCGCTGACCGTCACATTGAGTCGGCGGGTTGCATAGCCCTCCTTCTCGACCACCACCTCGTGCTGACCAACCAGCAAGTCGCCCACCACCATCGGGGTACGACCCACCTTGTTGCCGTCGATTGTGATGTCGGCCAGAGCGGGCGTCGAGGATATATCGAGCGAGCCTGTGATAGGCTTTGGTGCGGGGATAGTATAACTCTGCTCGGCAGGCGCTGCGGCCACAATCTGCGACAACACCGACGGACGAAAACCTTGCTTTCGCGCCTCGAAGAAGTAGGAGCCAGCGCCAAGCATACCCTCCCACGACGTTGTAGCATAGAGGCGGTTGTTAATCCAAATCTCGCACCCCTCATCGGTCGAGAGCGACACCTTCACGAGATTGGCCCGCAGGACAACTTCGCGCTCAACCTTCTTGCCGGCAACAGTAAACGTACCCGACTCCTCGTGGTAGTCCTTTGCCACGACGCGGTAGTTGTAGGTACCGTTCTGCAACACGGCCGTAACGACACCCTGCTGCGGAGTATAAGGCTCGCCATCAATCATCACAACTGCCGTTGCCGGCGTAACCTGAAATACGACATATTGTGGGCGCGCACTCTCGATATCAATCTCTTGGCGAAAGTAGGCACTCGTGCTATTGACGTTGATTTGCTGCTCGTGCGATGCCGAGCCATAGACTACGCGCAACGTATGCTCACCGGGAAGCACCTCGCTGATTGTCAGCACATAGTCCGACGATATTTTGCCCTTGAATTGGCCGTCGATATAGACCTCGGCATCGACCACATTCGACGCTACGGTTATCGGATAGAATTGGTTGAGCGAAGCCTCGATGTAGTACTCTTTGTTGCCCTCGGTCGATACCTGCACCTCGTTGGAGTCGCCAAATCGCTCGTGGTGCAGATAGAAACGTGTATTGGCGTGGGCTGTCATCTCGACAATCAAGCCGTTACCTTCGTGGGCGACCTGTTGCTTAACGAGGTCGATAACTCCGCCACGAAAACGAACCTCCAACTCCGCCACTTCGGCGCTTGTCATACGATTTATGCGCATCTTCAATCGAGCGCAAGGACGTTTCGAGCGGTCAAGCCCAATCTTATCGATAGCGATACCCGAAAGTGCATCGGTCTGCACAGGGCTAAACGACGCCTCGTCGAGCAGTATCGAGCGCGATGAGGTCTGCGCCACAGCGACCGCCACAACTGCAAAAACAGACAAAAGAGCAAGCAATAACCTTTTCATAATCAGCAACAATAGCATTTGTTTTACAAATATAACCATTTATACATAAAATTGCAAGAATATGACAAACTATTGCAACGCCACCATCTCGCGACAAAGGCACTATGGCGATTCACCCTCAAAAAAGACCTTTTCGCATAAAAACCTTACGCAAGGCGGGCAGACTTCACAACTTTTTACTAACTTTGTGTGGTTTTATCCTACGGATAAATATCGTTCGCAACAAAACTAAAATGCTATGATAAAATCTACACTGTTCAAACTTTTGCTCTGCACTGCAACACTTGCAGTCGTAGGCTGTCAGGAGAAATCGACAACCAAGCGTGTCCGCGAATACGATGCGATGATTCTCTCGCCAACTTCGCGCAAACTCACATCGACCTATTCGGCTACCATTCGCGGTAAGCAGGATATCGACATTCGTACCAAGGTTCAGGGCTACATCACCGACATTCAGGTCAAGGAGGGTTCGCTTGTTCGCAAGGGCCAAACGCTCTTCGTTATCGACCAAGTTCCATACGAGGCTGCACTGCAAACCGCTATCGCCAACGTCGATGTTGCACAGGCTGCGGTCGATGCGGCACAACTTACGACCGATAGCAAGGAGCGTCTGTTCGAGCAGAATATTATCTCGGAGTTCGACCTGAATATGGCTCGCACGCAGTTGGCCAGCGAAAAGGCGCAGTTGGCACAAGCCAAAGCCAACGAGGCCAACGCTCGCAACAACCTCTCCTACACGCTCGTAAAGAGCCCTGCCGATGGTGTTATCGGTACACTTCCGTTCCGTGTCGGCACACTCGTCAGCCCTTCGGACCAGACTCCGATGACCTCGGTTTCGGACAACTCCGATATGTATGTCTACTTCTCGATGACCGAGTCGCAGGTACTCTCGCTCACCCGTCAGCACGGCACACTCGAAAATGCACTCCAATCGATGCCTCACATCGAGTTGCAGTTGAGCGATGGCAGCATCTACCAGGAGAAGGGTCGCATCGAGGCCATCAGTGGTATCATCGACCCGACAACAGGCTCGGTTACCGTACGTGCCAAGTTCCCGAACTCGCGTCGTCTGCTTCTCTCGGGTGGCTCGGGTAACATCATTTTGCCTCACAAGGCCGAAGGCTGTATCGTCATTCCACAGTCGGCAACCTACGAAATCCAGGACAAGGTCTATGTATTTATGTACAAAGACGGCGTTGCCCGCTCGCAGATTGTCGGTGTATTCAACATCAGCAACGGCAAAGAGTATGTCGTAGAGTCGGGCCTCGAAAAGGGCGACACCATCATCGTCGAGGGTGTCGGTCTGCTCCGCGACGATATGCCAATCAAGATTAAGGATATTGTAGAGAACAAAAAATAGCAGAGTGCAATGAATATCAGAACATTTATCGAGCGCCCGGTTCTCTCGTCGGTAATCTCGATTGTCATCATCATTGGCGGTCTGATTGGCTTGGCTGTATTGCCAATCGAGCGTTACCCAAACATCGCTCCACCAACAATCCGCGTTCAGGCCAACTATAACGGTGCAAGTGCCGAGACGGTCTTGAAGAGTGTGGTCGTACCGTTGGAGGAGGCTATCAACGGTGTTGAGAATATGACCTATATGACCTCGTCGGCAACCAATAGCGGTAGCGGTAGCATCAGCATCTTCTTCAAGCAGGGTACCGACCCCGATATGGCAGCCGTCAATGTCCAGAACTGCGTATCGCGAGCAACCCGACAACTCCCATCGGAGGTTACCGATGTCGGTGTCACAGTCAAGAAGCGCCAGAGCAACGTCTTGGAGCAGATTGCACTCTACTCGCCAAACGGAACATACGACCGTACGTTTATCGTAAACTATATCAAGATTAACCTCGTACCCGAGATTTCGCGTATCGCAGGTGTGGGCGACATCGAGGTTCGTGGAGCCGATTACAGTATGCGTATCTGGCTCAAACCCGACGTGATGGCGCAATACAAACTCGTACCGTCCGACATCTCGGCAGCCCTCGGTGAGCAGAACATCGAGGCAGCAACGGGTTCGCTCGGCGAAAACTCCGACCAGACGTTCCAATATGCAATGCGCTACAAGGGCCGTTTGGAGAAACCCGAGCAGTTCGAGAATATCGTTATCCGCGCATTGGCCAATGGCGAGGTGCTTCGCCTCAAAGATGTGGCCGAGATTGAACTTGGTACTCAATCCTACAACTTCATCGGTGAGGTAAATGGTTGCCCCGGAACATCGTTCAGTATCTACCAGACCCCAGGCTCCAACGCAACCGAGGTTATCAACCGCATCGACGAGTTTATGGCCAAAGCGAGCGAGAACTTCCCGACCGACTTGGAGATGGTCGTATTGTCGAGTGCCAACGACTTCCTCTACGCCTCAATCAACAACGTACTCCGTACGCTTATCGAGGCTATTATCCTCGTGACGCTCGTTGTGTTTGTCTTTCTGCGCTCGTTGCGTTCGACGCTCATTCCGCTCATCGCAACCATCGTGTCAATCATCGGTACGTTCCTCTTCCTCTACGCCTTTGGTTTCAGTATCAACCTCCTCACTCTCTTTGCGTTGGTACTCTCGATTGGTGTCGTGGTAGACGATGCCATCATCGTTGTCGAGGCGGTACACGCCAAGTTCGATGCGGGCTATCGCTCGGC
The DNA here is from genome assembly GCA_045629905.1 of Alistipes sp. Taxonomy (GTDB): domain Bacteria; phylum Bacteroidota; class Bacteroidia; order Bacteroidales; family Rikenellaceae; genus Alistipes. The sequence goes on along the minus strand of JAZQSA010000039.1, from coordinate 4,154 downwards.
CCACAAGGCTGCTATCGATGCGATGGAGGGCGTAACGTCGGCACTCATCACCTCGACGCTCGTCTTTATGGCCGTATTTATCCCCGTATCGCTGATGGGTGGTACGTCGGGTATCTTCTATACGCAGTTTGGTCTTACGATGGCCGTTGCGGTCGGTATCTCGGCTATCAACGCGCTGACGCTCAGCCCTGCTCTCTGCTCACTGCTGCTCAAACCGAAGGACGAACACGGCAACACCGTCGAGATGTCGTGGGGTGCGCGTTTGAGCCACGCCTTTGAATACGCCTTCGAGGCTACGACGCGTCGCTATCTGCGAGGTGTAACCTTCTTCTTGCGTCACCGTTGGTTTACAGCACTGTTAATCGTGGGTGGCGTTGCTCTGCTCGTATATTCGATGCAAAACACCAAGACGGGTCTGATTCCACGCGAGGATATCGGAACTTTGCGCATCGACGTTGCAACCCCTCCGGGCAGTTCGCTCTCGCACACCAAGAGTGTTATGGACCGTATCGACCGCGATATTGTCAAGAATATCGACGAGTGCCACGCCTATCTGAATATGGCCGGTTTCGGTATGACCACAGGCCAGGGTACATCGTATGGTAACTTTACGCTCCGTCTGAAACATTGGGACGAGCGCCCCGGCAAAGAGCATAGCGTGTTCGACATTATGGAGCGCATCAAGGAGTACTCGACCAACGTCAATGAGGCGACGCTCTTTACCACATCGCCTGCGATGATTCCGGGCTATGGTGCAACCAACGGCTTCGAGGTGCATATCCAGGACCGTAAGGGTGGCAGTATCGAGGATTTGGCCGAGGTCACCAACAACTTTATCGCCGAGTTGGAGACTCGCGACGAGATTGGTTCGGCCCGCACCTCGTTCAACGCCAAGTTCCCTCAATACCGCATCGACGTCGATGCTGTGAAGTGTAAGCGTGCCGGCACCTCGCCAAAGGAGGTCTTGGCGGTACTCAACGGCTACTATGGCGGCTCGCTCTCGACCCGTTTCAATCGCTTCACGAAGCTCTACCAGGTGATGGTTCAGGCCGACCCTAAATATCGTGTCGATAGGCAGACGATGAACAACATCTTTATCCGCATCGGCAACGATATGGCCCCTATCAGCCAATTTGTCACGCTGACCAAAATCTATGCACCTCAAAACCTCTCTCGATTCAATATGTTCCCGTCAATCAGCATCAACGGACGTGCGGCCGACGGCTACTCTTCGGGCGATGCAATTCGTGCCGTGCAGGAGGTTGCTCGCGAAACGTTGCCTGTGGGCTACGGCTTCGACTTCGGAGGTATCGCACGCGAGGAGGCTACGAGCGGCAACAATACGGTTATCATCTTCATTATCTGTATTGTGCTTATCTATCTGATTTTGTGCGCCCTCTACGAGAGTTTCTTCATTCCGTTTGCCGTCATTCTGACCGTTCCGCTTGGTCTGTTTGGTAGTTTCTTGTTTGCCAATATGATGAATTTGGAGAACAACATCTACCTCCAAACAGGTCTGATTATGCTCATCGGTCTGTTGTCGAAGACGGCAATCCTCATCACCGAGTATGCTGTTGAGCGTCGTCAGCAGGGTATGTCGCTCGCCCGCGCAGCATTCCTCGCAACCAAAGACCGTTTCCGCCCGATTATGATGACCGTGCTGACGATGGTCTTCGGTATGATTCCGCTTATGTTCTCCAATGGCGTAGGTGCCAATGGTAACAATACGCTCGGTGCAGGCGTTGTCGGTGGTATGGTTATCGGCACCATAGCACTGCTCTTCCTCGTACCGTCGCTCTTCATCGTATTCCAAAAGATTCAGGAGCGTGTCGTTCCTCCCAAAACCCAAAATGATGCTGAATAATATGAGACAACTGATACTAATCCTCGCAACAGCCCTCCTGACGGTCGGCTGCTCGGTCTATCAGAAATATACACGCCCCGAAAACGTATCGACCAAGCCTCTCTATGGCGAGAATGTCACGGGTAGCGACACAACGACGATGGCCGATATAGGTTGGCGCGATATATTCACCGACCCCCTCCTGCAACGACTCATCGAGCAGGGTCTGAAAAACAATGCCGATATGCAGATTGCATCGCAACGCATCATCGCCTCGAAGGCTTCGTTGCGCACTGCCAAGTTGGCTTTCTATCCTACATTCTCCTTCGAGCCTGGTATCACGACAAAGAACCATCTCGGAGGCTCTTCGACACACAGCTACTCGGTGCCAATCAGTGCAAATTGGGAGATTGACATTGCAGGTCGCACACTCAATGCCAAGCGCAAAGCCGAGGCAGCATACCAACAGAGCCGCATCTATCGTCGCAGTGTGCAGAGCCGACTCATAGCCGAAATTGCTAACTGCTACTACACGCTGCTGATGCTCGACGCGCAACTCAATATCTCGCGCTCGACCGCCGCATCGTGGAAGGAGAACGTGCGCATTATGAAGGCGATGAAGCAGGCAGGTATGACCAACGAGGCCTCGGTGTCGCAGACCGAAGCCAACTCCTGCTCGATTGACGCTTCGCTCTTCGACCTCGAACACGACATTGTCAAGGTCGAGAACTCGCTCGCGCTGCTTCTCGGCACAACGCCACAACACTTCGAACGTGGCTCGATTTACGACCAGCGCGTCACTCAAAACAAGTTGATGGTCGGCATTCCGGCACAACTCCTCTCGCGTCGTCCCGACGTGCAGAGTGCCGAACGCGCACTCCAACAGGCCTTCTACAACACCAATATTGCTCGTGGAAGCCTATATCCATCGTTGCGCCTCAGCGGTTCGCTCGGTTGGCAGGACGAACTCGGCAAGGCTGTCGCTTCGCCTGGCAGTTGGTTGCTCTCGGCCGCAGCAAACCTCGTCGCCGACATCTTCAAGTCGGGTCAGAAGCGTGCCGCATTGCAAGTCGCCAAGGCCCAACAGCAGGAGGCCCTCATAACCTTCAACCACACCTTGCTCGCAGCAGGTAGCGAGGTGAATGAGGCCCTCGCACAATGCCAATTAGCGCAGAGCAAGACCGATATACGTCGTCGTCAAATCGAGGCCTTGGAGAGTGCCGTAAATAGCACCAGACAGCTGATGAGCCACTCCGAATCGACCTACCTCGAAGTGCTTACAGCTCAACAGAAACTGCTCTCGGCCCAACTCTCGCAGATTACCGACCACTTTGAGGCGGTGCAGGGAACAATCAACCTCTACCACGCTCTCGGCGGTGGTGCCGACGAGGTGGAGAGCGACGACGAAAAACCTCAGAAACGCAATAAGCGCAAGGGCAAAACGGCAAAAAAATAGTTGTTGCAACCGCCCAAAAAGCAGAAAAGCGCAAGGTTTCCGATAGCCTTGCGCTTTTATTTATCGAGAGATTTGTACAATTCACAATTTATTCATACCTTTGCGTGCTCCGTGAAGATAGTCTTTGCGGTATAGAATTAAAACAATTATTAACAAATGAAAGTCTGCGAAATTACCGGTAAGGTAGCCGTAGTGGGAAACAATGTTTCGCACTCGAACCACAAGACCAAGCGCACGTTCAGCCCAAATTTGCGTACGAAGCGTTTCTGGTCGGAGGAGGAAGGTCGTTGGATTACTCTGAAAGTATCGACTTCCGGAATCAAAACAATTAACAAGAAGGGTCTTGCAGCCGCTCTCAAAGGCGCAGCCGCTCCCAAAAAAATCTACTAAACTTTAAGTACAAATGGCAAAGAAAGGTAACAGAGTTCAGGTGATTCTCGAATGCACCGAACAGAAGGAGAGTGGCGTACCAGGAATGTCGCGCTACATCACCACAAAGAACAAGAAGAACACCCCTGAGCGTTTGGAGCGTAAGAAGTACAATCCATACTTGAAGAGGGTTACATTGCATCGTGAAATTAAATAAGATTAGTGCGTTATGGCAAAGAAAGTAGTCGCAACCCTCAAAACTGGTGTTGGTAAGCAGTTTACCAAGTGCATCAAGATGGTTAAGTCGGAGAAGACCGGTGCTTATATGTTCAAAGAGGCCGTACTTCCTAACGACCAAGTTGCAGAGTTTATGAAATAGTTGCTCGCTCTGCGCAACAATGTGTCAAAGAGCCTCGGCTCTTCACACAAAAGGCTTTTCCGCAAGGAGAAGCGTTTTGTGTTGTTGGGCAGAAGGGGTGGGAAGTC
>JAZQSA010000038.1:0-9068 GCA_045629905.1 Alistipes sp. | reverse complement strand
GATGGCGAAGGATTCGGTCAAGAAGCGTTTTAATGGCGAGGGCGACGGTATGTCGTTTACCGAATTTACCTACCAGCTCTTGCAGGGCTACGACTTCCTCCACCTCTACCAGACTTTGAACTGCAAAGTTCAGCTCGGAGGTGCCGACCAGTGGGGCAACATCACAACAGGTACGGAGCTTATCCGTCGCAAACTCGGCTCCGAGGCCGAGGCTTTTGCCATCACCTGCCCACTTATCACCAAGGCCGACGGTACGAAGTTCGGTAAGACCGAGAGCGGTAATGTTTGGCTCGATGCACGCTACACCTCGCCTTATAAGTTCTACCAATTCTGGTTGAACGTGAGCGACGACGATGCCAAGCGCTACATCAAGATATTTACGCTGCTCGACCGCGAGACTGTCGAGTCGCTCATCGCACAGCACGAAGAGGCTCCACACTTGCGCATCTTGCAGAAACGTTTGGCCGAGGAGGTTACGACGATGATTCACTCGCGCGAGGAGTATGAGAAGGCTGTCGAAGCCTCGGGCATACTCTTTGGTCAGGCAACGTCGGAGGCTCTGCGCCGACTCGACGAGCAGACGCTGTTGCAGGTATTCGACGGCGTGCCACAGTTCAACATCTCGAAGGCCGACCTCGGTTGCTCGTTCATCGACCTCTGCGCCGAAAAGACCTCAATCTTCCCATCGAAGGGCGAGTGCCGCAAGATGATTCAGGGCGGTGGCGTTGCGCTCAACAAGGAGAAGGTTGCCGACATCGTACGCACGGTAGGCGAAGAGGAGCTTATCGCAGGTAAGTATCTGCTCGTACAGCGCGGTAAGAAGAACTACTATCTTGTTATCGTCAATGAGTAACGAGCGACTCTATACTATCGACCTCGAAGGTATGAGTTTTCACGCCTTCCACGGCTGTTACCCCCTCGAACGAGCAACAGGCTCGCACTTCGAGGTGGGGCTGCGTATCACCACTTCGCTCGGCGAGGTGGCTGCCAAAGATGATGTGACGCTGGCAGTCAATTATCTCACGGCATACGAGGTCGTCAGAGAGCAAATGCAACAGGTGCAGCACACCATCGAGCGTGTTGCCCAAAATATCATCGACGCCCTGCGCGAGCGATTTCCACAGATTGTGGAGGTCGAGTGTCGGGTGACGAAACTCGCACCACCACTCGGTGGAAAGGTGGCACGAGTAAGTGTGACGTTGCGAGGTTAGGGGACTGATTTACAGTCCTCTAACCTTCGTTAGCGACACCCATTTTCGGTTAGGTTAATATATTTTCTGACTTTATGAACGAAACACGCGCTTCGTTCGGCAGCCGTATCGGTGCGATACTCGTTGCCGCAGGTAGTGCCATAGGTTTGGGTAGTATCTGGCGCTTTCCCTACGTTGCAGGCGAGAATGGCGGAGGAGCATTTATCCTCCTCTACTTGCTATGTATGGTTATCATCGGCATACCCGTTATGCTCGCCGAATTTACAATCGGTACCCACACCCGCAAAAGCCCCGTTTTGGCCTACAAATCCCTCTCGCCACGCTGGCAATGGTTGGGCTACAACAGCATCATAGTCTCGACACTCATCTCGGGCTTCTACTACATAGTTGCAGGCTGGTCGCTCGGCTACTTTGTCGCCTCGATTGATGGCTCACTCTATGGCTCGACCGACTTCCACGCCACATTTACCTCGTTCACCACATCGTGGCGACAACCCCTCTACACGCTGCTCTTTATCGGCCTGACCCACGCCATTATAGCGATGGGTGTGCAGAAGGGTCTCGAAAGGGTCTCGAAACTGATGATGCCGGCACTCTTTGTGATGCTTATCGTGATGGCGCTACACTCGATGACGATGGAGGGTGCAGCCGAGGGTTTTCGCTTCCTCTTCAAGCCCGATTTTCGGAAGATGCTCGACACGCAGACCATTATGGACGCTATCGGCCAGGCTTTCTTCTCGCTCTCGATTGGCTTGGGCTGTATGATTGCCTACGCATCGTATTTCAAGGAGGGTACAAACCTGACCAAGACCTCGCTCTCGGTCGCATTTATGACCCTCGGTGTGGCAATTCTCTCGGGTATGGTAATCTTCCCTGCGGTATTCAGCGTCGAGGGCTTGGAACCGACCGAAGGGCCAACGCTCATCTTCGAGACGCTACCCTTTGTCTTTAAGGATTTGCCGATGCCGCAACTCTGGTCGGCCATCTTCTTCCTGCTGATAGCTATGGCGGCCCTCACCTCGACCATCTCGTTCCACGAGGTGCTGACGCAATATTTGCAGGAGAACCACTCGGTAGCCCGTCAGCGTGCCGCTGCGATTGTCTCGATTGTCACGATTCTCGCCTCGGTGCTGTGTATGTGGTCGAGCTGGTGTTTCGAAGCCTTCGACACCATCACGGCCGACCTGCTGATGCCTCTCGGAGGCCTCCTGACGACAATCTTCGCCGGCTGGGTACTCGACCGCAAGATTCTGCGCGACGAGATTTCTAACCACGAAGCTCGGCGCGCACGACTGCTCGGCGTGCTTGTTGTGTTGTTGCGATGGGTCTGCCCGATATTGCTCGGCGGAGTCTTTGCATATAATTTGTTGTTTTAACAACAATTATGTGTGAAATCCCGATTTTTTTAGTAATTTTGGCGCGGATTAACGAAAACAAATCAGTTTATTAACTTCATAAAAGACAAACAACTATGATTTCTTACAAGGAAATTGGTCTTGTAAACACTCGCGAGATGTTTGCAAAGGCAATCAAAGGTGGTTATGCTGTTCCTGCTTTCAACTTCAACAATATGGAGCAGTTGCAGGCAATCATTATGGCAGCAGCCGAGACAAAGTCGCCTGTAATCCTTCAAGTTTCGAAGGGTGCGCGTAACTATGCAAACCAGACCCTTCTCCGCTATATGGCCGAGGGTGCTGTTGAGTATGCAAAGGAGCTCGGTTGGGAGAAGCCACAAATCGTTCTTCACCTCGACCACGGTGACTCGTTCGAGACTTGCAAGAGCTGTATCGATATGGGCTTCTCGTCGGTTATGATTGACGGTTCGCACCTCCCTTACGACGAGAACGTTGCTCTCACCAAGAAGGTTGTAGAGTACGCTCACCAGTTCGATGTAACCGTTGAGGGTGAGCTCGGCGTGTTGGCAGGTGTTGAGGACGAGGTTTGCGCCGAGGAGAGCCACTACACCAAGCCAGAGGAGGTTGTCGATTTCGTTACCAAGACCGGTTGCGACTCGCTCGCTATCTCGATTGGTACTTCGCACGGTGCTTACAAGTTCACTCCGGAGCAGTGCACTATCGACCCAGAGACCGGCCGTCTCGTTCCGCCACCATTGGCATTCGACGTTTTGGCTGCTATCGAGGAGGAGTTGCCAGGCTTCCCTATCGTACTCCACGGTTCGTCGTCGGTACCACAGGAGGAGGTTGAGACCATCAACAAGTATGGCGGTGCATTGAAGGCTGCCGTAGGTATCCCTGAATCGCAGTTGCGTAAGGCTGCCGAGAGCGCAGTTTGCAAGATTAACATCGACTCTGACTCGCGTTTGGCTATGACCGCTGCAATCCGCGAGGTATTCGCTACCAAGCCAGCAGAGTTCGACCCTCGTAAGTACCTCGGTCCTGCTCGTGACAATATGAAGAAGCAGTACATTCACAAGATTGTGAACGTACTCGGCTCGGACGGCAAGGCAGAGTAATCTCGATAGGTCTAATCCGATAAACGGGATTGTTCATCGCAAGTTGAACAGTCCCGTTTTCTTCTACAACCCCACCCCACTATGACACAAGGCAAAAAGATAGCACTAACCATAACGAGCATCGCCGTCGCCGTCGGTCTGCTGTGGCTCTACTTCGCCATCGACCCCTCGACCTCGCACCTTATGCCCAAGTGCTTCGTCCGCCTGCTTACGGGCTACGACTGCCCCGCCTGTGGTAGTCAGCGCGCACTCCACGCCCTGCTTCACGGGGAGTTTCTGCGTGCGCTGATGTTCAACCCGTTTGCGCTCTACTCGATTCCCTACCTTCTGCTTGTTGCCTATACGACATTCAGCCCCGACCGCTTTGCCCTACGACTCCGCCCGATTGTGCAGGGTCGCATAGCCGTTATGACGTACGTCGTGCTATTCTTCCTCTGGTGGGTCGTGCGCAACACCCCGCTCTGGACAGAGGTAGCCAACGGGAGCCTGATGCCGAATTAAAAATTGGCAGGGGAGGCTGGGGTATTAGGGTCGTTAGGGGCGTTAGAGGCGTTAAGGGTGTTAAGGGTGTTAATCCCTCTTCGAGGGCTTTTCCTCCTTCGCGCCTCGGCAAAGTGTGCAAGCACGCTCTGCTCTCGGCTTGTCGTCGGTTAGGGGTGTTAAGGGTTACTCAATCTACCCAGGCTACTCATAAAGCCCCTAAAAAAATGACATTGAATGGCAAGCGGGCTGCGCCCTGAATGGCAAAGGGGCTAATGCAAAATGCAGAATGCAAAATGCAAAATGCAAAATTAAAAATTTTGGCTGGGTAGCCTGGGTTGTGCTGGGTAGAATGGGTAGTTTGTTTTTTCAGCCTACCCAGACTACCCAATCTACACAATCTACTCAATCTACCCATAACAACCCCTAACAAAAAAGGCCACCCCAGGTGACCAAAAATTGCATTTTAGGCAAGTAGTTGCCAGGCTTGCGAAAATCCCCAAGGCAGGAGCATACTCGGCGTATGTGACTGTCTTGGGGATTGAGCGTAACGCAGCAAATGTTGCCTAAAATCAATTTTTAGAATTCGGAGGTAAAATGAAAAGTAATCTCCGGAAACTTCTCCTGCGCAAGCGCAAGCGCATAACTTGTATCGGCGAGGAATACATCGCGCCCGTGCTTGCCGATGGCCATATTGGCGTGCTTGCGACGCTTGAAGCCGGCAAGTTGCTCGGCATTGTCGCTCTCAATCCAGCAGGCTTTGTGAATCGAGATAGGCTCCCAGCGGCACTTCGCTCCGTACTCGTGGGCAAGTCGATACTCGATAACCTCGAACTGCAAGGCTCCGACCGTACCGATAATCTTGCGACCATTGAGCGACGAGGTAAAGAGCTGTGCCACACCCTCGTCCATAAGTTGGTCGATACCCTTTGCCAACTGCTTGAATTTCATTGGGTCGGCATTCTCAATATAGCGGAACATCTCGGGCGAGAACGATGGTATGCCCGTAAATTTGAGTTTTTCGCCCTCGGTAAATGTGTCGCCAATGCGGAAGTTACCCGCATCGTGCAGACCGACAATATCGCCCGGGTAGGCAAAGTCGATGACCGACTTTTTCTCGGCCATAAATGCCGTAGGCGACGAGAACTTCATCTGCTTGCCCGTTGGAACGTGGAGGTAGTTCTTGTTGCGCTCGAACACACCCGAACATATCTTCATAAAGGCGATACGGTCGCGATGGTTGGGGTCCATATTTGCGTGAATCTTGAAGATGAAGCCCGTGAGTTTATCCTCGTTGGGGTTGATTGGGCGGCTCTGCGTAGTCGATGGACGTGGCGACGGTGCGATGCGGATAAAGCACTCCAACAACTCGCGCACACCGAAGTTATTGACCGCCGAGCCGAAGAATACAGGTGCTAAACGGCCTGCAAGGTATGCCTCGCGCTCGAACTCCTCGTAGACACCCTCGACCAACTCAACATCGCCACGCAACTGCTCGGCATAACGCTCTCCGATAAGCGCATCGAGTTCCTTCGACGAGATGTCGTCGAACTGCACGGTCTGTGCATCGGCCGTCTGTCGCTCGTCGCTCACGAAGAGGTTGATATTATGCTCGTAGAGGTTGTAGACACCCTTGAATGTTGGGCCACTCGAAATCGGGAATGCCAACGGGCGCACCTTAATCTGCAACTCGCGCTCCACCTCGTCGAGCAAATCGAACGGGTCCTTGCACGGGCGGTCCAACTTATTGATAAAGACCATCACGGGCGTATTGCGCATACGGCACACGTCCATCAGTCGGCGAGTCTGCGTCTCGACACCCTTCGCACCATCGATAACGATGATAACCGAATCGACGGCCGTCAGCGTACGATAGGTATCCTCGGCAAAGTCCTCGTGACCGGGTGTATCGAGAATATTGACCTTCACGCCTCCGTACTCGAAGCCCATAACCGACGTTGCGACCGAGATACCGCGCTGACGCTCAATCTCCATAAAGTCGGAGGTTGCCCCCTTCTTGATTTTATTACTCTTGACCGCACCGGCAATATGGATAGCACCACCAAAGAGGAGCAACTTCTCTGTAAGGGTGGTCTTACCAGCGTCGGGGTGGGCAATAACTGCAAATGTTCGTCTTCGGGTAATCTCTTCTTGTAATGTCATATCGTTTTGTATGGTATTATTTATTTTTCGGTGGATAGTCGATGGTATAGTGCAGACCAACCGATTCGCGACACTCACGGGCCTGCTTGATTGTGAGGTATGCCACGGCAGTCATATTTCGCAACTCGCACAACTCCTGACACGGCTTGGTGCGGTTGTAGAGCCCCTCGGTCCCCTGCCAGATGATGGCAAGGCGCTTCATTGCACGCTCCAAACGAAGGTTCGAGCGAACGATGCCGACGTAGTTCGACATTATGGTCTGCAACTCCTTGCGGTTCTGCAACACGAGCACCATCTCCTCGGCCTCGGCCGTACCCTCGAAGTCCCAATCGGGAATACCCTCCTGGAAATCGACCTTGTCGAAGAGCGTCGCGATGTGGCGAACGGCCTGGTCGGAATATACAAAGGCCTCGGTCAGCGAGTTGGAGGCCAAGCGGTTGGCTCCGTGCAGACCCGTACACGAACTCTCGCCCAAGACATAGAGGTGACGAATCGAACTCTCGCCATTGCTATCGACCTCGACACCACCACAGCAGTAGTGCGCCGCAGGGCAGACCGGAATCATATCCTTCGTGATGTCGATACCTATCGAGAGGCACTTCTCGTAGATGTTCGGGAAGTGGTGGCGCGTCTCCTCGGCCGGCATATGCGTTACATCGAGGTAGACAAACTCCTCGCCACGAATCTTCAACTCGTGGTCGATGGAGCGAGCCACAACATCACGCGGAGCAAGCGAGCGCATCGGGTGGTACTTATCCATAAACTCCTTGCCATTTTGCAGGCGCAATATAGCACCATAGCCTCGCATAGCCTCGGTGATGAGGAACGATGGCTTCTCGCCCGGGTGGTAGAGCGCCGTCGGGTGGAATTGGATATACTGCATATTTTTGGTCTGCGCCTTCGCACGATGACACATCGCAATACCATCGCCCGTAGCGACCGTCGGGTTGGTCGTCGTATGGTAGAGGTTGCCACAGCCACCTGCCGCAACAATCGTAAATTTGGCAAGTGCCGTGAAAATCTCGTTGGTCTCGGTGTTGAGAATGTAGGCACCAAAGCAGGCAAGGCCGCGAGTGTGGCGCGTAACAATCTCGCCCAGATGGTGTTGCGTCAGCAGGTCGATGGCGAAGTGATGTTCGAGCACGGTGATATTCTCGTTGGCACGCACCTGCTCGATTAAGGCGCGCTCAATCTCTGCACCCGTCAGGTCGGCGTGGTGGAGAATACGATGCTCGGAGTGGCCACCCTCGCGATGGAGGTCGAAGCGGCCATCTTCGCACTTATCGAAGCGCGTACCCCACTCCACAAGGTCGCGAGCCGCCTCGGGCGCACGACGCACCACAAGTTCGACAGCCTCGCGGTCACACTTACCCGCACCGCAAACAAGCGTATCCTCGATATGCTTCTCGAAGGTGTCGGGGAGATAGGTCACCGAGCAGATGCCACCCTGGGCATAGTTGGTGTTACATTCGTTGAGAGAGCCCTTTGTTACAAGGGTGACGTGGCCCAATCGCGAGGCTTTGAGCGCAAAACTCAAACCTGCCGAGCCTGAACCGATTACCAAAAAATCACTTTTCATTGTTAGTAGATTGTGGCTATGCCACAAAGGTAGTAATTTTAGACGGAATCGGACACAATTAAAAATTAAAAGTTAAAAATGAAAAATTAAAAATTGCTTGGTGGGGAGATTGGAGGGGTTAAGGGGGTTAAGGGCGTTAGGGGCGTTAGGGGTAATGGGTAGAATGGGTTTTGCTGGGGAGATTGGGGAGATTGGGGGTAGGGCAATCAAAAAGCCCGATGCCACAAACTGATTTTGAGCAGATGAGAGCAAGGCAAACGATTACCAAACTCCAATTTCTCGTCAGAAGTCGTGAGATTTCAAAATACCACCTCGATAGAAAAATCGTAAATGATTAGGCTATTTTTGAGGCAATCAAAAAGCCCGATGCGCAGCATACTCCTCCAAAAAGCAGAATTGAGTGAGGGAATTTTGTACCAAAGTAAAAATGCTTTTAAGGAGGTAGTTGCAACGCTATCAAAGAAAAATGAGATGGGCGCATACCGAAGTATGTAACCATCTCATTTTTTTGAAGATAAGGAAGCAAATGCCCCTTAAAACATTTTTAGTCGAGGTGCGGACCTGCTGCTACCAACGCCTTACCAGCCTCATTGGTAGTATACTTGCCGAAGTTCTTGATGAAACGGCTTGCGAGGTCCTCTGCCTTCTTCTCCCACTCTGCTGCATCAGCATAGGTGTCGCGTGGGTCGAGGATTGCAGGATCTACGCCTGGAAGAGCTGTTGGAACCTCGAAATCGAATACCGGAATCTTCTTTGTAGGAGCCTCCAAGATAGCACCGTCGAGGATTGCGTCGATGATACCACGTGTATCCTTGATCGAGATACGCTTGCCGGTACCATTCCAACCAGTGTTTACGAGGTATGCCTTAGCACCGCTCTTCTCCATACGCTTAACCAACTCCTCAGCGTACTTTGTAGGGTGCAACTCCAAGAATGCCTGACCGAAGCAAGCCGAGAAGGTTGGAGTAGGCTCGGTGATACCGCGCTCAGTACCTGCCAACTTAGCGGTGAAGCCCGAGAGGAAGTAGTACTTACACTGCTCTGGGGACAAGATCGATACGGGAGGCAATACGCCAAATGCGTCAGCCGAAAGGAAGATAACGTTCTTTGCAGCTGGAGCAGCCGAAACAGGAGTTACGATATTCTCGATGTGGTCGATAGG
>JAZQSA010000037.1:0-52186 GCA_045629905.1 Alistipes sp. | reverse complement strand
CATACTTACGCTTCAAATCATACGACTTACACTCGTGCAATCCCTCTGGAAATTGCGTACCAACTACACGGCCATCAGCATATACATCCAAACCTATCATACCCGCATATCGTTCGCTACCATACTTGCGCCAACGATTGATAATAAGCTCAACGCCATTATCTGCCATCCAATCATCAGAATCAATACATACATTAAGTTCGGTATCAATATGCTTATAAGCCTCTGTATGGCCCGTATGCATTCCACCATTCGGCTTGTAATAATACTCTATCGGCACAACTCCTTCGTCAATCCATTGCTGCACCAACTCCCTCGTATTATCAGTTGAACCATCATCAACGATTAACCACTTAAAGTCTTTGCTGGTTTGACGCTTTAACGCCTCATAGCCTTTGGGCAATGTATATGCCCTATTATAGGTTGTCGTAAATACTGTTAATGTAGGTTTTGTTGCCATAACTTTCTATCTGTTTTCATCAATTCTATCACAAAATTCAGCCATCGTATAAGACTGCATACCATATTTCTTATTACAATCGGAGTATTGTTTTAGGATTTGCTCCAAATTTTTCAGGTTCTCTTCGATATTATCTCCAAAATTATGAGGGTGCCACCACAAATGATACAATTCATTATGCTTGGCAGCGTGTCGTAACTCGCGCTTTATACGTCGCACTTTGAGCCTTTCGAGAGCAGAGAGGCGCTTACTATATGGTCGCAGAAAACGACTTGCCGGTATATTCAGAACTGTTCCACATTTTGTGAGCAACGAATATTTTACACTCGTCGTCGTTAAGCGCACATAACTATCAACCAAGCGAGCAACACGTTGCCACAATCTACTAATACGGCTTTGAGCCTTCGAATAAAACCGCTTGGCATTACCTCGATATGATGTTATACCATATTTACCACATACCGACACATAATCGGCATCAACATTATTTCGTGGAAACACCATACTTTTAGGCGGCTCAACACCTTGCAATTTTGCTACGGCAGCTGCGGCGGCGATATCCGACTCAAATTCTTCGAGCGATTGTCCCTCCGCCCAACAATTATAATGACAGAATGTATGTGTTGCTATCTCGACATACGACGAAGCCTGTTTAAGCCTATTGATTATATCGGGTGTAAAATACAATTCGGAATAGGCCTCCTCGATATGCTCGATATAATTATCGGCATACGGCGACAAATTGCGATTGTTGTATTGAGGCAATCTATGCGGAAGATTATGTAAGGCCTGCTCTTTGTTGTCGAACATTGCCAATCCTACCGTCGCAAAAGTCGCGTGCGCACCATAGCGCTCGAAGAGGTCGAGCATTCTCGAAATAACCTCGCGCACATTCTTCACATTCGTTTGGCCATAGCCCTGCGGAGTGCAAATATCCTTCACACCCCACATCATCTCAAAGTCAAGCGAAATTATAAAACTTCCGTGATTCAGCATTCTACCAAAGTGTCTCTCCATCGGAATCGGCCAAAGTAACCAAAGCGAATTGTCGATTCTTTATATCTTCCTTACGCTCTTTATACGATATACGACCTATAAAAGGACGAGGGCGACCAACCGAATACATATGAAATGACTCCAATTTTTTGTCAAGCATTAAGTGCGATGAGCCACAAATCAATATTGCCAACCACATCTTTCGCATAATTTTCTTTACGGCCCTCAACATTAATTCAATCTCCTCTTCGCATTGCATATTACAACGAAAATCCACAAGTACAAGCGCTGTTATTCCTCTCTTCACTATTGTACGCAACACAAAATAATTAGACGAGTTACAAGCTTTATAAACAGCATACTCGTGTAATTTATTAGAGAAGCGCCAACGCATATAATCATTATCACGTAGTGGTTCCCACAATTTCTCATTAAACGATACTGACGACCATTCTACATCGTTCGGATTACAACGTATAAAAGTCTCATTATCAACAACTATCTGTTCCGGGAATTTTGACATAGATATTACACCTCTACAAACTGATGTAATAAGTCGTAACAAGCTACAAACTCCTACATATTTACGTATCTCTCCCATCCATTTATAACCTAACGCCAACTCTATCTTTAAGGCTGTTGGGCCAGACCCCGTACAAAAACTTGTCTTATGAATTCTATTATGGAACATCATTAAATCCAAGCCATAAGCATCTTTTCTCAACTCTTCATCAACAATCAAATCATAAGCCCAAACGCTATTATAAATATCTCCGTCATAAGCGTATTGCATAGAGTATGCTAATAATTGGCCTTTAATCACGCCATTATTATCAATAACCACAGAGTTCGTATATTCATCGGCAGTCTTTGAGAACAAGAAATCTACATATTTCGCAGCAAAAGCGCCCCTTTCGGGGAACATACGTTCATTATATTTAGCCAAAAGTTCAATATCGGTCTGGCAAGCTTGTCTACATTCCATAAACAAAATTCTAATAATAAATAAAAGTCATAAACAAAGTAAATGATAAATGTAATAACATCACTATCGCACACATCCAATTTTTATTTGGATAATCACTTTTATTTGATAAATAAGGATATATGACAACTATCGGATAAAGGCACCAGGATAATGCGGCTATTCTATTCGTAAAATTAGCATACATACATAACAACCAAAGAGAATTTAACAACAAATATATGTTAAATATAAATGTATATTCTGGTACACAAATCCTCTTCTTGAAAATTGCATACCAACCAACCAGGATAGGCATAAAACTATACAAAACAAAGTCGTATCGCATACCTGTATACCAACCCTCTCCACCTTGTTCTTCAGTAATCAAATAAGTTGAAGCTTTGTTATTTACAAAATGAGAGAAGAACTCTTGGAAGAATGTAACGTGAGCCACAGCCATCATTAAAGCGAATATCCATAGCGCAAGATACACTTTTGTATTTTTATATACAGATACTATAATATAGGCAATTATAGTTATTATCATCGAATGGTGAAAACCCCAACTAACAGCCAATAGGAGTGCCGCTAGCCACTTCTTTTCACGATATGCCACAGCGCAGACAAACAAAGATGCTGCAGCGCCAGCCTTAATGCCATTTACCGCAGATGCGAACGTCAAGAAAGCACCCAAAAAGACCAAAAATGCAGCCCAAGAATTATCGGGAAACATCTTTCTGCACGCAATATATCGTCCCACAAAATATATGAAGGCTATCAACAAGAAAAACGCGTAACACGGCAATCCGACAGACGACATATAATGCAGCAGATTGTCAAAAATCAAATTCTCAACATCAACAGAGAATTCGAACGAGGTTCCCATCATATACTCATAATATTGAGCATAGACCACCATATCATAGAACGTAGGGTGGACAGGACGCATACCGATAAACACAACCAACGCAAGAGCATATAACATCGCAGGGACATTACTCTCCTTTATAACGCTTCTCGTCTGTCTATATTTCTCAAAGCAGAAAAACGAGAAAAATAGGACTACCAATATATAAATATATTCATAATATACCGCAGGAATCATCTCTATCCAAGTGCTTTGTTTAGGAATTCTATTGCTCTATTTTGTTCGGCCGACAAAATTGCATCTACGGCCACATAATCTATATCTGCAACAAGTTGGTCGGCAGAGATTATATCGGTCATACGACCTTCCAGTCCAAACATCGACAACAACGACTCAAAACGCGCATTTCCGCGAGCCAGATTGCCAATAGCCAAGAACTGCTTACGAAAAATTATCGAAAACAACGTTCCGTGAAACGAGTCGGTAACTACATATTTAGCATTTGCTATTCCATTCAGCCAACTCTCTATCGACGGGTAGTCGGTCGTTGTCATACGTCCAATATAACGAATAGGCAGGCGGGTCTGCTGCGACAGTTGCGCCAACTGCGTCTCTTTCTGCTTATTTATATCAAGGATATACGCTGCTATATACTCTTGTTGTGCGACCTTTTT
Organism: Alistipes sp.; assembly: GCA_045629905.1. GTDB lineage: Bacteria > Bacteroidota > Bacteroidia > Bacteroidales > Rikenellaceae > Alistipes. The sequence continues at coordinate 48,221 of JAZQSA010000037.1, read as the reverse complement.
GCCATTATGTTTTTCGGCCAAATCCTTATAATCACCAGCCGTTAGCAACATTGTAGGGTCAAGAACCCACGTCGCCAATGAGTGCAGATATTTATCACACAGCGCCACACCAGATTGCTCTCGCACCGATATTGCATCGAAACTTTGCGCCAACGTCTTTAACCGTTCGGTCATCGGCTCCGTAGCCTCCCATTCATCTACGCCGAACGATGCTGCGTAGGCAATACGGCGAACATTCGCACCTTGTGTAAAATCGAGATAGAAGTTGGCGAGCTGGCGATTATAACGCGGACGCCAAACCTGGTCGCTACCAACAACGTATGCCTCATAGTCGTGAGCCTTACAGAAATCTGGCATCAACGGTAATTCAACCTGCTCTACAGCAATATGTTGTTCCATAAACCGTTTGTGTTCCGTTGCCAATTCAACCGCTTTACGACTCTGCTTCAATGGATTTACAAACAAAATCGAAGGGTCGCTATATATGTATTTCTTCAACCATCGTTTGCAACAACTCAACACCAATCGGTGTGGGGTATAGGAGGCTTTCGGTGTCGAGGTATTTAAGGTAACAGGCTGATGCCCCATACGACGCAAAACCGTTTGCAGAGCATAATTCTGCAAGATGCCGCCATAGTTATTACAAAGAGGCTGTGTAAGGATTGCAATCTTCATTATCGTACAAACAATTTTGCCAAACTATAACAACGTGTCGCAACACGAGCAAACCACAACATCTTCGGCGACACAAAATCGCAACGACGCATATATGGTAGCAACTCAACTATTGTTTTTCGTAATAATACGACCTTTTCATCCGCTGCGCTACAACTCTTGATTGCATTATATAGCAAGAGTGTTGCCTCTGCACCATAACGACCATACGCAATTGTTTTGTATTGAGGGTATTTTACATCAACATCATCACATATTTGTCGCCAGACATTGAGTGCAGTCATCTTTTTGGAACTAAACAGCTGCCCCGATATACTATTAGAAGATATTCTATAATTATATAATGGTTGCGACAATATTCCTATATTATCTACCTCTTGAAATATCGACCACAATATTTGAGCATCTTCACCATAACCAACATTGGAATCAAACTTTTTACCCGATAATAACTCTTGCTTAATAAGTTTATTCCACAACATTCCGCGCAGATTATCGTGTCGCAGAAACTCTTTGACAGTCTGTTGTTGTGATAACACTTTCAATTTGCCACCTGCACAATTACGATATACACTATGTCGATTGTTTATAATTGTATAATTATCACAAACGACTATATCCACTTCGTCGGCCTCTGCGACACGCACCATAATCTCTATGGTACTCTGTTCAATCCAATCGTCGGCATCGACAAACAACACATAGTCGCCACGGACCTTATCCAACAGGCTATTTCTTGCAGCAGCCACACCCCGATTCTCTTGATGATAGACCTCAACAAACTGATATCGCTCGGCATATTCTCTGCATATTGCCAATGATTCGTCTGTTGAGCCATCATCGACCAATACCACCTGCAAACTTTCGTAGGTCTGGCCGACAATGCTATCCAGACATTGTCGCAACCACTGCGAAGCATTATATACGGGAACAAGTATCGAGACAACAGGTTTCATCTATCTTTTATATATCAATCTTTGCAATCCATCGACCGCGCTTTTAAGAACAAAAGCCATTATGGTTGTGAGTAGAATAGTCCAAAGCGTTACAACAAACAGATTATCCGAAATCAGTATCAATGGCTGATAAAACGCTCTAACAACCTCTGTAAAAAACAACGCGTGCAAGAACCACATATATACCGACAATTCGCCCAACTTTTTCAGTGCTATTGACGTGTAACGCATTTTACAGCAACTAAACAGCGCTACTATTGCAAATATCATCATCGGAGCATAGACCACGTTCAAACTAAATCCAAGAACTGCGCTCTTTGCATATCTCAACACCAATGCCATTACGGCGCACAACAACGACATTGCGCATATCAGAAATTTGTTATCGGGCAGAGGCACTCGTTCAAAGAGTCGATGTTTGGCAAACAGATAGCCCAATATCATACACGGCGTCTGCATAAAACAATTAAACAATGCCAATAAATAATCGCTGTTTTTCCAATCGGTAAAGCTATGTATTGCAACTTCACAGGCGAAACTAATACCAATTACGATGATTGCCAACCGCCACTTTCTGTCTATCATTCGCGACAATAGCGGCATCACAATCATTGCATATACATAAAAATAGACAAACCAACTAAAATAGTTAAGTGTAGGATTTACACCAAACATATTTTTCAGCAGGTTTTCACCATCGATGTTATCACACAATGGTATTGTGAAGACAAACAATACAATCCAAAAAGGCGTGAGAAGTTTTGTCGTATGGTTCCAAGAGTATTGCAAGTTCTTCGACTTTGAAAAAGCATATCCATATCCGACCATAAATGTAAACATACCGACACAGATTTTGAACGTCGAGAAAATACGCTCAAAATTCGGAATATCAAACATAGCAAACCGAATGTTACACCACTCCGAGTTGGCAAGACAGTGAAGAATCATCATAAAGAGTATTGCAAAACCCTTTACAATAAGCGTCTTATCCTTATCAAACGTTATCGGCAACATCACTTCTGCTGATTTATTAAATCCATCTTATAGAGGTGCATCGTACCCCAATCCTTATACTCTTTGACCTGTATCGGGCGAAATTCGTGCTTGTCGAGAAGCATCGCATAGATAATATGCGACAGATATATCGGATTCAGGCCACACAAGCGCTCATAATATTCACAAAACGTTTCAGTCCTCTCAAAGCAATAACCGCCCGCAAGCTTTCGTAGCTTTGGGCAACAATGCTATCCAGACATTGTCGCAACCACTGCGAAGCATTATATACGGGAACAAGTATCGAAACCAATGCGTTCATCAACTACACCTTACTGTTTAACCATTTCTGCTGTGCGGTCTGTAAATCAGATATAAATTTACGAGCGACAGCCTCACCATTGAAATGTTCGCGAACAAACTCACATCCAACTTTGGCTATTTGTTCCAACTCCGATTGGTGTTCTGGTTGCTGATAATATGCAATTTTAGCCTTCAAATCATCGAGCGTACCATCATATCCAATATAGTGAACGCCCTCCTGCATACCATAATCCTCGTAGTAACCAATAGTCTGACCAATATAGGCACACCCGCAAGCCATACCCTCAACAAAACCAACTCCCGGTATACCCATAATCTCCTCACCTACTACGCACATTTTATAGTCGTTGAACTTGTCGACCATATTAAACGAATAATACTTCTTTTGGCGGCCCGAATTAAAACGGTTATAAACGCGTTTATAGAACTTTGTAAAGAGCCAATCCGATGGCAACTCCTTCTTCAACTCGGCATCTTCCATATAGTCGCTATTAAAGCAGTCGAGATATTCGACCAACTCTGCCGCATTGTCCTTAATCTGCTTACGAGCCGGTTGCGCACAAGAATCTCCATAGTATGGAGTAATATTGTGCATATATGTTATTGTACCAACTGATACAGCCTTATTCTGCCGCTCTGCAAATGGTTTATACGAATGGAATCGCTCTGCAAATACAAATGGTTGCACAATAAAATCGCCGTCAAACCAATCAAAAAAGAGATTGTGCATTGACGAATATTTCGACAAATCGCTCTCATTGAACATTGCATTCGGCTTCAACTTATCTCGTAATAATTCAGCATCATTATTACCAAAGTGAATCATACTAACCGCCATAAAGCAATCGGGACGATGGTCGAGAAGCATTTGGTTGTGATAATATCTGTATAAGATAACGATATCATCAGGGCGCAGTTCCGACACATCTTTAAGTACCGTAATCTTTTTGGGGTCGATATTATTCTTCTTTATTGCTATTTTATGCTCCAAGAATCGAAATATACGCAACCACGAACCCGCCGATGCGTACGATAATGAGAAACCATAACGGTTTATCAAAGAACAGACCTCTATATCCGGATTTGACAACAGATAATCCAAGAGATATTTATGCTTCACAGCAACCGACTGTCGGTAAACTATTTTGCTTAAAGTTTTAACTAAAAACTCATTACCGTGAAGATTTACAAAAACTATTCTCATCTCTTCTGCTGATTTATTAAATCCATTTTATAGAGGTGCATCGTACCCCAATCCTTATACTCTTTGACCTGTATCGGGCGAAATTCGTGCTTGTCGAGAAGCATCGCATAGATAATATGCGACAGATATATCGGATTCAGACCACGCAAGCGCTCATAATATTCACAAAACGTTTCAGTCCTCTCAAAGCAATAACCGCCCGCCGTAAAATAGTGGCTCACAACACGTTTCTCGATAATATTCGTTATATAAAACATATCATCGACCGCCACATAGCTCTTATTGCGAGGGTCTACTATCGACAACTCCTCCAACGGATATATCGCCACACCATTCTTGGGATATATCTCGCTACGGAAATAGCAATCGCTATCTTTGATAAAGAGTGCGCCTTCGACCCCCTCTCGCCTAATTGTCTGATAGATAGTCTCGGGCTGGCACGTCGTCGGAGAGTCCAAGACAACCACTTTGGCCTGCGACAAACCCAAGCGCTTGAATTGGAGATTCAACATCTCACTCAAACTAAACCGCTCATCGTGTTTGCGCAAAATCGTAAAGTAGATATGGTCGAATTGCGACACATCGATTCCGAGTATCGACTTAACGCATATTATCACGCCGTCCTCATCGAATCTGAAAACATAGGGCAGCGTATCGTTATATTCGGGCTTATCAGCCGCAACGGGTACTATAAGATTAAATTTCATTAAGCAATCGCGATATTATGGTTTTCAGATAGTCGATAACACGCTGCTCGTGAGCGTATGGCAATATTCGCAACAAGTTCATCAGCTGCATCGGCTTATAGTAGCGAGCATACCAATCATAATGCTCGGTAAAATAGTTATCAATCTCCGAATCAATCTTATCGAATATTATACGCAATCGCACCTTGTCGCACGCTCCGACATACATCAACTGCGACCAGCCATAGGCCGTATCCTGGCGAATCTTCACGATATCCTGCAACGGAGTCTCGACATAGGAATCGAGAAAATCTATCAGATAGTAGTTGTTACCATTGAACAATATGTTTGAGAAGGTCAGGTCACCGTGACAACGACCAACCGGAATCTCCCAATCGCCAAGCGACTCAAACAACGCCATCGATTTGTCGAGTATCGCAACAATCTCTCCATCTTCGGCCATCTCCGGCTTTTGGAGGGTCTTGGCGCGAACATCGGCCATCTTTTCGACAAAAACCGAGCTCGACACGCGCTGAACGGGCGACTGCACCAACTCCTTCTCGATAAAGTATTTAAGGGCATCTATCAAGTAGTCAATCTGCTCGAATCCCGACTGCGAGAAGTACTCTACAAAATTCTTCGAGTAGACATACTGCATCTTGATTGTCGCGTGCAGAGCATCACTCTCTACATCGAATATGCGTGGCACCCTGATATGTTGGTACTCCAACTCTCCCGCCTCGCGCTGTTTGTCGGCCTGCTTCAAAAGGCGGTCGATATATTTGCGGTCGAATGTACTTTTATGGAGATACAATTTGTCCATCTGACGAACGACCTCAATCTCGCATCCTGAATGACCTTTAACCTCTATATCCATAAAATTTATCGTTTACCTTTACATACGCTACGCCCGCAGCCTCGGCCGATGCGATACCGACAGGCGAATCTTCAAATATCAAAGCTTCGGCCGGTTGCACCGACAATCGTTGCAATACGGTATTATATATCTCGGGTGAAGGTTTACCCTCTTTGACATCTTCGCCCGCCAATATAAGGTCGAAATCATCTTTCGCACCCATATAGGCAAGCGCATTCTCCAAATTAACACGGCGAGCCGTCGATGCGATAGCCGTCAATCCGCCACCTTGTCGGAAGGCTCGCATAAACTCCAACAGCGGACGATTGACAATCAGGCGGTCGAAATATTCGGGATAATATCGGCCCTTCAACTCTCTGATTTTGGCTGCCACAGCGCTATCATCGATTCCCATCTCGCGCATAAACCGCTCAAAGCGATAGCCAAAACATTTGCGATACTGCTCCTCGCTAATCAAACAACCCACCTCGGCAAAAGCGCGCTGATAGGCGGCGCAATTAGCGGCAAAGGTATCGACCAACGTACCGTCGAAATCGGTTATAAGCAACTTTATACAGGCCATCTTACATATACTGTTTTAGCTCCTCGGGCGTACCATACGAGCGATAGACCTCCATCGGCGCCAAGCGAACCGTATCGCCATCAGCAAGCAGGTAGTTGTAGAGCAACGAAACGTAATACTCTGGCTTATTAAACTCCGCCTCGGCCATCAAGCGATGCGCAGCACTCTTAAAGACACGACCCGACGAAAAGAAGTAGGCGCCACACAGAGCGTGCGACGAAATCACCTCCTTCTCGGCCGTTCTGACAACACGGTCCGAGCCATCGGTCTCGGCATAACTATATCGAGGAAGGTTCGACTCAAACGAGACAAGCAGACCGCCATTCGCCTCCTCGACCGATGTATTCAGCACCTCCTGCATCAACTCCGAGAAGCGTTTGCTGCGAAACTCCAAATCGCAATCCATAACAATCACGGCATCGTCGTCGGCAATCGCTCGCTCTGCTATAAGGCACGTCTCGACAGCTCCGCGCGTAGTCTTCTCCACCGAAAAGATATTTGCTTCTGGCAGGATTTCGCGAATCGAAGCATCTATTCCGTAGTTTTCGATATGCTCCTGACGAACAATAAACGAATATTTCATATCCAGGCCATCGATTTCCACGCTACCTATTGCGCGCTTAAACAATGGCACTCCATCGAGTTCAATCAGTGGCTTTGGTGTTGTCCAACCCTCTTTGAGAAATCGCGATCCCTCACCTGCCATCGGCATTATGATGTGTAGTTTGCGCATTATTTACCAATTATTTTTTTTACGGTTTGTACTGCTGAATCTCCAAATATACTACGAACCACATCGGCCATCTTCTTCGTAGAATCTGCATATATATTGCTCATAGCATACAAGGCATCACTCTCGTCTTGGCTATTAGTAAAGACCTCGAATATTATTGATTTGTCCAAAGATTCGTTTGTCACAAAGCGTTTATAAACACTTTCAAACTCCTCTTTATTCGAAGCCGACATATATTCAAAGCCCAAATCTTCGGCATAATGTTTTACCAACATTGGCGACTTATTACCATAATGACCTGCGGCAGCCATATACTGATTAGCAGAATCGCCAAAACGAGACGCTGGATGTGAGTAATTTTTGAACTCTGTTCCAACACCATTATTTATCAACATCAACCTAATATTATTCCCGATATGGCGATTGCCAAGCGAATTCATATCATAGAAGAAGGCCAAATCGCCAATGATACCAAAGCACAATCTATCTCTATTTACCAGCGATGCGCCAATCAATGTTGAAATACCGCCATCAATACCAAACCCTCCGACATTGGAGTAGCAATCCACACTTTTAGGCACCTCAAAGAAATTCCAAGCACGCAAAGAGTTTAAGATACCGAGATGCAAAACCGAAGACTCTGGCAGAAGCGACGACAATCTCTGCGCAATCCACAAGTTCGAGAATGGAAGTTCGGGAACACTATTGCGGAACTTTTCATAGCGCGACTCAAATTCTCTGTAAAAACTATCAGCAACCGCTGGTGTCGTATCGGTATAATGGTCAAAGAATTCGCACTCCTTCATCTCGAACACATAGGTAAGACTTCGGAATGTATCTCTAATCTCACCATCTTCGCTTACTCGCCACACTTGGTCCGCAGAGATTCTATTCAACAAACCATATTCGCCTGAAACCTCGCCAATATGAATCAATAGTTCTACGTGTCTTACAACTTCATCGACACTTGATTGGCTATATAAAAGTTGTGACAACACGCCATACTTTCCTTTATAGCCCGACGTCTGGTCATAAAGAACAACGGCGTTATGTTGCGCACAGAATCTATCTATCAGCGCAATATCCTGTTCTTGCATCTTCGTATGAGAGCCTATAAATATGGCCGTCTTACCGGCTTCAATAACAGGAAACTCGTCGGCAGATGTTATTCTGCGAATTACTCGACAAGGCGGCAAAGTCTTAACGGAAAAGTCTTTACCATATGTTGTTGCAAGATTGATATGCACCGGTCCTCCACCACGACGTCTCAACTCCAAAAGTGCCGTATTTACCTTTATTTCGCAGTTCCACACCTGGGACTCATTAGATATTGCAGGAATATTCACACTATAACGAACCATATCGGCCAGTTGTTCGCTTCGGTCTATCACTTGTGGGACCAAGTGACCAACTCGCTCTGTATTCTGCGTGGAGGTTATTGCCAGCACAGGTATTTTTCGATAAAAAGCCTCGGTTAATGCTGGTATGTAATTGCGCGATGCTGTTGCTCCCGTACAACTCAAAACAACGGGTTCGCCCGACTCTACCGCCATTCCACACGCCATATAAGCCGCCGAACGTTCATCGGCCGCAGAATATATTTCAAAAAACGGGTCGCACTGCAAACTCGCTACTAATGTAATATTTGTTGTTCCAGGCGATGCTATAACTTTCCTAATATTGTGTGCTTTTAGCAAAGCAACGACAATTTGCACCCCTCTTTCTGTTGTATAAAACATTTGCATAGCTTACATATTTAACAATCTGGCAAGCAGATATTTCACCTTATTTTTCACACCCTTAATCTCTTTTAGCGGAGTAAACTCCCCGGCTAAACGGTCCTTACGGCCCTCTATTGCCCAATATATCGTACCAAACTTGGGATTAGCAACAAACTCTTTAAGACACTGCTCCAATCCATCTCGCCAAGAGATGAAATCAGACTCTGGCAGGTTTGCACAAATTTTTGAATTATCGAACGTACGATTATAGAAGCGGTCGTATATCATTTGATATTTAGCACCATACTTCACCGACAAATCATAATCGGAAACAAAAACCTTTACCTCTCTATTTAACAATTTGCTCAAAGTTGATACATAAAGATTTAACACCTCCGACCACTCTACCCCTTGTCGGCTCGTTATATTAAAACTTTGCGAATAGGCCTCTTTGTTTCCCAATAATTCAACCATACATTTTGCCACATCAAACCCCGATGTCATAGTTGTCACACATGATAGTAGTTGCTTGGAAACGACAATCGAGCGGTTATGCAATGCGCGATAAAGCCAAGCCTCTTTCTCCAACTGTCCAAGTTGCAATCGATAATTATCGTATGTAATATATGGGCGAATTATAGTCCAATTATCGCCACTCTCTCGAAGCAGATTTTCTTGGCGAGCCTTGGAAAGGGCATATTCATCTGTTGCAAGATATTCCACATCATCTACCTCTTCCAACAAACGAGGCGAACTCTCGGTTATCGGCTGCTTGGAGTCGGCAAAAACGCGGGCCGAACTCAAAAACACATATTGTTTCGTTGAAGCAAGCAGCATCTTCACCCTATCGGCAAACTCGGCCGTTGTATAGACCATAAAATCGACAACAACGTCCCACGAGGCCAAAGAGAGTGCGTGTTGTACAAAATCTCGGTTATGCGCATTGCCGCACAAATAGGATATATTACCTCTACCACTATGCGATGAGCGGCTTGTAACCACGACCTCCGCATCAGTCTTTGATAGCAGCCCTACCAAATGAGAGCCCATAGCTCCCGTTCCTCCTAAAACCAATATCTTCATCAGCCTCGAACTCTACGCCAAACATTCTGTATTGGAGTCATTATCAATGCCCTTTCATAGTCATTCATCGACAATGTGTAGAATGCAACTACATACACCAAAGAGAACGAAATAAAACTTATTATCAAGTTGGAGATTGTATCTATTGAGATACCTAACCAATCAAAACCAACCAATCCTATGCCAATCAAAACCATCGGCACAAATGACATTTTTAATATCTCACGCCAGAATTTCAAAATATTCAAACCCACATAACGGTGATAATATATATTCAGTAATACTCCGTGACCAAAGACCACAGCCGTCGCAATAGTCCAACCCAATCCATTTATTCCATAATATTTTGCCATCGGAATTGCAACAATCACACTCACAGCACTAACTACAAGAATCATTATAGACCTATATTTGAGCTGATTTCTCGCTTGAAGAATTATCATACCGAGATTTTGGATTAAAGGTATGGCCGTCGAAATAAAAAACAACAATGTTACAACATAAGCTCCTTCGTAACCAGTTCCGGCCCAAACCTCAATAAACTTTCGGCCGAAAAGCACAAACATCGTCACAAAATAGGATATCACAATATATTGGACACGTCCAACCCTGACAAACAAATCGGAGACACTCTCCGAAGATTCGTTCCGAGCAATCATCGATGTCACTTTCGGTAAAAATACACTCGAAATTGCTATCGAGAAACTGTAATACATATTTTTCAAATGTATAGCTATCGAGAATACCGCGACAGCAATCGCTCCCGAGAATATACCAAGAACAAATTGACCCGTCGACCAATATAATTGGTCCATTATCGCATTCAGAAAAATCCAAAACGAATATATCGATACCTCTTTCAGAAATCCCCATTGAAATTGACCGAAAGCGAATTTTATCTTTATAACCTTACGACTATAAAACCAGTTTGCAACGAAAGTCAGCACATTGAATACAGTCTGAACGACAACCATAGCAATCGCTTTGTAGCCAAAGTGCAACAAACATATCATCACAGCCGTATTAAGCAAAATACGAGCTATATTGAGAGTCTTCTGGAACACAAATCGCTCATAAGCCGTAACGATTGAGCCAAAGATACCCATTGGGAAAGATATCGCGAGGTTAAACGACAATATAGCCAAGATTATTCTCGCTCGCGAAATCTCCTCGGCCGTCATTGCGCTATCGAATATACCCTCGACATTTACACACAGCACAATACCAATCACAAATGTCAGCAAACCTATCAACGCATACAGAATTGCGAACATTCCAAACATTGAGTATTGCTCTTCGGTCTTTCCTTCGGCCCTAAACTTGGCGGTATAGCGCACAATAGCATTGCCAAAGCCGAAGTCCATTATGGTCAGATATGCAATAACAGAGGCTGCAAGCGAGTATAATCCATACTCACTTTGGCCCATCATACGCAACATATACGGCGTATAAAGCAACCCAACAAGAGCATTAAGCCCTATAACAGCATAGTTTAGAACTACTCCCGCCTTAACCTGATTAACAGCCATAAATCTATTAAACGCACCCCACGCTGTTGCCGACTGGATACAATCGGGGGACATTGGCGACAACGAAACGCGTTGAACGCCAATCAATTACACGATTTGGCAACAAATTTGCGGCAGACACTCCAAAAATCACCTCTCTTCTGCGCACATATAATCACGCAAATATAGGCATTTTTTTTGACTTCCCAAAGTTTTTGTTGTCTTATTTGGTCGCAAAAGTGTTATTTCTCAACTTCTCTGATTTTCAGAGAGATACTCCGCCAAACATTATCAATCGACAATATTCTTTTGCGATAAATAGAAAACCATTGACACACACTATTCTCAACACCTTTTATCTCTCCAACAACGACCGACAACTTTCTGCACCAATTAGATAAGACGCCACAACCCGTTATGCTCAATTCGGGCAATATTATAAAGATTATCACAAAAAAAATCGGAGACGTAAGTCATACGTCCCCGATGTCATATTATCCACTAACTTACTTTGCGTCGCACGCCAACGAGTCAATAAGAAAACTCTTCGAGGCCTCGCGGGCCTTGTCGAGCAGAGCCTCAACGGCCTCGTAATCGGGCGTAGCAAGCACCGCTTCGACATCGACCTGCGCCGCATCGTCGGCAAGTCGCTCGGTTAGGCCCAATCTTCCGAGTAGCGAGTCGAGGCGCGAACGACCGCGACCACGATGCACAAGCGTCACGAATGGTTTGTGGTTGAGTATCGAAAATACCGTGCCGTGAAATGAGTCAGTCAGCACAAAGGCGGCATCACGGAATGTTGCAAGCCACTCCTCGATAGTCAGCGGACGGTCGGAGTACGAGGTAAAGAATCGTACTTCGAGGCCCGTTTTCGCTTTGAGCGCATCGAGCAACGCCCGACGCTCGTCGGTCATACGGCCAAGCATATAGACAGCAATAAAAGGCTTCGGCGCAGGGGCTACATCGGCACACAACTGCGCATAATCATCGCCACGCAACAGCAATGTCGGGTCAAGCACCTCGACCGCATCGCCATACGACAGATGGTCACGGCACAACCCCACGCCCGAGGCTTCGCGCACCGACACAGCATCGAAAGCCGCAACCAACGCACCACATTCGCGCGTTTGGCGACCGTTGTATTCCCACGCCTCAACACCAAACGATGCGGCATAGGCAACCCTTTTCACCTTTGCCTGCGAGGCGAAACGCAGATACATATCTTCGAGATAGCGGTTATATTTCGGACGCCACACCTGGTCACTGCCGACAACCACCGCCTGCATCGAGTATCGTTCAATCAAGTCGGGTGTATATCGCTCGACGGTATGGGTCACAACGATATGTTTATCGACAAAGCCCTCGAACTCGGCCGAGCGGCTACGACGACGCGACGGCCACAGCACCTTCCCGCCCAACAAGTTCTTAATCAAAGCCTTGCAGCGATAGCGAAAGAGTCGATAAGGCGAATTGACCAACGCATAGTCGATGGTCATCGGCTCGTGACCCATATCGCGAAGGGTCTTTTGCAGAGCATAGTTTTGCAGCACTCCGCCATAGTTACCAAGCAGGGCTTGCGTTACGATTCCTATCTTCATACTTTTCGGGGTAATAGTACTCTCTTCAAGGCGCTGCCGAGAGCATCGCACATTCGACCAAATCGGCTACGATGAATCTGCCGACACAACGGAGCTATGGCAGAGATACCACAGCGCGAATAGTCCTCCCAAAATTGGTCGGCCTCCACAGGTCGTGACACGCTATGCTCCAAGCAACTATTGCGACGCAACACATATTCGTAGCGCGACTCGATACTATCGGTCTCCACAGCTTCGAAGGCTCGACGAGCAGCCTCGTCGTAAATCAGCACAGCGCTAACGCCACGATTGTCGGCAAATGCCTTGTGAGCCTTTTTAAGACCCCAATAGTCGGCAATAGATATATCGGCACCGCCTCTACCGCTACGCACAGCACAGCAATAGCACGAGGGGCGGAGATAGAGGTTATCCAAAAAGCCCTTCATAAAGGTATCCTTTCGGAAATATGTTGTTTCGGTATAGGTCTTATAAGCCGATTTTGAAACCGTATTTTCGGCCGCCCCAGAGGCGGCAAAGCCGATTTTGAAACCGTATTTTTTCCAACCATTTGCTTTATCTCTAAACGAGATATCCGCAATCTTCGGCAACTCGTTTAGAGACAACGAAACCGAATTTTTTCCGGCGACACGCTGCGCGCGTCGATATTCGAGATAGTCGCGCCAAACCTTCGGACTCGGCGCACCGTGACAAGCGACATCGACGGTCAAGAGATTGGCATACTCCTTTCGCAAAAAGCGTTTCAACCCTGCAACCTGGCAAGGCGTTCCCGAGAATAGCACCTTACGATTTTCGGTCAGGAAACGTTTTACTCTATCGAAATTGTCGCCCATATCGCTCTGCACATATTTGCTGCCCATAAAGGCCTCGGCCTCTTCGACAGTCTCGGCAAAGTCGTGAACAACCCGCCAATCGGCATCGAACTTCGCACCAAACACAACGCCACCCTCGGCAATCGTCTGCTTTGCAAGCAACATAAAGACCCCACCCGACGAACTCCTGCGTCGCATCTCCTCGTCGCGATTTTTGGAGGCATAGACCACAATCGGTCGCCTCGGCTCGCCCCGATTTATCACCGGGCAGACACTCTCGCACAAACCACAATTACTACACAGAGAGGTATCGACCACAGGGTAACGAAAACCCTCCTCGTCCTCACGCATTGTGATAGCGCGGTGCGCACAAACGCTCGCACAAGCCGTACAGCCACAACAATCTTTTTTATCGCGTAACTCTATCATAACCGCCTACTTTCCGATAGCGTAGTAGACAAAGCCCAACGCCTCCAACTCACTACGCTCATAGATATTTCGACCATCGAAGACCACTCGGCCATTCATCACGCGCTGCATAGCCGACCACGACGGCATACGAAACTCCTTCCACTCCGTCACAAGCATCAGCGCATCGGCATCGGTCGCCGCTTCGTACATATCGCGACAATACTCGACCGCATCGCCCACAATGCGCTCACACTCCTCCATCGCCACAGGGTCGTAGACCTTAACACGACAACCTGCCGAGAGCAGACTCTCGATAAGCACAAGCGATGGCGACTCGCGCATATCATTCGTTCCGGGCTTAAACGACAAGCCCCATACAGCAACCGTACAACCTCTCAAATCGTCGCCAAAGTGGGTTGCAAGTTTATCGAACAAGACCCTCTTTTGGCTCTCATTCACAGCATCGACCGCCTGTAACACCCTCATATCGTAGCCCTTTTGGCGAGCCGTTGCAACAAGCGCACGAACATCTTTCGGGAAGCACGAGCCACCGTAACCACAACCCGGCATCAGGAACTTTTTGCCGATACGCGAATCGGCACCCATACCCTTGCGGACCATATCGACATCGGCACCAACCAACTCGCAGAGATTGGCAATATCGTTCATAAACGAGATGCGCGTTGCGAGCATCGTGTTGGCAGCATATTTTATCATCTCGGCCGAGGCTATATCGGTAAATATCAGCCTATCACCGTGAGTCATAAACGGCTTATACAGACGACCCATCATCTGACGGGCGCGAGCGCTCTCCGTACCGATAATGATGCGGTCGGGAGTCATAAAGTCCTCGATTGCCGTACCCTCCTTCAAAAATTCGGGATTCGACACAACGTCGAACGAAATCTGCTCCCCTCGCCTATCGAGTTCGGCCTGCACCACCTCCTCAATTCGACGAGCCGTACCCACAGGAACGGTCGATTTGGTAACGAGCAACGTATATCTCGATATCGATTCGCCAAAGGTCTTTGCCACAGCTATAACCTGACTCAAATCGGCTGCACCGCTACTATCGGGAGGTGTACCAACGGCCGAAAAGACAACCTCGACATCGGCCAAACAGCTACGCAGGTCGGTCGTAAAGTGTAATCGGCCTGCCTCGACATTTCGCAAAACCATATCGTCGAGACCAGGCTCGTAAATAGCAACCTCGCCTCGCGACAAGGCTTCGACCTTACGAGCATCAATATCGACGCACGTCACATCGATTCCCATCTCCGAAAAACAAGTACCCGTAACAAGGCCCACATAGCCCGTTCCCACTATTGCAATCTTCATAACAACTACTGTTTCAAACTTAATCTATCGGCTCAATGAGTCGAGCGTCAATCGTCGGAGCAGCCACCGCAGCAACGCCCTCGATACGCACCACAACTCGGCGGTCGCGTGCGCCCGACACCTTTGTCAGCACGCCCTCCGCACCTTCGAACATTCCACCCGTAACTCTCACACGCATACCCTTCGACAAATCAAAGCTCTGCTCATCAAGCAGACGTACCTGCTCCTCCTCGCTACCTGCGACGATGATAAAGCTGCGCATCTGCTCCTCCGGCACGACCATCACCTGACGCTCGCCATTCTGTGTGTGCATAACATAGCGCAGATATGGTAACTCGAAGCGCTTTATATCGTCAATACGCTCGCGGGTCGAATATACGAAGATATAGTTGTGGAGCATAGCCCGACGGCACAATCGACGACGACCGCCCACAACCTTGCGCTCCACGCACATCGGCACAAAACTCTCGACACCAATACCATCGAGATAGCTTTTGGCTATCAATTCGCGCTGATATGTCACACGAAGCGCATACCAGGCAAGCGCCTGCCTATCTTCCGCCACCTCTGCCACTATACGTCAATGTTTTTGTTCAAATTTTCAAAGATACATCGATTTTTTGATTTCGACAACTTTTTCGGCCACTTTACACCAACGGTGTAAGTCTAACCTGCAACGCAGTCGGCCTATTTGCACCCAAATCGAGGACAAACCCGACACGACAAGTACCCTTATTGGGAGCGTCGTAGTCGTGTGGCGGGTCATTGGAGAGGATAAACGGCTTCACTTTGCGATGCGGTGCAACCAGCTCGACTCGCAGCTTGCGGCCATTCGATTCGAGAAGTATCGAGCCTTTGTCCTCTATCGTCGCTTTGGCCGGCGTACACATAACCCAGCGCAACAGACATCGTTCTTCAGCCTCAACCCTATCGGTAACCATCACGGCCGCATCACGGCCAATAGTAATCGTTCGCTCGGCTCGGCGCATACCATTCAGCACCGACGTCATATCGAATGTTGCTCCGTGACAATCCTCCGACTCAAAGACTTCGGTCATCTCGGCAAAGCCCTTGCAAAGGTGTCTCTCTCCCTCAACCGACAAGGTAGAGTGAGCCATATTGCCGAGGCGAAAGACCTCCCAACGTTGCGACTCCTGCGCCATATTCCACAATTTCACGCCCTTCGATTCGAGCGAGTAGTAGTTTTGCGCTCCCAAATCGCACGACCAACGCACACCTCCCCACTCATAGACAAACGAGCCTGCGTCCATATGGGCGTGACTTGTCGAGGCCGAGCCGCCTTTGGCAGCCAAATAGACATCGTCCGACGAGTGCCAACCACCACGATATACGAACAGCGGCTGTTCGCCACGACCATACCAAAAATTGCCCTTCATCGGTGCCACATTCGACAAATCGCAACGCGACATAAACAACAGACCGAGTGGCAAAAATCGTCGCTCCATCACGCGCAAACCGACACTTTTAAGCGACTCCATCTCGCAACCAATAAGCGACATATCGTTACACTCGACAGCAAACCAAGCCAACAGCAGGTTGTGCGCCCTACGCGAAACGCTACAATCGGAGTAGTTAAACGGCCGACCCGACGGAGCAACCATATAGTTCATAAAATAGGCCGACTGCTTAAAGCCCGCAGCCTCGTCGAGAGCATAATCGTCGCCCACTGCCGTACGCAAAGCCTCAATCATCAGCACTTGATACCAAGTACCATAACTCCAATAACCATACCCCTCGGGATAGGCCCCTTCGGGAGCATAGGGTTTCAACCCAAGCCTATTCGATGTGAGCGACTTCGCGACCACCCGCGCAGCCAATTCGGGCTCACGCTCCGCCACAGCCAACGCACCCAAAACGAGACCCGCATTGCAGACCTGATTCCAATTATTTTCGCGACGATAGAACCACATTTGGCTCTCCTTTTCAGCCCCGAGCAGACCCTTTGCGATAATGACATCTTCAATCCGACGACGGCTATCCTCCGATAATTTATCGTAGAGCCAATCGTAGCCCAAAGCCAATGCCGCAGTCATCTCGCCAACGTCCAAGAAGTGCGACGGATTCCAATCGGAGAAGCCTGCCGCTGCAAGCATCTCACTCTCGGCTCGACGCAGATACTCTTCATCGTCGGTCAATTTATAGGCGATTGCACAATTTAGCACACGCTCCAAGACCTGACGCGACACGTCAAGCAGTCGTTTTCCCTTCTTTTTGCGCTCACTGACAGGCTGTTCGATAGCCCTATCGGCCGTTTTCAACACCTCGTTGCGCAATCGCTCCATCTGTGGCACACGCTCTATCGCATCGCGCATAGCAGCCTCATCGCCACCGCGCAAAATAAGTCGTGGGTGTGAGGGCAAAGCCCTAATATCGACAGTGGTTGTCGTCTGCGCCGAAAGCTCCAATGCGGCTATCAGAGCAAAAAAGAGAAAAAGTTTTTTCATTACTGACAATTTTATATTACAAAATTAGTAATTTTGTGACAATTTGTCAAGCCTCCCTGCCAAATGTGGCACACCTCGGGCTTTGGCACACCTGTTGATAACAAATAGGGCAAACACGCAAACAAAATTTACAAACAATAAAAACACAAAGAAAATGACAGTAAAACCATTATCAGACAGAGTCCTCGTACTGCCTAATCCGGCAGAGGAGGTGACCGCCGGAGGTCTTATCATTCCCGACACGGCAAAAGAGAAGCCGCTTGCGGGCAAAGTTATCGCCGCAGGCCCGGGTACAGCCGAGGTAAAGATGGAGGTTAAGGAGGGCGACCAAGTTCTCTATGGCAAGTATGCCGGCACCGAAATCTCGTTGGAAGGCACTTCGTACCTTATCCTCAAACAGTCGGAGATTTTGGCCGTAATCGAATAAGGCAAACCGAACATCACATTTAACCAAAAATCAGTTTCACAATGGCAAAAGATATTAAATACAATATTGAAGCTCGCGACCTTCTCAAAGAGGGTGTCGATGCTTTGGCAAATGCAGTAAAGGTTACTCTCGGTCCAAAAGGCCGCAACGTAATTATCGACAAGAAATTTGGCGCACCTCACGTTACAAAAGATGGTGTTACAGTAGCCAAAGAGGTTGAGTTGGAGGACGCTGTGGCAAATATGGGCGCGCAGTTGGTTAAGGAGGTTGCTTCGAAGACCAACGACGATGCGGGCGACGGTACAACCACCGCAACCGTACTTGCACAGGCAATTATCGGCGTCGGTTTGAAGAACGTGACCGCAGGTGCAAATCCTATGGATTTGAAGCGCGGTATCGACAAGGCCGTTGCAACGGTTATCGAGTCGTTGCGTGAGCAGTCGCAGGTCGTAGGCAACGACATCGCCAAGATTGAGCAGGTTGCAACTATCTCGGCAAACAACGACAGCAACATCGGCAAACTTATCGCCGAGGCGATGTCGAAGGTAAACAACGAGGGCGTTATCACCGTCGAGGAGGCAAAGGGTACCGATACTCACGTTGAGGTTGTCGAGGGTATGCAGTTCGACCGTGGTTACATTTCGCCATACTTTATGACCGACACCGAGAAGATGATTGCCGAACTCGAACAGCCATACATCTTGCTCACCGACAAGAAGATTTCGACAATGAAGGAGTTGATGGGCGTTTTGGAGCCTGTTGCAAAGAGTGGCCGTGCGATGCTTATCATCGCCGAGGACGTCGATGGCGAGGCACTCTCGGCTTTGGTTGTAAACCGCATACGTGGCACGCTCAAAATCGCTGCCTGCAAGGCCCCGGGTTTTGGCGACCGTCGCAAGGAGATGCTCGAAGACATCGCAATCCTTACGGGTGCTACCGTCATTTCGACCGACAAGGGTATGAAGATGGAGGACGCAACGCTCGAAATGCTCGGTTGCGCCGACAAGGTTACCCTCAACAAAGAGAATACTACCATCGTCGATGGCTGTGGCGATAAGGAGGCTATCAAGGCTCGCGTGGCACAAATTCGCGCCTCGATTGAGGTTTCGAAATCGGACTACGACCGCGAGAAGTTGCAGGAGCGCCTTGCGAAGCTCGCTGGTGGTGTAGCGGTACTCTACGTTGGTGCTGCAACCGAGGTCGAGATGAAGGAGAAGAAGGACCGTGTAGACGACGCTTTGGCTGCAACTCGTGCCGCAGTCGAGGAGGGTATCGTTCCCGGTGGTGGCGTGGCATATATCCGCGCGACCGAGGCCTTGGAGGGCTTGAAGGGCGAAAACGAGGACCAGACAACGGGTATCCAAATCGTAAAGCGTGCAATCGAAGAGCCTTTGCGCCAGATTGTTGCCAATGCAGGTGGCGAGGGTTCGGTTGTAGTCAATAAGATTCGCGACAGCAAAGAGCCACACTTCGGCTACAATGCTCGCGAGGACCGTTACGAGGATATGCTCAAAGCGGGTATCATCGACCCAACGAAGGTGTCGCGCGTAGCGTTGGAGAACGCAGCTTCGATTGCCTCGATGTTGCTCACCACAGAGTGCGTTTTGGCCGAGAAGCCATCGAAAGAACCACTTCCTGCAATGCCTGCCGGAGGTATGGGCGGTATGATGTAATCGGCTGTCAGCCATATACAGAAAGAGGGCGTGTCTAACTTGCGGTTAGGCACGTCCTTTTTATTCGAGGCTGTATCGAACCTCCCGACAAAACGACCTCTGCGACAAAAAAAATCGAGAATAATAATTAAACATAGGTAATTAACTATTTTTTTAGTACTTTTGCGCACCAATATTAGATTATAAATAGGTATAGATTAGGTTAAAAGGCACTCACACAATGAAAAAAGCAACTTATATATCTCCTATTTTGGATATACACACCTCCCCTGTCGAGGAGGGATTCTTCGTGTCGGGAGGCTCCGGCAGTGGAGAATATGGCGATTTTGGCGACCTTTCGCTCGAAATCGAAGATTAGACCGATTAGCGCACACACGAAACCCAAGACCACAATGAAATTCCAAAGCATAATAATCGCAGTATTGACACTCCTCACTCTCACGCTCGGTGCGTGTGCAAGATTTGACGAGGAGAACTCGATGCCGACCAAAACCATCAGCTACACAACGCTCCCCGTAGAGATTTCGTCGGGTAGTCGCAATGCAACAACAGCCTCCGACACACGTTTGGAGGTGGGCGATATTACGGGCGGACAAGTAACCTATAATTGGAGCAACCACGACTCTATCGGCGTCTTTCTGCTCAACGTACAGCCCAAGCAGGTAAACAACTCGGTGAAGGGTGTAATCAACAAGAGCGCACCACATTCGGCCAATTTTAGTTTCAATGCCGAATTTGTCACACCAAACGACCAAGATTCGGAGGTCGAGGGCTACAACGGACCTCTCGATATGTTTGTATACTACCCCTACAACTCGTCGTTGGTCATTGCCAAGAACTACGACAGCGGTACGGATAGTGGCGAGCCCTACTATGGTCACGAATATCTCCACGCCTCACTTGGTTTGGTCTATCGCGTACCCTCCCTGCAAACCATACTCGAACACGAGACAGGCCGACAAGGCTGCACGAAGGCGATGTCGCGCTACGGCATCTGCTACGACTTCCTGCGCTACGAGGATAACCGCGGCAAATTCGATATGCACCACGAGAACGCATATTTGCGAGTTCGCGTAACAGGCAGTCAGCACTCTGCGGGAGGCACCGACTTCGGTAACGGCAACTACTACCTCAAAAAGGTCATCGTCAGGGCTACATATATCGACGAGAATGGCGAGGAGAAGAGCGCGAATATCGCCGGCACCTACCAAATGGGTTACGACTATATTGGCAACGGCTCATACATCGACGGCAGTGAGTTGCTCACGCCAATAAACACGGGTGGTATCACCCACGTTTCGAGCGAACTCCATACGCAGTTGCCATTGAAACGACACAACAACATCAAAGATGGCTCGGCCGACGATGCAGGCGTCTACGTTCTGCTGACAATCAACCCTCGCGAGTTTGAGCCAAAGAATGTGTCGCGCCTCTACTTCACGGCCTACATCACCACACACCACGGCAACAACGAGTCATCGACAGAGTCGATAACACGCTCACTGAAAATATCGAGCACCTCTATTAAGGCGGGCGGTCTGTACGACATTGCATTCAACGCCCAAGAGCCGATAGACGAAATCACACATCTCGACTCGGAGGATAGTGCAAATACCTATATCATCACCTCGCCGGGCACATATAGTTTCTCGGCAGATACGCCTGGCAACGGAGTCCTGCCTTATAAGACCTCGTTTGCCGAGTTGGGCATCAACCAAAACCTCATAGACCCGACAAAGCACTACGATGTCGATTGGCTTTGGGCCTCGGGTGAGGTATTTGAGGGTAAGAATTTCGAAGATGTATGCGAGGTAGAATACAACGCTGCCGACAAGACAATTCTCTTCAACCTCAAAGAGGGCTACTACAACGCAACAGGCAACGTAGTCATAGCACTCTACGAGAAGGCAGGCGAAAGCGACGACTCGGTGAAGGAGATTGTATGGTCGTGGCATATATGGCTCGCCGAACCTCACTACTCGCACTTCCGCTTCGCCAACACCCGTGCAAGCATCGCTCTCAACAACGAGGAGTGGCATATGCTCGACCGCAACCTCGGAGCCGAGGCTGCCGACCTCTCGTACAAGGCATTCGGCTGCTACTATCAGGTTGGTCGCAAAGACCCATTCATCGGCCCTAATACACACGGTGGCGGAGGTATCGGCAACAACTGGTGGAATTGGACAGACGAAGGCGTTGAGGATTGGAGCGTCTGCCGTACCGCAACGCTGCAAAACAGAGACAAATTCGGCATACTTGCCGAGTGGAAGGCCAACGTAACCGACGGTAGCATAAGTGGCTATAACGACGTGGAGACCTATCGCCACAAGTATCCGATGTGGATTATTGCCCGCGACTTCGAGCACGCACACCTCGACAAGAACAAATATGCGTGGGTACATACCGACGGTCAAGCCGACTTCAACACAAAGACACTCTTCGACCCGTGTCCTCCGGGCTACAAGTTGCCGACAACACGCGAGTGGGACAACTTCAAGAACAACGAGTTTGAGTACTCCGACCCTGTGGCCTTCTCGTCGGGTCCGTTTGGATATTGCACAAGTGCCGAGGCTGTGGCTTCGAGCAAGGCGACGGCTATGAATAATGGCGCATACACATATCCCGACACGCACAATGCTTGGGCTACGTTGGAGGCGCGCAGAACTGCCGGCGATTACTACGAGGTAGACGAGTACAATGGCCGCCGATACCACACTATCGCAATGTCGGCCCACGGCGACGAGATTATCACCTGCTTCCCTGCTTCGGGAGCGATACAGGAGGGTGGCGCTTTCTACTCAATCGGTGCCAACTTCGCTCTTTGGGCTTCGGGCCGTGTCGAGCCATTGAACGGTCTCGACTACTCGGAGACGCGCTACGATGCACACTGGTTTGGCGTCAAAGACAACTGGTACTCCGACTGGAAGGAGTCGTACGATTGGACAGATACAGGCAGCTGGAACATCTATTGTCCATACCGACGCGATGACTCAAATTGGACAGGTAGAGATAATCTGGCCAACAACCCGATAGGCACGATTGTTTTGGGCATTGGCACCCCTTCGTTGCAGATTGATGCGAGCGGTCACCATAGCGCCCTCGGCGAGGCGAGCAACTACGCAGTACCTGTCCGCTGTATCCGCCAATACAACACCATAGCAACCGATTAGTGAGGCTGCGTCATAAAACCAAAGAAGAGGGTGTTCCGCAATGCGCGAACACCCTCCTCTTTTTATAGGTTATCAACCTCTATTTACGCTTTGCCGTAACCGAGAACGGAAGTGGTTTGTTTGCACCAATCTGGAAGGTCTCGACATAGAAATTAACCGAAACCTCCGCTACCGACTCATCGAACTTCGGCTGTTTGTTATTGACGAGCAACAACTTGGCCGAGATAGAAATCGAACTAAACGGAGGAAGCACAATATGGCGCGGATACCAAAGGCCCTCCGAGCCTGGTGCCTTACTCAACACCACCGGAATACTCGATACATTTTCGAGCGTAAACGAAGCCTGCTTATCGGTCAATTTCAACCCCTTAACCTTAACGCACGCCTTGAAGAGCGGTGCAAGTTCCTGCTCACGGCCATAGACTACGCCCTCGGCAAAGACAGCCGAACGACGAGCGTCGAGAGCCTCACGAACACCCTCCAACGACTTCTCGGTAGCGAATACAAGTGTCACAGGACGGTGTGCGCCGTGCAGATAATCCTCCTCGTAGAGGAACATATGGTGAACGTCCGAGTTACCGAGAATTGCGATATTGCGCTCCAATGCCCACTCGTGAGCCTCGGGCGAGTAGCCGCAATACTTATTATAGATTTCGATACCGTTCATATAGCCTGCCTGATAGAGCTTCTCGTGCTCCGGCCACATAATCGTCTCGTTGGGCGCCTGCTTATCCCAATTTGGGTGGTTCCACATCGTAAAGCCACCTTGTGCGTGAGCCTCCTTCAAACCACCCTCCATCGCCAATACGTGGTCGTGGTCGTTAGCCTCGGCAGCGGCGCATATAGCATCGTTATCCTTGATGAACAAGCAGTTGAAGTGACCAGGAGGCATACCTCGCGAAATCTCGCCACCGTGGATAACCAACAACTTCTTGCCGGCCTCCTTTTTAGCAATTTTATAGGAGCGGTCGCGGT
This sequence comes from Alistipes sp., assembly GCA_045629905.1. GTDB lineage: Bacteria > Bacteroidota > Bacteroidia > Bacteroidales > Rikenellaceae > Alistipes. The sequence goes on along the minus strand of JAZQSA010000037.1, from coordinate 24,033 downwards.
CGCACTTCTTCGCATCGAAGTAGCCATTCTTAACCATCTTCTGGTGGCGTGTATCGATGTGGTCGGTAATAGCGATAACGTCGAGTCCCTCCCATACAGCCTCCTGCACACGAGTTGTAGGCCATACCGAACCATCGGAGAAGATAGTATGGATATGGAAGTCGCCTTTCAGCGTTTTATATCCCTCGATATTAGGGATTACAATCTTATTTGGAGTCGATGCCGAGACCGAAAGGGCTGCCGACACGACCGCTATAAATATAAATAACTTTTTCATCTCTTATCGTTTTACACTATTTAACACTCTTCTTGCGAGGAACCGTAACCGAGAATGGAAGCGATTTGTTCGCTCCGATTTGGAAGGTCTCGACATTGAAATTAACTACCGCCTCGTTCTGCGACTCTTTGAATGCCGGTTGCGTATGATTAACCAACAGCGGACGAGCCTTAACCGAGATAGAGCTCATTGGCGCAAGCACGATATAACGCGGATACCACAAGTCCTCCGAGCCAGAGGCCTTCGTAAGGATAATCGGAATGCTCGACTTATTTTCGAGAACGAACGTAACACCCTTGTCGCTCCACTTCTTGCTCTTCACCTTAACGCAAGCCTTGAAGAGCGGTGCAAGTTCCTGCTCACGACCATAGACCATACCCTCGGCAAAGACAGCCGAACGACGAGCGTCGAGAGCCTCGCGAACACCCTCCAACGACTTCTCGGTAGCGAAGACGAGCGTCACAGGACGATGGTCACCGTGCAGATAGTCGAGTTCGGTAAAGAATGGCTGATGAGCGTCCGAGTTACCAAGCATCGCAAGATTGTTCTTCAAACACCACTCGTGCGCCTCGGGCGAATAGCCACAAGCCATATTGTAGATTTCGATTGCGTCCATCAAGCCCTTTTTGAGCAACTCCTTGTGTGCAGGCCACATAATAGTCTCGTTTGGAGCGTGTTTGTGCCAATTTGGGTGGTTCCACATAATAAATGCATTCTGCTTGCGAGCCTCTGCCAAGCCGCCCTTCATAGCCTTAATATGCTCATCGGGGGTATTGTCGGTCTTTTCGGCCTCGGAACAGATTGTCTCGTTATCATTTATAAACAAGCAGTTAAAGTGGCCCGAAGGCATACCTCGGGTAATTTCGCCACCGTGAACAACCAGCAACTTCTTACCTGCCGCCTTTTTGGCAATTCTAAACGACTCGTTACGGTCGCACTTTTCCGTGAAAGTTCCGTTATTTCGCATCTTCTGGTGACGGGTATCGACGTGCTCGGTAATTGCCAAGACGTCGAGTCCCTCCCATATAGCCTCCTGCACACGGGTTGTAGGCCAGACCGAAGCATCGGAGAAGACTGTATGGATATGAAAATCTCCCTTCAAGGTCTTATAACCCTCAATATCGGGGATAACGATTTTATTGGGCGTCAATGCTCCGGTTGCTGCCGACAACGGCATTACCGCCAACAAAGAGACCGCCAAGAATAGAATCTTTCGCATTGTTTTAGGTTTTATAGGTTAATACTCTTGCAAATATAACAAAAAAATGCGACACCCCAGCGGAGCATCGCATATATTTTACCTTTCAATTTCGTTTCTACCTTGCAAATGCCTGTCGCAAACGCTCAACAAGCGACATTCGCACCGCTCGCTCGGCCGAAAGCACCATATTTTTTATAGCCAACGGAGTCGATTTGCCGTGACCGATAATCACGGGAGCATTGACACCCAGCACAGGCGTTCCTCCTGCCAACTCGTAGTTCAGACCAGCCCAAAAGTCGCTCACAATACCGCACTTTTGGTTGATAGCAAAGAAGCCCTCCGAGAGTTTTAGGACCGTATTACCCGTAAATCCGTCGCACACTACCACATCGGCACGTTTGCCCGTAAAGATATGCGACGCCTCGATGTTGCCGACAAAGTTGTAGTGGCCCTCCGCCCCTGCCTGCTGCATCAATTCGTGCGACGCTTTGGCCTGGGCATTACCCTTCGCAGCCTCCTCGCCAATATTGAGCAACGCCACTCGCGGATTATCAATACCCAATACCGATTTGGCATAGACCGAGCCTATGAGCGCATACTGCTCCAACACCTCGGGGCGGCAATCGACATTCAGACCTATGTCGAGAATCAGGACCGGTGTCGAAGCCAAAGTCGGGATAGCCGTCGCAATGGTCGGGCGCATCACACCCTCGATAGGCCGAACAACCATCATCGAGCCGACCATCATCGCTCCCGTCGAGCCTGCACTTGCAAAGCTGTCGATTTGACCCTTTGCCAAGTGCGCAAAGCCGACCGCGATACTCGAATTTGCCTTTTGCTGAAAAGCCTTTGCAGGGTGGTCGCCCATCTCGATTACCTCCGACGTGGAGACTATATCGAATCGCGACGCATCGCAACCTTCGGCAGCAAGAATTGCCCGAATAGAGGTCTCGTCGCCAAACAAAACGATACGGCTATCGACAGCCACCTCATCGAGAGCCAACACAGCCCCCTTGACAGCAGCCTCGGGCGCAAAATCGCCACCCATCACATCTAATCCGATTCTCATCTCAACCTCCTCTGTTTTACAAAAAAGCACCTATTCCACAAGAACAGGTGCTTTTCTTCGTTCCGATAGAACTACTCTGCCTTCTTCTCGATAGCCAACTTGCCACGATAGAAACCGCACTCTGGGCAAACGCGGTGGTAAAGTACTGCCGAACCACAGTTCGAGCAAATCACTACGGTAGGAACAACAGCCTTGTAGTGAGTTCTTCTTTTGTCACGTCGTGTAGACGAGACTTTGTGTTTTGGATGTGCCATAACTGTACTACTATTTAAGTTTTATATTTTAGTTCTCTCTTTTTCAGAGTATTATTCTTGTTCTTCCTGCTCTGCCTCCTGCTCCTCGGCCGACGTAAAGCGAGCCATCATATCGGGGTCGCAACCACCCTCCTCGTGAACACGACGATATGGCAACGACACAACGACGCTCTCATAGAGGTATTGGGCCAACGACAACTCATCGCCCTGCGCAATCCACATCTGCTCGCCATCGTATTCGCCGGCAACATCGGCAAAGCGAACCACCAACTCGCCGTGGTAATCAACCGGAATATCGCAATCCTCCAAGCAACGGTCACACTCAACTACCGCGCGACCCGAAATCGCAATATCCAACAAAAGTTGCGTTTCGCTGCGCTCCAACTCTATGCGAACATCACACTCGGCGTCCTTCACCTCGTTCGACTCCATTGCAGCAAACAACTCGCCATCAAGCGTCATTTCGAGCGAATGACGACCGTTTGGCATTGACTTATAGTCGATTATGTATTTGTTCGCCATATTCATTTTGCGCATTTAGTCTGCAAATGTACTACAAAATTGCAAATTGTGCAAAGTTTTCCGCGCAAAGTTACTATATTTGCGTAAATATCGCTACAAAAATAGAGTTATGGCAACAGATAAACCCTACAAAATAACTATCAGCACCGACTTTGAGCAGAGCCGTCGCTACGACTTTTTCATCGGTTGCGCCCTATGCAACCAAGCCGGCGAACAGATTGGTTTTGCCCGACTGGAAGATTTGGCCGACAGCGAAGCCGTCGATAATCCTTCGCCTCGCAGCGCATCGTTGGAGGTCGAAGAGTGCGACCATCTGCATATGTTTATCTATCTCCACACCGCCATATTACCCGCAGTCGAGAGTGTTGCGAAGTGTCGTCCTTTCGAGATTAGCATCGAGATTTTACACCTCGGCAAAACGCTCCTCTCGCAAAGCTACAACGTAGACCAATGGGGCGGTTGCAGCATCGAAATCGACACCTCTCGGCTTTAAGATGGCAACTCTACACGAGCCTTCTCGTAGCTGAATCCCATAAGGTGCATAGCCATCGACATTCCGAGGTGGAACATCACCTTGACCGAGCGTGCGAATATATGGAATGCCATCACGCTCTGTGGCTCGATATTCTCCTTACGAATAGCCGTCAGCACGCTCTGCGCACAACTACGCAATGCATTTTCGAGTCGCTCGACCTCTTGTTGCGAGAAGCCTCCTTTCAGCAATAGGTAATTGACATACTCGTCCATCTCGTCGAAGCCTCGCGCATCGCGAAGTCGCTGATAGAGATTCTCCTCCTCGACAATCTCCTGACGGTCCCACAGCACTGCCGCACCGATACCAAAATATGCCGCCCAAGCGATAGCCGCCATCGGATATTGCGCAATTTGAGGCACAGCATCGACCATATAGTCGGGAGCGCAACGATGCCACAACTGCGACAACTCCTCGACCGAAAAACAGTATCCGCCAAGCAACCTCTCGCCCGTCATCTGCTCGACAAGGCGCTCGGTAACAGACTGCTCGAACTTATCCAAATATTCGCTCTGTTGTTGTTCCATAATCAATCCTTCTGCTACTTTTTATCTCGACGACCACGTCGCAACTCCTTGCGGCGAGTCGAATTTTTCACCGTCCAACCAAAATTACCTATATACTCGCCCATCTTAAAATAGGCTCCGTGGGCATAGCATATCAGCCCTGCGCGTTGCAAGTCGAGATGGCCCGTCTCGCTATCAATATATTGTTCATCGACAAGAACTCCGACGACCTCGCCTATAAACATATCGTGCGAGCCGAGAGGCACAATCTCCTTCACACGGCACTCTATCGAAATCGGTGCTTCGGCTATCGCCGGTGCAGCCACCACAGCACACTTTTCGGGCGTCAGCGAGCAGTAGTCAAACTTATCGAAATCGCGACCCGAACGCACGCCACACCAATCAGTAGCCTCGGCCAAAGCCTCGGTCGTAAGGTTGATAACAAATTCGCCCGTGCGCTTGATGATATCGTAGGAGTGGCGCTCCGGCCTAATCGACACATAGCACATTGCAGGCTCCGAGCAGATAGTACCCGTCCACGCCGCTGTCATAATGTTGTACTCCTCGGGCGATGAGCCACAACTAACCATTACCGCCGGCAGCGGATATACCATCGTGCCGGCTCTCCAACTCTTCTTCATAATCTTGTTGTTTTCGACGCCAAAGTTAGCGATTTTTATTATCTTTGCCCTCATTAACTACGATAAATTATGAAGAAGCTTTTTTACACAACACTTTCACTTATCGCATTGCTGTCGAGCAGTTGCGCAAGCGACGAAATCATCGAGAGTCGCTATCTCGCTTCGACCGAGCATAGCGTAACACTCTATCAGTTTGACAGCGAGCGCAAAGCAATGGTTCCACACAGCGTAAACATTCGTGGCACCGAGGTTAGCGCGGTCATAAACCGCACCAAAGAGATTGGCGAGGAGAAATTTGTCGAAATCGACACAAAAGAGGGCCGAATCTACGCCTTGGAGAGCCAGATTGTAGCCAACCGCCACGACGTTGTTGCCGAGAAGACGATTTTTGTCCGCACCCCTGCGTCGATTATCTCCGACATCGCGACCTCGGCTATCGCCGGTCACGCCGACAAAGGTGCAAAGTTGGAGGTTATAGGCTACGACTCTATCGACAGCCAAAGTGGTGAGGTAAATCGCTATAAGGTACGACTTGGCAAGGTCGAGGGTCACATCTTCGGCAAATACACCGTCTTTACGAAGGAGGAGGCCACGAAGCGTTATATGGCCGAGAAATACGACCCTATACATTCGGCTATCAAAAATCCGTTTGGTGGCGGCAAGGCGGTCGGTTGCGACTTCTACCCTACGCGTCGCGTCGAATTTGCCGACAACAAGATGCCCGAGTCGTGCTACTCGCTCTATCTGAACATATCGCCAAAGGTTATCGGCAACATCGAATCATATATTGCCTTTGCGAAGCGCACCAAAATCAATACCTTCGTAATCGACATCAAGGATAACGAATGCCCCGGTTACAAGGCCGAGGCGATGCGCATCTACTCGCCAACCAACTATGCTCGCGCAGGAGCACAGAAGGAGAAGATGTATGAGCGTGCCGTGCGCCGTCTGCACGAGGAGGGCTTCTATGTCGTAGGCCGTATCACCTGCTTCAAAGATTCATACCTGGTTAAGGACCACCCCGAGGTAGCCATCACCGAGAAATCGACAGGCAAACCTTTCAAGCACAACAAAGCCTATTGGCCAAGTGCCTACGACCGCAAGGTTTGGCAGTTCAACGTCGAATTGGCAAAGGAGGCGGTACGCAAATTCGGCTTCAATGAGATTAACTTCGACTACGTTCGATTCCCCGACCGTATGACGCGCGTCGAGAATCTTATCAACTACCACAACCGCTACAACGAGTCGAAGGTTCAGGCCATTCAGCGTTTTGTGCAATATGCCTGTGACGAGATTCACGCCGTCGGAGCATACGTCTCGATTGATGTCTTTGGCGAGGCTGCCAACCCAGGCTACACGACCGCCTATGGTCAGTATTGGCCGGCAATATCGAACATAGCCGACGCCATCTGCGGTATGCCTTATCCCGACCACTTCTCCAACGGATACTACGGCATCAAAAAGCCGTGGAACCACCCTTACGAGATTCTGTACGCTTGGGGTCAGCGCGTACAAGACCGCCAAAAGATTACCCCTACTCCTGCTGCCGTACGCACCTGGGTTCAGGCCTACAACGTAATGCGTCACGTCGACCGCAACGGTATTACATACGATGCCGAGAATGTCGAGAAGGAGATTCGCGGTCTGTTCGATGCAGGCCTTACGGGTGGTTATACAACCTGGCTCTCGTCGTCGAACCTCGAAAAGTATGAGCGTCAGGAGGGTGCTTTCTGCCACGACTACTACAAGGAGTGGCTGGCGAAGCAGAACAAGAAGTAGCCATATCCCCGACACAGACGAGAGCCTTGACCAAGAGTCGATGGCTCTCGTCTCCTATTATATAAATAGGTATAAATACCTACCGTTATTCAACTTTTTATTCCTATTTTTGCATATTACGTTTTAACTACAACCAGATGAGAAAATTCTACACCCTTATCCTGTTTGCCGCACTGCTCGTAGGCAGTGCTTCGGCCCAAACTACAACCGAGACCACAGAGCAGACCGAATCATTGCAGGCTCAAATCGAGCAGATGCAAAAGAAACTCGACAAACTCGAAAAACGCGAGAAGACCAAGGCCAAAATCAAAGAGGTATTCTCTAAATATGTCAAGATTTCGGGTTACATTCAGGCTGGCTACGACTACAAAGACGAAGGTAGCGGCACCTCGACCTTCCACCTTCGTCGCGCACGTTTCACCATCAACGGTACAGCGTGGGAGAACAAGAAGGGCGGCGTTGCCGACTATCGTTTGCAGGTCGATTTTGCCCGCTCACCCGTTATTGTCGATTTGTGGGCAAGATACCAACCCGTATATGAGTGGGGTATCAAAGCGGGTCAGTTCAAACTCCCAATCACGATTGAGAACACCGACTACAACGCCACGAAGCTCGAATTTATCAACTATGCAATGCCTATACAGCGCTTGGCACGTTTGGGCAGTGGCGATATGACGGGCATCAGCTCGACAGGTCGCGATATTGGTGTGCAGATGCAGGGTGGCTTTATCCGTCGCAAAGGTTTCAGCATCATCAACTACGAGGTCGGCATCTTCAACGGTGCAGGCATTAACACCAAAGACAACAACAAGACAAAGGATATTGCTGCACGCCTCACTATCCAGCCTCTCAAACTGCTCAAAATCGCAGGTTACTACCAATATGGCGAGGGCGATGCAACCTCGTTGCAAAGCAAATACCCGGGCATCATAACCGACCAAACGGCTCTCAAATATGTAAGTTACTCGCGCTATGGTGGTGGTGCCGACTACAACAACGACTTCCTCTTTGCACGTGCCGAGTATATCGGTGGTAAGACGGGCAGCCTCTGCTCGGAGGGTGCCTATGCGCAGGTCGGCTACAAGTTCCTCAAAAAGTGTACGGCAGGCGTTCGTTTCGACTACTTCGATGAGAACACCCACGGTGCGGGCCATCAGTTCAACTACTCGGTAGCCCTCTCCTATCGTCCGTGGAAATACTTGCGTCTCCAAGCCGAGTACACCTACCAACAATATTGCAAGATGCCGGGTGCAACCAATGGCAACTGCCTCTATCTGATGGTTACAGGTATGTTCTAAACGACAACAAAAACTACTTTATACGTTATGGAAAAATTTTTGAAGAAATTTCTTGTCGAGGATTGGGTTGTCACTGTTCTATCCATTCCACTCCTCGTAGTTGCAGGTTTGGCTTCGTTCCTGCCAAAGGGTGCGTTGAAAGTTCCTGAAAACCTTATCAACGGTGAGGCTTTGCAGGCTCTTTGTCCGTGGCTCTACCCTTCGACCGAAGCAGTCGAGACGGCACAAGTTGTCGAGACGGCACAATATGGCTGGGGCGACCTCTTCATCACCGATGCTTGGATAAATATCGGCCTGCTCTTCCTCATTGCGCTGGTTGTCCTGCTTATTGGCAACCTTCTGCTCAAACGACCTACTCGCGGTCTGCTTTGGTCGTTTATCATCGTATTCGCAATCTCGATAATGGCACAACTCGTTGCCAAAATCGGTTTCATCAAGGCCTATGGTTTTGAGGCGGTATTCTTCTCGGTTATCTTCGGTCTGCTTATCCGCAACCTGTTCCATATTCCCGAGTGGCTCAAACCTGCTGTTCAGGGCGAGTTCTTTATCAAGATTGGTGTTGTCTGCCTCGGTGCGACGATTCTCTTCCGCGACTTCGTAACCTCGGGTGCTGCCGGTATTATCCAGGCCTGCATCGTGGTAACGGGCGTATGGTTGTTCGCCTTCTGGCTTTCGCGTAAGATGAAGGTCGAGGAGCGTGCCGGAATGACGCTGTCGAGCGGTGTAACCATCTGCGGCGTTTCGGCTTGTATCGCAGCAGGTGGCGTTGCCAAAGTTCAGGAGAAGCACCTCTCGTATATCATCTCGGTTGTGTTGATTATCGCCGTTCCGATGATATATCTGATGCCGTTCCTTGCAAAACTCATCGTTCCGCTGCTGACCGACGACCCTACAATCCAGCAGGAGATTGCCGGTGCCTGGATTGGCGGTACGGTCGATACCACAAGTGGCGTAGGTGCCGCTTCGGCAATCTATGGCGATGTCGCCAACAAGACGGCAATGATTGTAAAGGCAACGCAGAACGTACTTATCGGTGTCGTTGCTTTCTGCATCGCGACCTACCTTGCATCGAAGAGTGGCAACGACGGCAAACTCCACCGTCCTTCGTTGCGTATCGTTTGGGATAAATTCCCTAAATTCGTACTCGGTTTTATCCTCGCATCGCTCGTATTCAGCCTCTTGCAGCAGTACGGCATATTCCCTGATGCAGGTGCAAAGAAACTTGTCGAGACAGGTCTTGCCAAGTCGTTCTCGGGCTTCTTCTTCTCGCTGGCATTCGTTTGTATCGGTATGGATACCCGCTTGAAGGATATTATCTCGAAGGATAACCGCAATATTCTCTACGCCTTCCTCGGAGCGCAGACCTTCAACATCGTTCTGACGTTCTTCGTTGCGTGGTTGATGTTCGGTTTCGTTAAGCCGATGCTCAACACCAAGACCGAGGTTGCTCCACAGACCGAGCAGGTTGTCGAGGTCGAGGCCAATGCTACACAAGTTGTCGAAGCGCCTGTTGCCGAGGGTACCGAGGCCGCAGCGGCAACTACCGAGGCGAGTGTCGAGGCTGCAAAATAACACACACCTCATTATAAAGCGAGAGAGTGTCCATGGACACTCTCTCATTTTATATAAGATTGGCAACGCAACTACCAGATGGTAATACGCTGTTCGGGAGCGATATATAGAGCATCGCCCTCTGTCACATCAAAGAGTTCGTACCAGTCGTCGATGTGCTGAACAACGCTATTGACGCGGATGTGTCCAGCAGAGTGAATATCCTCCTTTGCTCGCTCGACCATATCGGCAGTCGGAATCTTCTCGCTATACATAGCGGCAAAGTTGATGAAGAACTGTCGCTTCATCTCGTCGAGTCCCTCACCCTCAATACCACGCTCTTTGAGTTTGTTTACCCAGAGGTCGTAGGCGATGTTGAAGCCACCGAGGTCGGCAACATCCTCTGTTACGGTCTGCACGCCATTGGCCTTCATACCAGGCAGAATCTCGTGGGTGCTGACATTCTCCGCACGACGCGCGTTCAGTTCGGCAAACTTGGCGGCATCGCTTGCAGTCCACCAGTCGTTCTCCTCGCCATACTTGTCGTAGGTAGCACCTTTCTGGTCGAATCCGTGGGTCATCTCGTGACCAATCACAACACCCCAGGTAGCGTACAACTTACACTCGTCCATATTGGCTGTATAGGCCGGTTCCATCATATATGGAGGAAGCACATAGAAGGCATTGATCGCACGATCGTAAAATGCGTTAGGAGTATAGGAGTAGAATGATTCGAGAGGACTATGGAACATATAGTATATAGGGAGGTACTCATCAACGCTCTTGCCCAACAACGACTCGATTATATTGACGCGGCTCTGCTTGACTAACATTATGTCGGCCAGGAGCATATCTCCCTTGAGCGATAGAGACTCGGTCACAGGCCACTTTTTAGGTGTACCATAATGCTTACGCATATAGTCCAATTTCTCGATGGCAGCCTCCTGGGTCGATGGCGAGAGCCAACTATTGTTTTCCAAACGCTTGCGGAACGACGCTGTGAGTTCGTCGCCGAGTGCAATGAATGCAGGTTCTGCAGCGTCGGTAGGGTACGCTTGCGAGAAGTTGTACGAGAATAAGTAGCCCATACTATACTCTAAATCTCGGTTGATATACTCCTGCACAGAGGTCACCTGACCACCTGTGAGAGCGCGTACATTCTCGTCGGAACAATAGCAGTAGTATTCAGTCAAAAGAGCCTCTCCAATGCTCTTCAAAAGTTCCTTTCTATCCATTGTCTCCAAAGCAGCAATTATCTCCGCAGCAACTTCATCATTGAGAGAGTACTTCGGATCGAGGCCGATACCCTCGAAGACATAGTCAAGTGGCGTCTTACCGCTACGCGTAGATGGCATATATCGGCTGAGTCGCTTTGACACTACGTGGCAATCAGGCTCGGCAGCACGATGCACGCCGGATACGCTGGGCATATCTTCCATCGGTGGCACGAAGTAAAAACCGAATGTATTGTCCTCGCAGCATATTCCCGTATGGAGCGTAGCAACCGATGGAACGCCCAATCGAATAGCCTTACCAAAGACAACATACGCATCCTCCTTGGTCTCCGCGTCGGACAACAAAGCCTCCACAACCTCCTCCGCCAACGCAGTAGCTGCATCGACATTCACCTTGTTTTTGAGTTTGGCTTCGCCCTGCTTCAATGCCTTAATCTCTGGCATAGACTCCTGAACGGTCTGAACCTTTGCCTCGATCGCCCTATCAATATCATAGAGATAACCTTCCCACCTCTTTGGCTTGGCAGTGCCGAGCGATTCGAGCCATTCGGCGTTGGCATAGGTGAAGAAGTCATCACCCGGCTTGCAATCGGACGGCTTAATCGTTCCGCCAGGATTGACATCATCTTTGACGCACGATGTCACACTCGCCATACATAACGACAAGATAGCCAGACCTTTGAAAAATTTATTAAAAACCATAATTGTATTTTTTTTAAGTGAAATAATTTTATCGCAAAGATATGAATTTTTTTGATATGTGACTGTTTCGCCTTGGCAACCGTAACGCAGAAAGCACCTTGTTAGACCACCATCACATCACGAAGCATATCTATCAACTTCTCGTTCTGCTGCTGAACTCGCTCGTTTTGCTGCTGCATACGTTCGAGTTGGTCCAAGAGCTTCGCGACATTGGCGCGCTCGCACTCCAACGCGGTGAAGGTCTGATTTTGCATCTCCATCACTCGCTCCAAATACTCCTGATAACGACGAGAGATATCGCTGTGATACGACACAAGTCGCTCCATCGAACCAATAGCCTGCTCACCCAAACGAGCCAAACCTCCCTCCAACTTCGCCATCGAAGGCTCACTCGCCTGCTGGTCGGCAGTTTGCGTCGAGAGGAGCATATCTCCTACGCCCGTCATCAGCCACGACACGTTCAGCATTGGGAAGGTCTCCGTAATAACCTTCATACGGTCGGGCATAATCGAACGCTTCATATTCGAGACATAGGCATTCGGGAAACCACACTTGACTTCAAACTTACGAACCGACAAATTTTGCGACTCGATAAACTCCAACAATCGCGCTTTAACACTATTTTCCATAAAATATACGGTAGTTTTTGGTTATCAATCTACTATAATCAACGCAAAGATATATCGTTTTTATATTAGAAACAAATATTTTTATACAACATTTAGCACATCGCAATAATACACGGAATCCTTACAAGATGGGTGTTTATATAGGAATTACACGATATCAACCCTTTACCGCTGATAGAGGTCGCTGCTCGCGGCCGAAAGCCGCGTTTACAAGTCTGACCCTCCCCTAAATCTCCTCCTCGGGAGGGGACTTGGTCGCTACGCTCCGAAAAGCGGTAGAAAATTATACTATGGTGCAATTTTGTATACAAAGTCCCCGAGATGGGTATTTTCGGCCAGCGCCAACAAAAAGGGCTGTCACAATCGGTGTTGTGACAGCCCGTCTTAAACGATATTGCTCGAAGGCTACTTTGCGTAGCTTACCGAACGGGTTTCGCGGATAACCGTAATCTTGACCTGACCAGGATAGGTCATCTCGTCCTGAATACGCTTTGCGATATCGTGCGACAACGACTCGGACTCTGCATCGGAGAGTTTGTCGGCACCAACGATGACGCGCAACTCGCGACCTGCCTGAATTGCATAGGTCTTGACAACGCCCGAATAGGAAAGGGCAATATCCTCCATCTCCTTCAAGCGCTTGATATACGACTCGATAACCTCGCGACGAGCGCCAGGACGTGCACCCGAAATAGCGTCGCAGACCTGAATAATCGGAGCAATAAGCGATGTCATCTCGGTCTCGTCGTGGTGAGCACCGACAGCATTGCAAACATCGGGCTTCTCCTTATACTTCTCGGCGAGTTTCATACCGATAATTGCGTGTGGCAACTCCGGCTCATCGTCAGGCACCTTACCAATATCGTGCAACAGACCGGCACGGCGAGCAGTCTTTGGATTCAGACCAAGCTCGGCAGCCATAATACCTGCCAAGTTAGCCGTCTCGCGAGCGTGCTGCAACAGGTTCTGACCATACGACGAACGATATTTCATCTTACCGATAAGGCGAATAAGCTCTGGGTGCAAGCCGTGGATACCGAGGTCGATAGCCGTACGCTTACCAACCTCAACAATCTCCTCCTCAATCTGCTTCTTAACCTTGGCTACCACCTCCTCGATACGAGCAGGGTGGATACGGCCATCGGTCACGAGTTGGTGCAAAGCCAAACGGGCAATCTCACGACGTACTGGGTCGAAGCAGCTCAAAATAATAGCCTCCGGAGTATCATCGACGATAATCTCGACACCCGTAGCGGCCTCCAAAGCGCGAATATTACGACCTTCACGACCGATAATACGACCCTTAACCTCGTCGGAGTCGATATTGAATACCGTCACCGAGTTCTCGATAGCGGTCTCGGTTGCAACCCTCTGAATCGAGGCTACGATAATACGTTTAGCCTCTTTGGTAGCAGTCATCTTGGCCTCCTCAACAGTCTCGTTGATATAGGCAGCAGCCTCCGACTTTGCCTCGGCCTTCATATTCTCAATCAGAATATTCTTGGCCTCCTCGCTACTCATACCCGAAATCTGCTCCAAACGAGAGTTCTGCTCGGTCATCAGCTGGGCAAGTTCCTCCTTGCGATGCTCAACCGACTGTAATTGAGCCTCCAACTTCTCCTTCAAGCGGTCGTTATCGGCACTCTTACGCTCCAAATCGCGCTGCTGGTTCTGCAACTGCGATTCGAGGTGCTTGGCGCGCTGCTCGCTCTCCTTGACACGCTGGTTACGCTCATTTACCTGACGGTCATAATCGCTTTTGAGTTGTATAAACTTCTCTTTTGCCTGCAAAATTTTCTCCTTCTTTATCATCTCTCCGGCACTCTCGGCCTCTTTCAGCATCGACTTCGCACGAGTCTTAACGCCAAAATAGGTTATAACTCCGGTAATGACAGAGACGAGAACGGCGGCAATTACCGTAATAATAATTAAATTCTCCATAATCTCTGTTTCAGTGTTTATATATATTAATGGTGTTTCCTGTTAAACAAAAAAACCGCAAAAATTCCTATCTTTATTGACGAATCTGCTGATAAGTCATTTGTGGGGTTCTGCAAAACATCGCAACCCTCCATCGGTACACGCGGTACTCACCGAGAGACTCGGCTACAAGGCCCGGTTTTGACTATCGAGACTGCCCCAATATAAAAAGTGTTCAGTTTCGCAAAGTATAAGGAATTTATGCGGGATATCCTAATCGTATGTAAAGAACCTCGGTCTGTTGAGCCTACGCTACCAACCAAATAACGGAGAAATCGCCTCTCTTATTTTGTCAGCAGGGCCTCAATCTCTGCCGAAAGAGCGGCCAATCGTTGCATCTCGTCACCACCAACCTCGCGATTGCGAAGCAGAAGACGATTTGCCGTTGCTAATTGAAGCGCAACAAGTGCAAGATAGTCCTGGTCATTGTAGCCATCTATCTTATCCTTCATATAATTCATCAGATAGCGATTCACATCGCGCTCCGACAAGCGGTAGAACTCCTCCAACGAAGCATCAATCTTCATCGGATAGCGCTTACCTGCAACCTTCAACTTTATCTCCAATTTAGCGTCACTCATCTCTTTCGAATCTATCCCCCACTACATTTTAGTCGATACTATGGCGATACATTTATCAACCTCCCGCAATAATCGGTTCACTTGCGCGCGTGCCACCTTTTTGTCACCTGCGCCACCCATAGCCTCGGCTAATTGCAGACGGGTTATCTCCTCTTTATCGGCCCTTACCTGCTGCTGCAACTCGCGGATTTTCATCGCTTGCTCCTCATTCTTTCGCTGCAAACGCTCCATATCCGCGACCGCTTTCGCATATTGCGACATCAATGCTCTGACATTTGCTTCAAGCGTCGCTGTAATATCTTTCTGGGCCATCTCTATCCAAATAAACTTATATAACAATTCAAAGGTACAAACTTTTTTTGGGATATTAAAATATTTACCTATATTTTTTATCAACAGATACGGATAAAACCCACATTTTATCACACAACAAGCGGTGGGTCCAACATTTATCGACCCACCGCCTTATCTCTAACCCACACTCGGAGAGCTAATCTTTCAACTTCACGCTCGGGTGTTCGTTCTCGCCACACCACATATTGAGAATAGTACACGAAACGGGTTTGCCAACCTTAACGGTCACAATAATCGACGACAATGGGCGGAGAATCATAGGATTACCCTTACCAACGCGCAACGTATAAGGCAACGAACTCTTATTGGTAATCACCACTCGCTGGCGACCCTTCTCCTTACCCTTACCCTCGGGCAACCTCTTCGTCTCAACCGACGCCTTGAAGAAGGCTTCGAGCAGCGACTCCTCGCCACCAATCGTGCCAAAGGCATAGGTCAATGTACGACGCGCCTCCAACGCCTCACGCATTGCACCCAACGACAATTCGTTGGCGAAGATGATGGTCATATTGCGCAGATAGCCGTTTTCGCGATAGATTTGCGCAGTGGTATTGTGAATATCGGTATTCGATGCGACAAAGAGGCCATATTGCTCTACCACATTAAAGGCTCTCGGATAGAAGTATGCGCCATTCATCAGCTCGATGCCGTCGATAAGTTTTTCGGCATAGACACCCTTCTCAAAATCGGACATATCCAGACTCTTGTGTCGCCAACCAGGGTGGTTGTGCATAATAAGCGCACCCTGCTCACGAGCGTTGCGGATAGTCTGCATAGGGTCGTAGTCGTATACGCTTCTAATATCGTTGATAAACAACGCATTATAGTGGCCTTGCGTCTCTCCGTCACCGGTAAGTTCAACGGCCGGAATAACAAGCAGACCAAAATTGTCGGCATACTTCAACGACTCCTCCATAGCCTTTGCAGCCTTCGAGCCACGCTTGGCCTTTGCGCTATCGGGCGTAGGCTGGCCATACTCCGGCACCGGGCGGATAGAGAGGTGGTCGGTCATAGCGATAACGTCCAAACCGTCACACCAAGCCTCCTCCAAACGGCCCTTGATATTCACCACACCGTCGGTATGGGTGCTATGTATGTGTAAATCGGCCTTATAAGGGGTATAGCCATTGACGTTGGGGAGAATAACCTCCTGACGCGAAAGTCGCATATAGCCGATAGGCAGGAGCGTCTGTGGCTCGGTACTACTCTGATAGCGAGTTTGATACTCCTGCGCCGTAGCACACAACGTCGCACACAAGGCAAAAAGCGCCAAAATAGTTTGTTTCATAGACTCTACGGTATTAAGTTTTCGGTTTCTAACATCTACAAAGTTATACATAAAAATAAGATTTGCAAATTGCCGGTCCAAACAAATACGTTAAATCGGCGCGACAACCAAAAATGACACCCAAACATATAATTGCATTTTATTTTGGCGCAGCTGTGTGATTGTAATCTTTTTTTGCTATATTTGTGATGTATGAATAACGACAGACTTATTTTCGTAACCAACGATGACAGTTACGCATCGAAAGGTTTTGCAGCAGTAATCGAAGTTGCACGTCGCTTCGGCAAAGTTATTGCCGTTGCACCCGAACACGTTCAGAGTGGTATGAGCCAAGCCATCACGATTCACAACCCACTATTTTTGCGCAAGGTCAGCGAATCGGACGATGTGACGATATACGCTCTCAACGGCACACCCGTCGACTGTGTCAAATTTGCATTCGACCATATGTTGGCCGACCGCAAAATCGACCTTACAATATCGGGCATAAATCACGGTTCCAATGCCGCAGTCAATGTTCTCTATTCGGGAACTATGGGCGCAGCCATCGAATCGTCGTTCTACCACATTCCGTCAATCGGTCTATCGCTGCTCGACCATCGTGCCGATGCCGACTTCGAGGCCGCTATCGAATACGGAACGCGAATTGTAGCATCGGTACTGCAACACGAGACCCCTCGACCGCTATGCCTCAACGTCAATATACCCGTTCTGCCACTCGACGAGATTAAGGGTATCCGCGTATGCCGTCAGACGCGAGGCTATTGGCGCGAAGATTTCTTTAAGCGCGAGGACCCGCACGGCCGTACCTACTATTGGCTCACGGGCGCGTTCGACAACCACGAACCCGATGCCGAAGATAGCGACGAGTGGGCTTTGAACAACGGCTATGTTGCTGT
This sequence comes from Alistipes sp., assembly GCA_045629905.1. Lineage (GTDB taxonomy): Bacteria > Bacteroidota > Bacteroidia > Bacteroidales > Rikenellaceae > Alistipes. The sequence continues at coordinate 6,735 of JAZQSA010000037.1, read as the reverse complement.
TGTACCTGTCCAAGTCGATATGACCGACTATTCAAAGATTGAGAGTTTGAGAGAGATTTTATAGAGATTATGGAGCCCAAAATCGTCCTACAAATAGCCATCGGCATTGCCCTCGTTCTGCAAATAGCAGCGACCATATTTGCCATACGTTTGGTGCGTCGTACCAAATACAACGCAATATGGATTCTTTGCATCATCTGCTTTTTGCTACTCACTGCCGAGCAGGCCTGTTTGTTCGCCGAACTGAATGGCAACCATATCGCCCTCTGGATTATAATCACACTCGGTTTGGTGGTCTCGATATGTATAGCCTTTGCAGTACTCTTTGCGCACCGCCTGGTAAACTATATCGAACGACTCACCCGACAACGCCAACTATTCAACAAGCGAATCCTGACGGCCGTATTACGCACCGAGGAGCGTGCGCGACAAAACTTCTCGAAGGAGCTGCACGACGGCCTCGGACCACTACTCTCTTCGGCAAAGATGTCGCTCTCGGCCCTACCGCACGACACACTACCTGCCGACCAGCGCGAAATACTGAAAAATACAACATTCGTCATCGAGGAGGCAATCTGTTCGGTGCGCGAGATTTCAAACAACCTATCGCCCCAAGTCCTCAACGACTTCGGTTTGGCGCAGGGCATCAAGAACTTCATATCGCGCAGTATCACGCTCCATAGCGTACCTATCCGCTTCTCTACCAACCTGCGAGCCGAACGATTCGACAACGATGTAGAGGTTATAGTATATCGCGTGATTTGCGAACTAATCAACAACTCACTCAAACATTCGGGTTGTTCGTCAATCACCCTCTCGTTGCAATACGACCAATACTCGCTCTGCCTCGTGTACTCCGACAATGGTCGCGGATTTAGCCCCGAGGCTGTGGTTGATTGCGGTATGGGGTTGTCGAACATCTCGTCGCGCGTAAGTTCGCTCAACGGCACATTCGATATTGCGAGCCGCAAAGGTCACGGAATGAAGACCTCGATAACAATACCTATCTCGGATAGACCAACCAAGTAGCATAGCCCGATGATGCAGCGCAACGAAATACATATCGCCCTTATCGACGACCACTCACTCTTCCGCAACGGACTCAAAAGTCTGATTGATGGCAAGCGCGATTGTCGCGTAGTTGCCGAGTTTGCCGATGGCGAGAGTTTCTTGCACGCTCTGCCACAACTCCACGACCTCGACTTGGCCTTTATGGATATTTCGATGCCAGGCATAAATGGCGACGAGGCTACAAGCAAAGCTCTCGAAACACGGCCCGACCTACGAATTATCGCCCTTACAATGTTTGGCGAGAGGGAGTACTATACGCGAATGATTGAGGCGGGGGCAAAGGGTTTTCTGCTCAAAGACTCGGATATAGGCGAGGTCTTTTCGGCAATATCGGCAGTTATGGAGGATAACGAATATATCAGCCAGCCACTGCTCGACACCTTCGCAACCACCCTCAACCCGACCAACACCGACACCCTGCTTTCGGAGCGCGAGATTGACGTTTTGACCGAGATTTGCCGAGGCGAATCGACACAGCAGATTGCCGACCACCTATTCATATCGAAGCGCACGGTCGATGCCCACCGCGCCAACATTCTCGAAAAGACAGGCTGCAACAATACAGCAAGCCTTGTTGTCTATGCTGTCAAGCATCATCTTATAGAGATTTAGGCTACTTCGCCAGCACCACAATTACGATTTAGAATAAAAAAGTGGAGCAGAGGTTAGGATTTGTCATATTTTTGACTATCTTTGTAGAGAGTTATAACACAACGACTAAAACTTCACAACATAAAACCTTAAAACTATCAAATTATGAACGTTAATGCTTTAATGGCCGACCTGGAACGCAAACACCCGGGCGAGAACGAGTATCTGCAAGCCGTTCGCGAGGTCCTCGAATCTATTGAGCAGACCTACAATCTGCATCCCGAATTCGAAAAGGCAAAGATTGTAGAGCGTATGGTCGAGCCCGACCGCATCATCACCTTCCGCGTAACGTGGGTCGATGACAGTGGCGAAATTCGCACCAACCTCGGCTATCGAGTTCAATTCAACAGCGCAATAGGCCCTTACAAGGGTGGTATCCGCTTCCACAAGGCGGTCAATACGTCGATGCTCAAATTCCTCGGCTTCGAGCAGACCTTCAAAAATGCACTCACCACGCTCCCTATGGGTGGTGCAAAGGGTGGTTCAGATTTCGACCCTGTCGGCAAATCCGATGGCGAGATTATGCGTTTCTGCCAAGCCTTTATGCTCGAATTGTGGAACAACATAGGCCCCGATACCGATGTCCCTGCTGGCGACGTAGGCGTTGGTGGTCGCGAAATAGGCTACCTCTATGGTATGTACAAGAAGTTGGCCCGCGAATACAATACGGGCGTACTCACGGGCAAAGGTATGACTTGGGGCGGCTCGTTGATTCGTCCCGAGGCGACGGGCTTTGGTGCACTCTACTTCGTTGAGCATATGCTCAACCGAGCAGGTCGCTCTATCGAGGGTGCTACGGTAGCCATCTCGGGCTTCGGTAACGTCGCTTGGGGTGCAGCAACCAAGGCTACGGAATTGGGTGCAAAGGTTATTGCCATATCGGGTCCCGATGGCGTTATCTACAACCCTAACGGTATGACCAAGGAGAAGATTGACTATATGTTGCAACTCCGCGCATCGAACCAGAATATCGTCGCTCCATTTGCCGAGCGTTTCCCCGATGCCACCTTCACACCAAACAAGAAGGCTTGGAGCATTAAGTGCGACATCGCATTGCCTTGCGCATTCCAGAACGAGCTCAATGGCGACGATGCCAAAGAGTTGCTCGCAAATGGCACTTGGTGCGTAGCCGAGGTGTCGAATATGGGTTGTACTCCGGAGGCTATTGCCGAATTCCAGAAGGCGGCAATCCTCTTTGCTCCCGGCAAGGCTGTCAATGCCGGAGGCGGTGGAACTTCGGGCTTGGAGATGACACAAAATGCGATGCACCTCTCGTGGGCAGCATCGGAGGTTGATGCAAAACTCCACTACATTATGCAGAGCATACACGAGGCGTGCGTCAAATATGGCACCCAGGAGGACGGCTATATCAACTATGTCAAAGGCGCAAACATCGCAGGCTTTATGAAGGTTGCACAGGCAATGCTCGAACAAGGCGTAATCTAACAAGCGATACCTATTTATAATAAAAGCCCGGTTACTTTCAAAAAGTAATCGGGCCTTTATTATGTAGCAACCTGCATATAGAAATTAAAGCAGATTATCTCCCACTTCATAAAAGGTCAAGGGTTTTATATACAAAATCACACCGATTTTATACCGCTTTTCGGAGCGAAGCGACCAAGTCCCCTCCCGAGGAGGGAATTTAGGGGTGGGTCAGACTTGTAAACGCGGCATTCAGCCGCGAGCAACTACCTCTATCAGCGGTAAAGGGTTGATGTTGTGTGATTAGGTATATAAACACCAAGGTTAAAAATAAAGAGACGATTTCCAGGCTTGGACGGTATGGCGAAGCAGGAGCATACTTGACGTATGTGACTGCTTCGCCTTACCGGCCGTAACGAAGAAATCGTCCTTTATTTTTAACCGAACAGAGTGATTAGAAAATCACTACCACACGGTTAGTCTCCTGCTTCTTGAATGGAAGGTTCTCTGTACCTACGCCCTCCCAAGCGATACGCGAAGCATCAACGCCCTTGCTGATGAGGTAGTCGTATACCTGCTTTGCACGCTTGTTAGCGATACGCTTGTTAATCTTTGCGCTACCGGTCTGTGGGTCTGCGAAGCCCTCAATCTTGAAGACCTTATCGCTGTTCGACTTCTTGATATGCTCTGCAACCAAGTCGAGACGCTGCTTGTTGTATACGGTAAGAGCGCTATTGCCAATGAGGTAGAAGAGAATCTCGTCATACTTATCGGTCTCAACAGCCTCGCGAGCCGATGGAGCCTGTGCCTCGGCAGCAGCAAGCAATGCCTGTGCCTGTTGCAAAGCTGCGTCACGCTCGGCAGCCTGTGCCTCGGCAGCAGCCAAAGCCTTTGCCTGCTCGTCTGCAAGAGCCTTCAAGCGGTCGTTGTCGGCCTGTGCATCAGCAGCAGCCTTCTCGGCAGCAGCCAAACGGTCCAAAGCGGCCTGTGCCTCTGCCTCGGTAGCACCAGCACGGTCGAAATCGCGACGGTTGAAGCGGTAGGTTGCGCCTACATAGACGTTCAAGCCATTGTAGCGAGCACCATTGTCCTGCATAACAGGATAGAGCGATGCACGAGCAAGCATATACTCCAACGTGAGGTCGATGTTCACACACTTCGACACGCGGAAACGGTTCTGCAATGCGAAGTTTACAGTAAACTCGTGTGGACGACGGTCACACGAAGCAACCCAGTTCGTACCCTTGTTATCGGCGAGAGTTCCCGAAAGGTCGGTGAATGCCAAACCTGCACCGGTTGAGAGAACAGCCGAATAGAAGCGGTCTTCACGGTAGCCACCAATCCAGTTGCTCAAATTCACCATAATATCAGGGTGAATATACATCATCATCGAATTAATCTTCTCGCCATAACCGCTTACATAGCCAATCTTACCAAGTTCAGCAGCAACGCGGAAACCAAATACAGGGTGCAACCACTTGTTAGCGGCAATAAAACCGCCAACACCGGTTACGTCCCCAACATTACCGGTACCGGTACGTATAACCCAAGTTGGACCAACGCCAGCCTGAATCTCCCAGTTGTCACAGAAACGGTTCGAGATAAAGCCCTGGATATGAGGCTTCTTCTCTACATTCTCTGCTGCATAGGCTGTTGCTCCAAGAGCAAACAACGCTACAAGAATTAAGACTAATTTTTTCATAAACTTTTGATATTAAATTACTTACACTTATAATCTGTTAATAACTATACATTTAACGTGCAAATATAGCAATTTTAATCCTCCCAAACAACACTTTCGGCGGTTTTTTAAAGAATTTCAGCAACTATCCTTGCGCACGCATATCGCGCACACGATGGGTTACAACGCCGACGATGCCGTAGCGGAGGGAGCACACTTGACATACACGACCTTCGGCACAAGCATCGTTCAAGGTCAGAAAGTCCCCTTAAAGCGAGGTGTTAAAACCTTTTTAAGGAGGAGGTTACAACGCCGACGATGCCGTAGCGGAGGGAGCATACTTGGCGTATGCGACCTTCGGTACGGCATCGTTCAAGGCAGTAAACTCCCCTTAAAAAGGTTTTAACCGCATTTCGAGTAGCCACACGACATACAGGTCAAACAACCATTCTGATATGCCATATTCTCTTGACCACACTGCGGACACTTACCCTTCGAGCGGGTTCCGTCTTCGATATACTGTTTGAGGGCGCGCTTAACGCCATTCTTCCAAGTATTGATATTCTCATCGTCGAGGTGCAGACCATCAATCAACGATACAACCTTCTCGATTGGCATATTGTATCGCAATACACCCGAGATAAGTTTTGCATAGTTCCAGAAGCTCTCGTCGAACAAACGCGAGATACCACCGATGGTATTGGTATAGCCATAGCGGTCGGTGTATTGGAAGTCGTAACGCTTCGAGCCGTCCTCCTCGCGAACCTTGATAATGTTACCGTGGGTGATTTTCGGCGGAATGAACATCGCATCGTCCTCAATCTTACCGGTAAATACCTCATAAGGGCGACCCTCCTGCAAACCAACGAATGCAATCCAATCCTCTCGGCCGTTCTTAAAACGAACGACATCGGCCGGCAACGACTTCGGACGACGATTTTCGCCGGTAGCCGATTCGCACTTTGGCGTCTCCTTCTTGCTCTTCTTATCGACAAGCACACCCTCACGGCAACCGTCGCGATAGACCGTAATACCCTTACAGCCACACTCCCAAGCGGTGCGATATACCTCGGCAACCAACTCCTCCGATACATTGTTCGGGAGGTTCACCGTTACCGAAATCGAGTGGTCTACCCACTTCTGGATAGCGCCCTGCATCTTAACCTTTGCAACCCAGTCGATATCGTTGGCCGTAGCCTTATGGTAAGGCGATGCAGCCACCAAGCGAACGAGTTCATCGTCGGAGATAGTGTTCAACGACTCGGTATCGTAGCCATTGATTTTAAGCCAATCGACAAACTTGTGGTGATATACGTTAAACTCCTCGAATGCCTGACCCTGCTCATCGACAAACGTTGCAACAACGCCCTTATCCGAAGGGTTAATCTTGCGACGACGCTTATAAACAGGACGGAATACAGGTTCGATACCCGACGTCGTCTGCGACATAAGCGACGTTGTACCCGTTGGAGCAATCGTAAGCATCGCGATATTACGACGGCCGTACTTAACCATATCCTCGTAGAGTTGTGGGTCGGCCTCTTTAAGGCGCAAAATCATTGGATTATTCTTCTCCTTCTCGACATCGAATACGCCAAACGCGCCACGGTCCTTCGACATAGCCACCGAAGCACGATATGCCTCAACAGCCAACGTCTTGTGAACCTCAACGGCAAAGCGCAAAGCCTCGTCCGAGCCGTAACGCATACCGAGTGCAGCGAGCATATCGCCCTCGGCCGTAATGCCGAGACCCGTACGACGGCCTTTGAGTGCCATATCCTTAATCTTGTGCCACAAGTTCAACTCAACCTGACGCACGTCCTGGTCCTCTGGGTCGCTGGCAATCTTCTCGATAATCAAATCAACCTTCTCCAATTCGAGGTCGATAATATCGTCCATCAGGTGCA
>JAZQSA010000036.1:0-43474 GCA_045629905.1 Alistipes sp. | reverse complement strand
CAGGCGAGCAAATCTCGATACGTTATGCCAAAAACGGCTTTGGAGATACCGAGGTCTTATATGGCGTAACCTACGGCTGGCACCCTACTCGCGGGCGAAATTCCGAAATCCAGCAGCGTATGGCCGAAATATTTGCCGACGTAGTGAAAACGATGAAGAAGTAAAAACGGGCTTCAAAATCTGCTTTTAGAGCAGGAATAATATCATACACTGTGCTATCACAACTCGCAAGAACATCACGAGCGGGTAGACCGTAGCGTAGCTGATTGCCGGCATATCGCTACCTGCAACACCATTGGCGTAGGTCAGCGCAATCGGGTTGGTCATACTACCCGAAAGTGTTCCCATAATGGTATAAAAGTCCATCTTGCAAACCAAGCGGGCAAACACGCCGACGATAACAAGTGGCACTATTGCGATTATCAGTGCATAAATCATCCAAACGTAACCGCCCGAAATCACGGCATCGACAAAGCCCTGCCCCGAAGCTAATCCTACGGCTGCAAGGAACATCGACAATCCGATTTCGCGAAGCATAAGATTTGCGCTGATAGTCGTATAGGTTATCAAGTGCCAATGCGTACCAAAGCGACCGATAAGGATTGCCATTATCATTGGTCCGGCGGCCAAACCAAGTTTGATTTGAGGCGACTCAACAAGTGGAATAGAGCCGACAAAAACACCCAAAGCGATGCCGAGGAAGATGGTCAAGATGTGTGGTTGATGGAGTTTTTTGAGTGAGTTACCGAGCAGTTCGGCAACCTTCTCGATTGCACTCTCCGAGCCTACAACCATCACCTTGTCGCCAAGTTGCAACTCCATACCCTGATACGGAATAATATCGACACCTGCACGATGTACGCGCGTAATATTGATACCGTATTTGGTGCGCAGACGCAAATCGACAAATCGTTTTCCGTTGATTTCGGGTCGCGTAACCACAATGCGACGCGACACCAGACGACCATCAAACTTACCCCACTCCTCTTCGAGCATATCGATTTCGTTGCCCACAAAGGCCAGCAATGCGCTCTTGTCCTCCAACGAGCTGACAACGAAAATCTTGTCGCCACAATATATGCGGCTATTGAAATCGGCTATAAAGGCATTGTTGCCGTCGTGCGATATGCGCGAGATAACAAATTGACGGGCAATAAGGTTGCGCAACTCGCCAACCGTGATACCGTCGATTTGACGATTTACGACCTCAATCGAATATTTGGCTGCAAATTTACTCTCGGCACTCAATGCCTGCAACGCCTTATCCTCCTCTGTCGTATTGATTCGCAAGAGCGCTTTGAGAATAACAAATGCGACGATTACCGCAACTATGCCGAACGGATAGGCGACGGCAAAACTAATCGGAATCGACATATCGTCGCTCCCCGTAACGTCGATATAGGCCTGCTGGGTCGCACCCATTGCCGGCGTATTGGCTACCGCGCCGTCCATCACACCGACCATCGTTTGGAGCGGAGTGTCGGTTAGCAACGCGATAATGTAGGCAACACCTGCGCCAAGCGCCATAACCAGCAACGCGAGGCCCATCTGTCGCAAGCCGCCCGAGCGCAATGATGCGAAGAACGACGGACCGATTTGCAAACCGATTGAGAAGACAAAGAGCGTCAGACCAAAGTCGCGAGCGAACGCCAACACATTGCTATCGAGGCGCATACTCAATTCGGCTGCCGCAATACCCGCAAACAGTACCCAGGTTGAGCCAAGCGAAACGCCGCCTATCTTAATCTTGCTCAATGCCATACCGATAGTAATCACTACCGCCACGACAAAAATCGAGTGAGGGATACCCTCGCCAAATACAAATTGGTTGATAAACTCCATATCCGTAAAACCAAAACTGCGGGCAAAGGTAAGAAAGTTAAATTAAAATTCAGCATCAAAACCTATATCTTTGTATTATATTTAGTTCGACATCTGCTGAAAAATCTGCACGGGTCGCTTTTTATTTGATTTTAGCCTTAAAATCGCGATTTTTAATACGAAGTCTGCAACTTTTTCCTATCTTTGTGCGTCAAACGATAAAACGACTATACAATGGTAGATATCCAACGCGCGCACCGTATGGACGGTACAGGCGAATATTACTTCTCGCGCCGTCTGCGCGAAATTGCAGAAATCGAAGCGACCACAGGTCGCCAAATCATCAAACTTGCAATGGGTAGCCCCGACCTTCCGCCACACCCTTCGGTTGTGGAGCGATTGTCGCAAGAGGCGCTGCGCCCCGACGTTCATAAGTATATGTCATTCAAGGGCGAACCTATCCTGCGCAAGGCATTTGCCGATTGGTACAAAAAGTGGTACGACGTAGAGTTGGACCACAACTCGGAGGTGTTGCCACTCATCGGCTCAAAAGAGGGTATTATGCATATCTGCCAGACATTTATAAACCCTGGCGACAAGGTGCTTGTACCAAACCCTGGCTATGCGGCATACAAGGCGGCAGTCTCGATGACAGGTGGCATTATGCAACCTTATGCACTCAACAAAGCCAACAACTTTATGCCCGATTTCGAGGCCATCGAGCGCGAAGGTGTCGAGGGTGTAAAGATTATGTTTGCCAACTTCCCGGGTATGCCGACGGGCCAAACTCCGACCCGAGAACTCTTCGAGAAGATTATCGCATTTGGCGAAAAACACAACATTTTGATTATCCACGACAACCCATATTCTTTTATCCGCAACGCCGAGAAACCAATGAGTATTCTCTCCATCGAAGGTGCGCGAGAGGTGGCTATGGAGATGAATTCACTCTCCAAAGGCCACTCGATGGCAGGTTGGCGCGTGGGTGTCATCGTCGGTAAAAAGGAGTGGATTGACTCTATCCTAACATTCAAATCGAACATGGACTCGGGTATGTTCTACCCTATCCAAGCGGCTGCCGAAACGGCCCTTTCGCTTGGCGAGGAGTGGTTCACCGAACTCAATGCAATCTATCGCGAGCGCGAGAAGGAGGGAATGGCTCTACTCGATGCTCTCGGCTGCTCGTATCAACCAAATCAGGCAGGCCTCTTTATTTGGGCCGAGATTCCCGAGGATTACGAGGGTGACTGCTACGACTTCTCGGACGAAGTGATGGAGAAGTGCGACGTATTCCTCACTCCCGGCGGCATATTCGGCACCGAAGGCAAGCGCTATGTACGCATCACGCTTTGCTGCCCTGCCGAGTTGCTCCACAAGGCTGCCGAGAGCGTAAAAGCGCGTTTTTCGAGATAATCGGACACTTTACAACCAAAAAGCCCAATCTTTGTTGGAAGATTGGGCTTTTTTCATTATCTTTGGACGATTTTATTATTTCCTTACGGAAATTATAACCAACTAACAACAACTAACAAAAGAGAGTTATGAAAGGTATCGTATTAGCAGGTGGCAGTGGCACACGTTTGTATCCAATCACAAAAGGCGTCAGCAAGCAGTTGTTGCCCATCTACGACAAACCGATGGTCTACTATCCAATTTCGGTCTTGATGTTGGCCGGCATTCGCGAAATATTGATTATCTCGACCCCCGACGACCTGCCGGGCTTCCGTCGTCTGCTTGGCGATGGTAGCGACTATGGCGTTCGCTTCGAATATGCAGAGCAGCCGTCGCCAGATGGCTTGGCACAAGCCTTCATCATTGGCGAGGAGTTTATCGGCAACGACAGCGTATGCCTCGTTCTTGGCGACAACATCTTCTACGGCCAGGGCTTTACGGGTATGCTCCAAAAGGCCGTTGCAACGGCCGAACAAGATAACAAGGCAACCGTATTTGGCTACCAAGTCTCCGACCCCGAGCGATTTGGTGTTGCCGAAATCGACAGCGAGGGCAACGTCATCAGCATCGAGGAGAAGCCAAAGGAGCCAAAGTCAAACTATGCCGTCGTAGGTCTCTACTTCTACCCTAACAAAGTTGTTGAAGTAGCAAAGAACATCAAACCTTCGGCGCGTGGCGAGTTGGAGATTACCTCGGTAAACGACCGTTTCCGTATCGATGGCGAATTGAAGTTGCAGGTTTTGGGTCGCGGTTTCGCTTGGCTCGACACCGGCACGCACGAATCGTTATACGATGCATCGACCTTCGTCAATGTCATCGAGAGCCGCCAAGGTGTTAAGATTGCCTGCCTCGAAGAGATTGCTTGGCGCAAGGGCTGGATTAGCAGCGACGACCTCGCTCGTTTGGCCGAGCCAATGAAGAAGAACGAGTACGGTCAGTATATGTTGAGATTGTGTAAGAAATAGACCCTCGCCAAACCTTTACAATGAGAGACCACTCCATCGATATCGTTTCAAGCCTGTTTATCGCACATATGGTATTCCTGCACATTATGCAGATGGCCGACCTTACGGACATCGCATATTTTAGGGTATCGATGGCGATATTCGCTTGTTTTATGCCGTGGTTTTTCTTTAAGTCGGGCCTTTTCTTCAAGCAACAGCCAACAAAAGCATTGGTCGTAAAAGAGGCAAAGAGATTGCTCATTCCGTTTGTTATATATTCGGCAATAGGTCACATTTGCCAAATGGTTATCCTCTTCCAACAAGGCGACACAAATATCATTCACTACACACTTTCACCAATTAAACAACTATTACTCACCGGCTCAATCACGGGCAATATGCCGCTGTGGTTTCTTGTTTCGTTGTTTGCTGTGAAAATACTTTTCAACGCCATACACTCGACAAGACGCGGCCGGATAATCGCAATATTCTCTCTGTTTATTGTGTCAATACCGTTTTTCTTGCACGCCTTTGGGTCGATGTATCGTTGGCCTCTATATATTGCAAACATCTCGGCAGGTCTATTTTTCTACGCTTGCGGTGTCTATTTGAAGGCGTGGATAGACAAGTGGTATGTTATTCTGCCTTGCGTTGCAATCTATCTGGTATCGCTATTTGTCATTCCAACCTATATCGATATGCGGACCAACAACCTCGATTTCGGAAATTTCTACCTTTGGTATCCGCTCTCGCTGGCTGCAATCGTAACATTCAAGGCCCTATGCTCCGTTATCAAACTACCAACCTCGCTTTGGGGAGGAGAGAGTGCAATGATTATTCTCTGTACGCATTGGATAATTTTACTTCTCGTGCGAATTTGTGCGCCACACCTATCGGGTTGGGATTTTGTTGCAGTCAGCGGCGGAGCGATTATAGTCATCGTTCCCGTATTGGTTGCATTATCAAAACGATTTAATATTATCAAATTTTAGATACAGTTATGAATGTTTGTCACACTGAAATAGAGGGTGTATTTATCATCGAGCCTCGCGTATTCGGCGACGCTCGCGGCTACTTCTTCGAGAGTTTCAACGCAGCCGAGTTCGAGCAGAAAACCAGCGTTAAAACATTGTTCGTACAAGACAACGAGAGCAAATCGAAATATGGCGTACTGCGAGGCCTGCATTTCCAGAAGGGCGAACACGCTCAATCGAAATTGGTCCGCGTCGTGAGTGGTCGTGTATTGGACGTTGCAGTGGATATCCGCAAGGGCTCGCCAACATTTGGTCGCTACGTTGCAGTTGAACTGTCGGCCGAGAATCATCGCCAACTCTTCGTACCTCGCGGCTTTGCGCACGGTTTTGCAGTGTTGAGCGAAGAGGCTGTCTTCCAATACAAGTGTGACAATCTCTATGCGCCACAAGCCGAGGGTGCTATCGCGTGGAACGACCCGCAGATTGCAATCGATTGGCAAATCCCAGCCGAAGAGGTCCTGCTCTCCGACAAAGATAAGTGCCACCCTACCCTGGCCGAAGCACCGTGGTTGTTTGATTATAACGATAAACTCTATTAGCACGATGAATATTCTAATCACAGGAGCCAACGGACAACTTGGCAATGAAATGCGCCGTGTCAGCGCCAACAGCCACGACCGCTACATCTTCACAGATGTTGCCGAGCTGGATATTACCAACATCGAGGCTATACGCAACACTATGGCCGAGAACGACATCAACGTCATTGTAAACTGCGCGGCATATACCGCTGTCGATAAAGCCGAAGATGACGAGGCGATGGCAGAGTTGCTCAATGCGACAGCCGTAGCAAATCTCGCCACAGCCGCAAAGGAGCATAATGCAACGCTTATCCACGTCTCGACCGACTATGTATTCGACGGCAATGGTTGCCGACCATACACCGAGGAGCAATCGACATCGCCCGCAAGCGCCTATGGACGCACAAAGTTACACGGCGAGGAGGCTGCGGTAGAGAGTGGTTGCAACTACCTCATATTCCGTACTGCGTGGCTCTACTCGCCATTTGGCCGCAACTTTGTCAAGACGATGCGCACACTTACAGCCGAGCGTGACTCGCTCAAAGTCGTATTCGACCAAGTTGGTTCACCAACCTATGCAGGCGACCTCGCAGCACTGATTTTCGGAATCATCGAGAATCGCAAACTCGACCACAAAGGCATCTATCACTACTCCAACGAGGGCGTATGCTCGTGGTACGACTTCGCTCGCGAGATATGCGAAATGTCGGGCAACAAGTGCAACATCGAGCCTTGTCACTCCGACGAATTCCCATCGAAGGTGGCGCGACCTGCATACTCGGTACTCGACAAGAGCAAGGTAAAGGCTACGTTCAACGTAAGTGTGCCTCATTGGAAGGAGTCACTCGCAAAATGCATTGCAGAACTCGACTAAACCAACAATGACAAGCGGTTATATCAACATATTCACCAATGGCGACGCATCGACCCCTGCAACGTGGTCGAATGTTCCGTATTGTCTATCAACGACTTTGGAGCAATTCGGCTACAAGGTTAATCGCATCGACATATCGTTGCAGAATAGGACTTTGCTCAATCTCTACCGACGAATATGGACAGCCATCGTAAGACGATATATGGCTTGGCGCTACAAGGGCGAGCAGTATGCCTATACCTTCGACCGTACGCCTCTATATTGCCGTCTGGTCGAGAAGGAAATCAAAAAGGCCAATGAGCGCTACCCCGATGCTCTTTGCAACATCTTCTTGTCGTTTAGTTGCCGTAACCGCTACTCCAAAGCCCCTTCGATTTTGCTTTGCGATTGGACTTTCGAGCATCTTATTCGCGAGCAATTTGGCCGCACACCAAACGCTTGCGAACAACGCTACATCGATTTACAAAACGAGGCAATCAACGGAAGCGACCACGTCGTTTCGCTATTCGAACGCTCGGCCCAATACATCGCTCAATCGACAGGCCGAAAAGAGGTCGCATTTCTTGGCGGAAATGTTGTAAATATCGTTGGCGACAATCAGCCCGACAAGAGCGACATCGAGCATAAGATTGCAAAGCACAACATACTCTTCATTGGCGGATACCGCTATCGCCAAGCAGCACAACAGCTTGTTACAGCCTACGACCTATTGCGACAGCGTTACCCCGACATCAAGATAGACATTGTCGGCCAAACCGAGTCGGATTTTGGGGTCTCGCTACCAGACAATGGGGCTGTTCGTTGCTATGGCTATCTCGATAAAGCCGATGAGCAACAGCGCACGCTATACTATCGACTGCTGCGCGAAGCCTCGCTCCTCGTCAATCACAACCCTGTTTGGGGTGGCTATTCATCGACTATCGAGGCTATGCTGTTTTACACGCCAATAGTAGTTGCACCATACGAAGAGTTTGTCAACGAGTTTGGTTGCGACACCTCGTTCGCAGAATATTGCAACGATTTCTCGGTGGAGGCACTCGTTCAATCTATTTGCCGTTCATTCGATTCGGAGACTCGCCGACAAGCCTCCATCGATGCACACGCAGCCGTCGAGGAGTACACTTGGAGTGCTTATGTTAAAAAACTCGAAAAATTAATAAAATAAAAATAACGACACTATGAAACGTTCAATCATCATTACCGGCGGTGCCGGATTTATCGGTAGCCACGTAGTTCGCCTCTTTGTAAACAAATATCCGGACTACCACATCATCAACCTCGACAAATTGACCTATGCCGGCAATTTGGCAAATCTTACTGATATTGAGAATGCACCAAACTACACATTTGTCAAGGCCGACATCTGTGATTTCGATACCATATTGGCCCTAATGAAGGAGCATAATGTCGATGGCATTATCCACCTTGCAGCCGAGAGTCACGTCGATAGAAGCATCAAAGACCCATTCACATTTGCTCGCACCAACGTTATGGGCACCCTCTCGATGCTCCAAGCGGCACGTTGTTATTGGGAGAGTCTGCCCGAGAAGTATGAAGGCAAGCGTTTCTACCACATCTCGACTGATGAGGTCTATGGCGCATTGGAGATGACCCACCCAGAGGGTATCGAGCCTCCATTCACAACTACCGCCTCGTCGGGTGAGCACCATCTGGCCTATGGCGAAGAGTTCTTCTACGAGACAACAAAGTACGACCCACACTCGCCATACTCGGCATCGAAGGCCTCGTCCGACCACTTCGTGCGTGCATTCCACGACACATACGGTATGCCGACTGTTGTTACGAATTGCTCCAACAACTATGGCCCGTACCAATTCCCGGAGAAGCTGATTCCGCTATTTATCAACAACATACGCCATCGCAAGCCACTCCCCGTATATGGCAAGGGAGAGAACGTACGCGATTGGCTCTACGTTGTAGACCACGCACGAGCAATCGACACCATCTTCCACAATGGCAAGGTGGCCGAGACCTACAATATCGGAGGTTTCAACGAGTGGAAAAATATCGACCTTATCAAGGTTCTCATCAAGACCGTAGACCGAGCATTGGGTAACGCCGAGGGAGCAAGCGAGGATTTGATTACCTACGTTACCGACCGTGCCGGCCACGACATGCGCTATGCAATCGACTCGACCAAACTCAAAAACGAGTTGGGTTGGGAACCTTCGCTACAATTCGAAGAGGGTATCGAAAAGACCGTACGTTGGTATCTCGACAATCAGGCTTGGCTCGACAATATCACATCGGGTGACTACGAGCGATACTACGACGAAATGTACAAAAACCGCTAAAATACACTTGTTGGCACTATAAATGGCAACTCTGGCAAAAATACTCATAGTCCTCTACTGCTTATCCACATTGGGCTTCTTCCAGCCTATGGATATGATACCGGCCGAAGCAACAAAAGTTGTTTCATACCTCTGTATGTTCCTCCTATTCGTGCTGTCGATAATGGCGCGAAAAAGAGTCCGTCCAACAAAACAATTCGCCACACCGACACGCGCTTTGGTAGCATTTATTGCCATATCGTGTATTATGCCGATGTTTTCGCTTGTGGACCAGACATTTATGCAGACCGTAGTGGCCACAATCCCATTCTTCGGCTACGGATTATATATTGCCATTCGCGAATTTGATATCGACTATAAGTTCTTCTATCGGCTCATATTCGCCATTGCCACCATTGCCACCATCACCCACATCATCAACCACATCACCTTCCCGGTTATCACCTTTGGTGCAACAGCCGATGAGTACGATACGGAACGAGGTGGTTTGCGACTCCAAATCATCGGTTTCGCCTACGTTATTCTCGCATTCTTTATTGCACTGAACGAATGGAACAGAGCAAAGAAATGGGGTTGGCTGATATCGGCCATCATATTCTACATCACCATTGCCTCGACCTTTACACGCCAACATATCGTTGCTTGCTTTATCATTGGCCTATGGGTTATGCTTAATCAGTCAAGTTTTGTTAAGAAGGTCAGCATCATTGCGATTGCAAGTCTATTCTTAATCTTGATTCTACCATCTATTCCGGCCTTTGACGATATGGTAGAGATGACTGTCGAGCAGTACGAAGCCAACGAATACTCCAACAAAGAGGATGTGCGAGTCGTTGCTATGCGTTATTATGGCTGGGAGGGATACGACTCTCCTCTCAACCAAATATTCGGCCACGGTATGCCTTCATTCTTATCGAAATGGGGAATGGAGTGTAAAACGCACGCCGAAATGGAAAAGATTTTCCAAGCCGACGTAGGTTGGTTTGGCTTAAAGTGGTATTTCGGCATAGGAGCCGTTATATGTTTGATGATAATTTGCATTTCGGCACTCTTCAAAAAGACGACCTCTACCAATATCGGAATACGACACTACTTCGTATGGTTATTCGCCACGAGTTTTACGAGCGGAGCTCTTCTCTATCCGTGGGAGATTACCGTTACCGTGATTGCTATGTGCCTACTTGATTGCTATATCCCATCAATCGAGCAACGTACGCGCAAGGTTGGTCCAACACTTTGGGGTGACGAATTTAACTGGCGTAGAGTTCAACAGTAATACAATATTTAACAACTATAAGATGACACACACCACAGGAGTTATCATACTTAACTACAACAACAATGTCGACACCATTGCGTGTATCGATTCGCTTTGTCACACCACAAATGATAACTCCTACAAAATAATAGTTGTAGACAATGCCTCGAATAGTGAATGTCGTGCGAATGTCGATAAATATATCGCCGGCTACGACTCGCATCTGCTACTCAACGATGGTGATATGGCTCCTACATCATTGCCGTTTATCACACATCTGCATCTCGACCAGAATTGCGGCTATGCTCGTGGCAACAACCGAGGTCTCGACTTGGCCTATGCAGACTCCGAAATTGACCGAGTGATGATACTCAACAACGACATTCTGCTTACGGAGAATATCATTACTCCACTCAACAACGACCTCGACACCATTGCCGATGCTGCTATCGTCACTCCGTTGCTATACAAACGCGACGGAGTAAGCATCGACCACACCTGCGCCCGAAAAGCTGCAACGCTGGGACAGATACTTGGGCTATGGGCTGTTCTACACCATACTACATTCGGCATTATGCACCGCATCTATCAATCGCAGTTCCTTTTGCCGACATCGTCGCCCGACGAACCACTGTTGCGTGTCGAACTACCTTCGGGCAGTTGTATGATGTGCGACAAGGAGTTATTCCGCAAAATAGGCTCTTTCGACCCCAACACATTTCTCTACTACGAGGAGAATATCATCTGGGAGAAGATTAAAGCACTTGGTCTGTCGAACTATCTCGACAAACGCATTTCGTGCATACACCTCGGCGCAGCAACCACCTCGACCAAGTCGCCGAGTGCATTTATCGCAAAATGCTCGGTCGAAAGCACGCGCTATTTTATCCGCAACTACACCAATGCAGGCCTACTCTACCGATGGACGTTGGAGATATTCTTTGCATTGTTCCGATTAAAAATTGGCATAAAGAGCCTACTTAAATAACACGCACAAAGAAATGGCCAACAAAGTTTTACATATCGTTTGGGGCTTCAAGCTCGGAGGTATTGAGACAATGCTCGTCAATATTATTAACGAGCAGGTAACACGAGGCATCGAGGCTACTCTTATCATCATCAACGATATCGTCGATGAGTCGCTTATCGCCCGTCTCGACAGCCGCATCAAAGTTGTGCGTATCGGTCGATATACCAAGAGTCGCAATCCGTGGCCAATTCTCAAACTCAACCTGATGATTTGGCGAGCAAAGGGCCATATTATACACTGCCACTCGCACACCATATTAAACTACCTACTGCCGCCACTGCGCCGCCGTTGCTACGTCACGATACACAATACACGAGTTGTCAAAGAGGCAACCACGCTACGGCAGTCGGCCAAAATATTTGCAATATCCAAAGCTGTAAGCAAGGAGTTGTGTGAGAACTTTGGTATAAATTCAACTATTATATATAATGGTATAGACTTTTCGAAAATCTCGCCACGCATCCTCTTTAACACCAACAATAGCGGCATAAGGCTTTTGCAACTTGGTCGATTGACCGAGCAGAAGGGTCACTATATATCTATCGGTGCAATGGCTCTGCTACGCGACAAGGATATATCGCTCGATATTATTGGCGACGGCGAATTGCGTAACAAGTTAGAGGAGCAAATTGCCGAAAACAGGTTGGAGGGCAAAGTTCAGTTGCTCGGCGCTCGAAGTCAGGAGTATATATTCTCCCACCTTAAAGAGTACGACGCACTTTTACAGCCTTCGATTTTCGAAGGGTTTGGACTGGTTGCAGTCGAGGCTATGGCCGCAAAAATCCCCGTTATCGCATCGGATATTGACGGCCTTGCCGAGGTCTTGGATAATGGTCGATACGGTATCTGCTTTCCATCGGGCAATATATCGGAGTGCGCCAATGCTATCAACAGCCTCTGCGAAAAGCCATACAACGAGGCTCGTCTGAACGAAATATACGACTATGCCAAATCGAATTTCGACGTCAAAAAGACTGCCGAAAATTATATCAACGAATACACAAAGCGATGAAGATACTATTGATTAACAACTTCCACTACCGCAAAGGTGGCTCGGAGACCGTATATTTCAATATGGCCCGCATACTTGCGAAGCACGGTCATCAGGTGGTATTTTTCAGCTGCGAGTCGGAGCAAAACCAGAGCGAGGGTGCTAACCGCTTCTTTGTCAAGTCCAACACCTCGCTTCCGATGTGGAAAGGGGCTTTGCGCTATATCTACAATCGCGAAGCACAGCAATCGCTCTCGCAACTCATTACCGAGGAGAGGCCCGACATCGCACATATTCACCTCTTTTGGGGAGGTCTTTCAACCTCGATACTCGACACTCTGCGCCAACACCGCATACCGATTGTGCATACCGTACACGACTACCGCATTGTCTGTCCGGCCTACACATTCCGTCGCAACGATGGCTCGATATGCGAGGCGTGCAAAGGTGGTAAATTCTACAACTGCGCACAAAATCGTTGTTCGCGCGGCAGTATCGTTCAGAGTCTGTTGATGACGGCCGAGATGTACCTACGCAACGAGTGGCACAAGGCGGTCAGCAAAATCGACGGTCTTGTCTTTGTAAGCAACTTTGCACACCGCAAACATATCGAGTGTATGCCACAGCTTTCGCTGACACGAAGCATCGTTTCGTACAATACGGCATCGGCTCTCGACCCTCAATTTATTAGCCAAAAGCGCGGCAACTACTTCCTGTTTTTCGGTCGTCTTTCGAGTGAGAAGGGCATCAAGACGCTTATCGAAGCCTTTGCCGATTTGGAGGGTCTGCAACTCAAAATCGTCGGTACAGGTCCAGAGGAGGAGGCTCTGAAACAATATATTGCCCAGCACGGTTCACTTTCCGAGGTTGAGTTTGTCGGTTATCGCAATGGCGATGCACTCAAAGAGTTGATTCGCGACGCCTTGTTTGTTATCGTGCCGTCCGAATGGTACGAGAACAACCCGATGACCATCATCGAAGCCTATACAGCAGGAATACCGGTTATCGGCGCAAAGATTGGCGGTATCCCCGAGATTATCGACGAGGGCCAAACGGGCTATCTATTTGAGCCTGGCAATGTCGAGCAGTTGAGAGGCGCTATCCTACAAGCGACCCAACTATCCGACGCCGACTACACGACGATGAGCAATGTAGCACGCAAATTCGCTGCGGAGAACTTCTCCGAGGAGCGCTCCTACGACAATATTATAAACCTATACAACTCAATTATCAACGACTATGAGAGGTAACGGAATAAATATGAAACTATCACACATCTGCTCTATTATAGCCTTTGCGCTGATGCGTCTGCCTATGCCTCGCACTTGGCGTAGCGCATTCGTAAAGATGGGTGGTGTTCGACTTACGGGCCATCGCTATTTCATCGCCCGCGACGTACAATTCGACTCGATGTATCCCGAAAATATCACGCTCCACGACGATGTACACCTTACGTCGGGAGTACGATTGCTTACCCACCGACTCGATACGGCTAACCCCGATTTAGAAGATGTCTATTGGCTCGAAGGTCATATAGAGATAGGCGAACATTCGTTTATCGGTACGGGTAGCATTATCACAGGTAATGTACAGATAGGTCGCAGTGTGATTGTTGGTGCTGGCAGTGTCGTTACGCGCGATATTCCCGACAACGAAATTTGGGCCGGCAATCCTGCACGATTTATAAAAAAGAGAGGATAACGATATGGCAAAAGCAAAAATAAACTCAATTCTCATACTGCAAGGTTGGGCAATGCTGTGGGTTGTTATCGGACACGCGCCACTTGACTCTGCTACCGGAAATCCGCCACTTGTACAATGGCTGTACGATTTCGCGTACTCGTTCCATATGCCACTATTTGTCTTCGTGTCGGGCTATCTGTTCCAACTCACTCGTATATCTCGCAGTTTTACATACAAGGATATGATAGTCGAGAAACTTATCAGACTTGGCATACCATACATCGTATTCACAGTGATAGCGATGGTAGCAAAGATTATCATTCCAGAGGCTGCTAAACGGCAATTCTCATTTTCTTTTACCACATTTGCCGAGGCTCTGATAAACCCGTCAGATGGTCCGCTCAATGAACTATGGTTTATCCTAATGCTACTTTGCCTCTTTGCACTATACCCTCTATGGCGACAAGGTGGCATTAAAGGCATAACAATAGCTGTAGGTTGCCTGCTTCTCTACCACCTCACGCCTATTTTCTCGCCCAATATACTCTCGGTATCGAGTCTTTGCCGCCACGCCATCTATTTTTCGCTCGGAGTATTGGCTGCTCGCTATCGTAGCGATGCCCTTATATCAACAAGAAATATTGTTGCAGTGCTGATTACCCTCGCCATAAGCACACTTTCCGATTGGCTAATGCCGTGGCATATCAAGCCTTTCGAGATGACCACCGCTTTGAGTCTTATCATCACTTCGATAGGCATTGCCAACCTTGCCAGCCATTTTATTCCACAACTATTTTTTTCGTGGCGTAATTATACATATCAAATCTATTTAATGGGGCTGTTTTTTCAGATTGCCATTAAATTCATATACAAGAAGGGGATTGTGGCCAACTATCCGCTCTGCTTTGTAATATGTATTCTTGCGGGATTATATATGCCTGTCCTGACATCCTTGGTAGCAAAGAAGATAAACAACAGATTTATAAATACCTGTTTGGGATTGCACACAAAATAAATCACTGATTATGCACAACAACAAGATGATAGAAGAACGCTTGTTTGCCCTACTACGAATGGCAATGTGGCAAAGTCATGAGGACTATGCGCTATTCGATGGCATAACCGACGAGGAGTGGGTTGCCATATACGACAAGTCGGTCGAGCAGGGTGTTTTGGCCCTCGCTTTCGACGGTGTGCAGCAACTTCCGAAGGCGATGCAGCCACGACTCAACACAAAAGTTCAGTGGGGTTTCAACGTGCAGCACATCGAGAAGTTGTACAACAAGCAACGCGCCGCTGCGCAAAAACTCGTGTCGTTATACTCGGCCAACAATATCCGCACCCTCATTATGAAGGGACTTAATTTGGCGAGCTACTACCCCACACCATCGCATCGCCAATTTGGCGACATCGACATCTATCTGATGGGCGATTTCGAGCGTGGCAACGACCTTGTGCGCTCAAAGGGCGTCGAGATTCGTCACGACTTTTTCGTTCATACCGAGTTTGTTATCAACGGCGTAAATATCGAGAACCACCGTTGGTTTGTCAATCCCGACATCAATGCTACGGGCCGTTATGTTCAAGAACAGTTGGTTACGCTTGCCGAGGATTTGCAACCATTCGAGGCTATCGACGGGGCCTACACACCATCGCCGGAGTTCAATGCGCTCTTCCTTTCGCGCCATTCGAGTTGGCACTATGCCCGCGAATGCATACGACTTCGCGACCTATGCGATTGGGCGATGTTCCTCAATAAGGAGGCCTCGAACCTCGACACCGACAAAACGATGACACTCCTACGCGAAAGCGGCTTGGAGCGCTACGCCTCTATCATCACAGGTATCTGTCGCAAGTCGCTTGGCTTGGAGGTATCGTTGCCATTTACGACCGAATACCCCGACCTTATCGAGCGCGTCGAGGAGGATATTATGACCTTCGACAACCCCGAAAAACACAACAACATCGGTTTCTTGCGAGCCTTTTTCTGGAAGACGCGCAACCGTCTTTCGCGCAAATGGTGCTACGACAAGGTTGTTCCCGATAGTTTTTGGGGCAACATCGGCTACTCGATTACCAACTATTTGAAACAGCCTTTCGCTATTTTCCGTGCTAAATTATAATATAAATTATCTATACCTATGCTTAAAGGATTACTTTTCGATTTGGACGGTGTTATTGTTGATAATGCCGAGCAGCACATTCGCGCTTTCGACATCTTCTTGGAGCGCTACGGCATCAATCGCACCTTCACGCCCGACCTCTTCGGCCGTCGCAACGAGGATATTATCAATATACTGATGCCCGAAATCGTTGTCGAGAAGGATTGGCGTACGTTGTCGGCCGAGAAGGAGGCCGTCTATCGCGAGATTTCGCGTAGCGAACTCGGACCCGTTAAGGGTCTTATCGCCCTACTTACCAATGCAAAGCAGAGCGGTATCGCTTGCGGTATCGGTTCGTCGGCTTGTCGCGAGAATGTGGAGTTTTGCATCGACATTTGCAATATCGAAAACCTTATCGACGCCTATTGTTGCGAGCAAGATGTTACGATTGGCAAGCCCGAGCCGGAGGTCTATCTCAAAACTGCGGCACGCCTGGGAGTCAAAGCCGAGGAGTGTGTTGTATTCGAGGACGCAACTGCGGGAATCACTGCCGGCAAACGTGCCGGTTGCAAAGTTGTTGCACTAACGACCTCTTCGCCTCGCGAAGTCTTGGAGCAGACCGAGGCCGACCTTATTATCGACAACTTCGACGACATCACACTCGACTCTCTACGCCAACTTTTCGAGTAATATATCGAGTCGATTTAGACCCACATCAGAGGTTGTCCAAGATTCGTTTTATTGCCGGTATCCGCATTATAAGCAGTAGTGCGCGTGCCGGCAATATTTTGCACCCACATATCGCAATCTTGGCAAACAACCCCGGAATACATCGACGCCTACCGCGAAACATTGCCCTCAAAGCCTTGCGTACAACCTCCTCGGGCGACATCATCAGACCTAACGAACGGAGCAACCTACGACGTGAGTCGGCAAGTTTATAGAGTGGTGTATCGACCGCACCAGGGAAGACGGTCGTAACACTCACACCCGTACCTCGCAACTCATACCACAACGACTGTCCGTAACTCTTCAAGGCTACTTTTGTTGAGCCATAGAGCGACATTGTCGGATATGGTGTCCAAGCCGCCAGCGACGACATTATAAGGATTCGACCGCAACCGCGAGCGCACATATCCGCACCGAACAATCGACACAACTTCATCGGGGTTGTGACGTGTAGCGTAGTGATAAAATCGATATATTGAGGCTCGGCTTTCAGGGCACGACCAAAGTGCAACACACCTGCATTGCTTATCAGTACATCGACCTCCACTCCCCACTCCCGACATTGGTTGTAGAGCATCTGGGCCGAGTCGGGCTGCGCAAGGTCGGCATACAACGCACGAGCCACGACACCATACTGCTCGGCGAGCCTATCGGCAAGATTTTTGCCTGCTTCGGCTTGATTGCTTACGATGATTATGTTGTGACCTCGGGCTGCAAGGCTACGAGCATACTCTGCGCCTATACCCGATGAACCTCCTGTGATTAGTGCAAATTTCATAGTGCGAAGGTATTAAATTCTCGACAAAATCACTAATTTTGCAGCCTAATTAACAACTAAAAACTCGTTTTATGCTTACTCGCGGTATTGGAGCCATTGCATTGCTCATCTGTTCCAACCTCTTTATGACCATCGCTTGGTATGGTCAAGTGATGTTCAAATCGCGCTTCGAGCGCGTCGGCATCATCGCCATCATACTCCTCAGTTGGTTGGTCGCATTCTTCGAGTATTGCTTTATGATTCCCGCCAACCGCATCGGCAGTGCCGAGTATGGCGGTCCATTCTCGATTTGGGAGTTAAAGGTTATTCAGGAGGCTGTATCACTGACAGTCTTTGCGGTTGTTGTGCAGGTCGTTATGAAGAACGAAGCACTGCGCTGGAATCATCTCGTCGGCTTCGTCTGCCTGCTGCTTGCCGTATTCTTTATCTTTAAGAAATAGAGTTTAGGGACAAGTAATCGAAATAGGGAGATTGAGGAGATTGAGGAGATTGAGGAGATTGAGGAGATTGAGTAAATTGAGTAAATTGAGTAAATTGGGCAAATTGCGTTTTCCTACATACCCTAATTACCCATACTACCCAAATTACCCAAAACAAAAAGAACGCGTCCCCAAATCATTCTCCAAACCTACCGCTCACGAACAAGGCGGAAGCCGTAAGCTGAATACCTCGTCGATGGCGTAATGGAGTGACGCCATAAAACACGACTACACGTTGCTTGTTGATGTATAGAACCTCCTCGCAACACACGAAATGTGCCGCTACTTGGACCTTTGGGGTTAGTTTGCGAAGCGTCGCTATAATCACCATACCAATCCTGACACCACTCGTAGACATTGCCACTCATATCGTAAATGCCGAGTTCATTGGGGCGCTTTTGACCAACAAGGTGGGGCCTACCCACTTTGTTATACCAAGCAACATCGTCGATATTATCACTGCCACTATATTTATAGCCTCGACTCTTACGACCTCCCTTTGCCGCATATTCCCACTCGGCTTCGGTTGGTAGACGATACTTTTTACCTGTCTTTTGATTGAGTTTCCTGATAAACTCCTGTATATCACGCCAGCTAACATACTCGACAGGATAATTGCCGCCCATCCAATTAGACGTCGTACTACCCATTATCTCTTCCCATTGTGCTTGCGTCACCTCATACTTGCCAATATAGAAAGACGACACCGTAACTTTATGCTCTGGCTTTTCGTTACGGAAGGCATTGTAACCTATCTCCTCGGTTGCACCCATAGTAAATGTGCCGCCCTCGACAAAGACCATCTCGCAAAAGTCAGAAACGGCTACGCTCGAAGATGATTGAGCGTTACTCGATGATGTTGCGGATTTTTCGGCTACTTGTGACGTAGCAACAGTTTTAGCCTCGGAGGTCGGCTTTGTGGTCGGAGTCGACGTCTTTTTTGCTACCGATTTCTTCGCACTTTCGGTGGTCGTTTTCTTTTGGCTTGCACTCTTTGGTGCGGTTTGAGACTCTTGCTTATCCACTACAACCTCCGTCTGCTCGGCTGGTGCAGAATCTGTACTCTCACCCAACGAGCCTAAAAAGTTAAGCGCAACACCCCACACCACTCCAACAAAGAGTAGCACACCCACGACCCAAACCCACGTATGTCTCTTCTTAACCGGCGGCATATTTGTCGGGAACGGTGGAGGAGTCGGTGTTGGCGGAGGGGTCGGCACAACTACCGGACTCGGTGCTTGAACAGGGGCAACAGGAGTCGGCTTCGATATTGGTTTCGGAGCAGGCTTTGGCGTTGGCGCAGGAGCTGCGGTAGGCTTTGGCGCAGCACCTTTTATGCCCACTACCGCTGTTACGGCAGCAACCAACTCCTTGAATCGCTCACGATAGTCGGGATAGGACTCAATCCAGTGGCGATTGTTGAGCATCAGATAAAACTCCTCGTAGTTATTGAGCAACGTGGCGTCGATTTTATACGGGACTATCGTCTTTAAGTTGCTGAATGCCACATTTATCTCGCTCTCAACCCACGGCGAAGTGGCCGACTGTTCCGAAAATACAAGCACCACAACCTTACTCTGCTTGATAGCATCGACTATCACCGTGCCATATTTTTTGCCGAGAGGAATATCGCGCGGAGCAATAAAACACCTCACGCCATTCTCCTCCAATGTGTGACAAATCGCATCGGCCGTAGCCTTATTTTTGCTCGAATAACTTATAAATGCATCGTATTTCATCGTCTTTATAGTCGGAGCTACACTATCAAAGCCAAAAGTGCATACTGATTAAAGAAAACATTTACATTACAAATGTAACACATAATTTTGAGAAGCACAAAAAAATCGCTATTTTTGCGGTCAAAATAAATATAGGTACAATGAATATCGAACAGCACATTACAGATGTAGTTTTACGCACGGTAGAGTCGCTTTATGGCGAGGTTACTCCGTCGCAAATTCAGATACAAAAGACTCGCAAGGAGTTCGAGGGCGACTATACGCTCGTCGTTTTTCCACTCGTAAAAATGGCCCGCAAATCGCCCGAGGCAGTTGCAACCGAGATTGGCGAGCGCATTGTGGCCGAGAATAGCGAATTTGGCGCATTCAACGTCATCAAAGGCTTTCTTAACCTCTCGCTCGACGCTTCGTTTTGGCAGGAGCGTTTTGCCGAGATTTCGGCCGATGCCGACTATGGTCAGGCTGCGCCAACGGGTCGCAATATTATGATTGAATACTCATCGCCCAATACCAACAAGCCACTCCACCTCGGCCATATCCGTAACAACCTCTTGGGTTACTCGGTAGCGCAGATTTTGAAGGCCAACGGTCACAACGTAATCAAGGCTAACCTGGTATACGACCGTGGTATTCACATCTGCAAGTCGATGGTTGCGTGGTTGCGCTATGGCAATGGTGCTACACCCGAATCGACAGGCAAGAAGGGCGACCACCTCGTAGGCGACTACTATGTAGAGTTCGACAAGCACTACAAGGCCGAAATCAAAGAGCTCATCGAGAGTGGTGTAAGCGAGGAGGAGGCAAAGAAAAAGGCTCCAATTTTCCTCGAAGCGCAGGATATGCTCCGCAAATGGGAGGCTAACGACGCCGAAGTTCGTGCGCTCTGGGAGAAGATGAATGGCTGGGTTTACGACGGCTTCGATGTAACATACAAGACGCTTGGCGTCGATTTCGACAAGGTTTACTACGAATCGCAGACCTATCTGCTCGGCAAGAGCATCGTGCAGGAGGGTCTCGACAAAGGTATATTCTTCCGCAAGGAGGACGGCTCGGTATGGATTGACCTCACAGCCGACGGTCTCGACCAAAAGTTGTTGCTCCGTGGCGATGGCACATCGGTATATATGACCCAAGACCTCGGTACAGCATTGCAGCGTTTCGACGAGAATGCACTCAACGGCATCATCTACGTCGTAGGTAATGAGCAGAACTACCACTTCCAGGTGTTGAAACTTGTCCTCAAAAAGCTCGGTTACGGGTGGAGCGACGACATCTTCCACCTCTCGTATGGTATGGTAGAGTTGCCGGAGGGTAAAATGAAGTCGCGCGAGGGCACGGTTGTCGATGCCGACGATTTGTGCGAGGCGATGATTTCGACTGCACGCGAGATGTCTCAAGAGTTGGGCAAGTTGGAGGGTTGCACCGAAGAGGAGGCCAATGCGATTTGTTCGATGGTAGGCCTCGGCGCGCTCAAATACTTTATCTTGAAGGTAGACCCTAAAAAGACGATGTTGTTCGACCCACGCGAGTCTATCGACTTCAATGGCAATACAGGTCCGTTTATTCAATATACCCACGCCCGCATCTGTTCGGTACTTCGCAAGGCCTCGGAGCAGGCTATCGACTATCGTGGCGCGGTCGTAAAGAGTAACTATCTACCCGAAGAGATTGAATTGGTAAAGGCGTTGTGCGACTACCCATCGGTCGTAAAGGCTGCCGGCGAGCAATTTGCCCCATCGTTGATTGCTGCCTACACCTACGACCTCTGCAAACTCTTCAACGGCTACTATCACGACCACTCCATTTTGCGCGAGGAGTGTGCAGAGATTAAAACAATGCGTTTGCAGTTGGCAGCGCAGGTCGCTCGCGTAATCTCGCGTTCGATGGCGTTGCTCGGTATCAAAGTTCCAGAGAGAATGTAGTATGGCAGGTTCGAATTTTGTCGATTATGTAAAGATATTTGCCCGCTCCGGTCACGGTGGAGCCGGCTCGTCACACTTCCGACGCGAGAAGTTTGTCGCCTTTGGTGGCCCCGATGGTGGCGATGGCGGCAAGGGTGGTTCGATTATTCTGCAAGGCGACAAGCAGTATTGGACACTTATCCACCTCAAATACCAACGTCACCAATTTGCCGAAGATGGCGAATGTGGCTCGGGAGCGCGCTCGTCGGGTAAAGATGCCAAAGACATCATTATCCCCGTACCGCTCGGCACGGTAGCCAAGCAGATTTTCACCGACGAGGAGACGGGCGAAACCTACACCGAGGTTGTTGGTGAGGTAACCGAGGACGGCGAGCAGTTAGTATTGCTCAAAGGCGGTCGTGGAGGTTTGGGTAATTGGCACTTCAAAACCGCAACAAACCAAGCGCCACGCTACGCTCAACCAGGCGAAGAGGGTGCCGAGGGCGCATTTATTCTCGAATTGAAGGTCTTGGCCGACGTTGGTTTGGTTGGTTTCCCTAACGCAGGTAAGAGTACCCTACTCTCGGTCGTATCGGCCGCAAAGCCAAAGATTGCCAACTACGCCTTTACGACATTGGAGCCAAATCTCGGCATCGTCGAGGTGCGCGACGGACACTCGTTTGTGATGGCCGACATTCCTGGTATCATCGAGGGTGCGCACGAAGGCAAGGGTCTCGGAACACGTTTCTTGCGACACATCGAGCGCAACGCCATATTGTTGTTTATGATTCCGGCCGATAGCGACGATATTTGCCACGACTACGAGATTTTGCTCGGCGAGCTTGCTCAATATAATCCCGAGTTGCTCGACAAATATCGACTTTTGGCTATCACAAAGTGCGATATGCTCGACGACGAACTTATAGAGCAGATGCGCGCACATCTTCCCGAGGGTATTGATTCGATATTCATCTCGTCGGTAGCAGGTCTGAATATCCGACAATTAAAAGATAAACTTTGGACAGCATTGCAAGAATAGCTTCACGCAAAGCACTGCTAATCATAGCATTATTAACGTTGTCGTACAAATTTGTCGCAGGACAGGATTTGTACGACTATCGTTATTACAAACTCTATGAGACCGAAGTCCTACCACCACTGACCGAGGCCGACACGCTTGCCACACACGCCGAGGAGCCTCCAACCCGACTACAACGCTACGACACACGAGCCTTTGACTACGATTTTCACTCGGTACGCTATCTGCGACGTGGCGTTTCGCCATTCGACAACGTCGTAACATTCGACGGAATACGGCTCCACAATGTCGGCAGCAACACTCCTCGTTATATGCTCTCGACCTACGAAGTCTCGCACGGCATAGTCATCGGAGCAGAGGGCCGAGGCTCGTCAAGCGGTCTATACGAATACAAAAGCGACACCGTTGCCAACGAGCGCGTTGCAGTTGGCGTTGCGCTATCTACCCGCAACTACAACGGAGGCATAAACGCCTCGACATCGCACCGACTCTCAAAGCGTTGGTCGCTCGCTACACGACTCAATGCCCAAACGGGTCGCGATGCCCATATCGAAGGGCTATTCACCAACCGTCTTTCGCTCGATGTTGCCGCTGTTGGGCAACTCGACTCTTTGCGACGACTTTCGTTTGCGCTCTTCTTTGCGCCTTCGGCAAGAGCCACACGCCAAGCCTCTACGGCCGAGGCCTTTCGCCTCACGGGCAACAATCTCTACAACCCTGCTTGGGGTCTTCAAAATGGCAAAATTCGTAATTCGCGCGTACGTCGCACCATTTTACCGACAGCCGTAGCCTCGTTTCAGCGTCAAATCGACAAGAAGCGTCTCTTTCGCGTTGCGTTGGGCGCAACACTCGGCGTAGAGCGTTATAGCAATATGGAGTGGTTTGATGCCCAAACGGCTCAACCCGACAACTATCGCTATCTACCCTCCTACTTCGACGACCAAGATGTTGCAACAATCGTCGAACAGGCGTGGCTACGCAACGACAAACGATACACGCAGATTGATTTCGACCGACTCTACGAAATCAATCGTCTCGGCGATGGTGCTTCGTCGTACGCCATAGCCGACCGCGTCGAGCGCACAACCCGCTTTCAACTCCACACTGCGCTCCTCCACGACCTCACTCCGCAACTCCGTCTAACCTACGGCATCGACGCCCAATACAACCGTACGCGCCACTATAAACAGATGCGCGACCTGCTTGGCGGAGAGTTTATTACCGACATAGACTACTATTTGATTGACGATGCGACCTATCACAACTCGCTGCAAAACGACCTAAACAACCCGTCGCGACGCGTCACTGCTGGCGACCGCTACGGTTACGACTACGCACTATCGAGCCTCGAAGCAACGGCCTTTGCATCGCTACGCTACACCGCCGAGCGGCTTCGCATCGACGCCTCGGCCGAAATTGGTTATAGCGATGTTGTGCGACGCGGTTTTTATCGCAAAGAGTTGTTTGCCGACAACTCTTTCGGTCGCTCCCGAAGAGTCAAATTTACGCCCTACGCCCTGCACGGCAAAGCCTCGTACGACATCACAGAACAGCACCACGCGTGGGCGGCTATCGGCATAGAGTCGCAACGCCCCGAGGCCGAGAATCTCTTTTTGCAACCTCAATACAACAACCGCACTATCGACAACCCAACAAATTCGGGGCTATACACTGCCGAAATCGGCTACCGCTATGCATTGCCAAACGTGTGGGTTACGACAACAGCCTTTGTGCGCTACTCGGCCAACGGCACAGAGAGTTGGTCGCTCTACGACGACACGTCGGGCGAGTTTGCCGATATAGTTACAACCAATATCGACCGCCTGCATATCGGTCTCGAAGCCGAGGCCTCGTGGAATATTTCGGACCACTGGCGAACCTCGCTTGCACTATGCTACGCAAGCCATACCTACGCCGACAATCCGCGCATAACACTTTATAGCGACACCGACAACCGCCTTATTGCCAACCGCGTAGAGAGCCATAGCCGAGGCTTAGCCACCACCTGCGCACCACAAATTATGGCATCGGCCGAGGTTTCGTATCGCAATCGAGGTTGGTATGCAACTCTGACAGGCTCCTATGCGGGTCTGCGCTACGTCGAGCCTTCGCTTCTGCGCCGTACCAAGCGCGTTGCCTATGCTGCGACATCGCCCGAGATGCTCGACCGCTTTATGAATCAGGAACGCCTGCGTGACGCCTTTACGCTCGACATATCGCTCTCAAAGAGTTTCTATTTGAGCCGTGCCGACCGTCGAATATATACGACAAAGGCCGCTCCTCGCTTTATAGACCGCCACCCACGCGCACGCATCGTTATCTTTGCGGCTGTGCGCAATCTGCTCGGCAATCGCAATATTGCATACTACGGCTACGAATCGTCGCGCCTACACAAGCGCTACCTTGCCGATGGTCACTACTTCACACCCCAAGCCTCGCGCTATCTCTACGCCTACCCTCGCACCTACTATCTCAATATCAAGTTTGTGTTTTAGAGGGAGATTAGGGGCGTTAAGGGCGTTAGCGGCGTTAGAGGTTAGAGGTTACAGCCTACCTAATCTACTTATTCTACTCAATCTACCCAGCCTACCCAGCACTACCCAGCACTACCCAGCCTACCCAGCCTACCCAGCCTACCCAGCCTACCCAGCCAAAAATTTTTAATTTTTAATTCTGCATTTTGCATTTTGCATTCTGCATTCTGCCCCCCAAAAAAACGCCCTCCGCAGATTTGCAGAGGGCAAAAGCATAAAGCCTAATTCTTAAAAAGCCGACACGGCGCGCACAGTATGAGTGTAGCCATCATCGCTGTAGTGGGTATCATCGCTATAAACTGCACAATGTTTAAACCTTGGCTCCTCTTCTCGCGGCGTTGAAGACCAATATGCGCCACCATAAACAAATAGTTCTCGGCCTCGATTTTCGATGGCTGAATTAAGAGTTCTATATAATCTACGAATTTCCAACAACTCCTCTTTGGCAGGCAGATACCAGCCATTGCCCATTTGTTCACAAGCCTTATTAGCCTCATACCACGTCATCTTTCCTAAATCGTCCAGACAGACAATCTTACCGTGTCGGCCATCGGAGGTTACCTCGAAAACAACACCCTCCTTACCGCCAACATTGTAGTAATCACCAACCTTATAGGTCTCCTTGGTAGTCGATGGCTCACAAACAAGGCGGAAGCCAAAATAGTCGTCCCTATCCCACGGCGTGCTATTGGCACGAAACGAAACACGACAGAATCTCGCGGAGTAATTCCAGCCACCGCCACGCAATATACGACGAGAGCCTCTATTTGGCCCAATAGGGTTAGTTTGTGGCCCATTAAAATAGTAACTACTGCTAAACCAATCTTGACACCACTCCATAACATTACCACACATATCGTAGAGACCGAGTTCATTTGGTTGCTTTTGTCCAACAGGGTAGGTTTTACCATCGCTGTTATCTTTGTACCACGCAACTGCGCCAATATCGTTACTACCGCTATATTTATAGCCCCCACTATTTGCTCCGCCACGAGCGGAATACTCCCATTCGGCTTCGGTTGGTAGGCGGTACTTTCGGCCCGTCTTTTGATAAAGTTTCCTAATAAATTCCTGAATATCATCCCAACTAACCCTCTCGACAGGAAGATCATCGCCAATTCTCTTGCTTGGATTATTACCCATTATCGCCTTCCATTGCGCTTGGGTTACCTCGTATTTACCGATACAAAAATCCGACACCGTTACGCTATGGGCAGGTTTCTCGATAGTCCACGCATCGCTACCCTGCTCCTCGGTCGCGCCCATAGTAAATGTACCACCCTTAACAAAAATCATCTCGCAGAAACTGTTATCGATAGGGGCTTGTTTCGAGAGCGTAGCTTCGAGAGTTGCCGTTTGGCCCTCGGTGATGGTGACTTCGCGCGACACAGTCGTATAACCATCTTTACGCAATTCGACGGTGTGTTTGCCCACAAGAATCGAAGACATTGTAAGTGGCGTATTGCCCACATTGCGGCCATCGACCCACACCTCGGCCATTAGTGGCGACGAAACAACATCGAGCGAGCCATTGATTGGCGACGGAGCGGTCAGCGCACGCGCAATCGGTGCAGATGTTGCCACCTCGACACCCTCTTCCGAAGTTCGGTGGCCTGCTTTACGGCACTCTACGCGATGGCTGCCAATTTCGAGTTCGCCACGCCACGAGCCATTACCTTTATGCTCGTTATCAACCCAAATCTCGGCACCATCGGCAACCGAGAGCGACACAACAGCGAAGTTGGCTGCAAGCGATGGAGTGAGGGTCGAGGTTTGGTTATCGGTGATAGTGACCTGCGTCGTATAGTTCTTATA
Organism: Alistipes sp.; assembly: GCA_045629905.1. Classification (GTDB taxonomy): domain Bacteria; phylum Bacteroidota; class Bacteroidia; order Bacteroidales; family Rikenellaceae; genus Alistipes. The sequence goes on along the minus strand of JAZQSA010000036.1, from coordinate 16,435 downwards.
CTTACGCTTAACGATATGCACCGTATGGTCGCCACTCGCCAAACGTATCGCTTCGCTTATAGGGGCTACGCCCTTGCGTTGGTTATCGACATAGATAGTTGCGCCATCGACCGACGAGCCTACGACCTTCAACCAGCCAAATGCAGGGCGGAGCGCGATGCTCTTCACAACCTTCTCGCCACTGACTACAATACGACCCTCCTCGGCGTGGTACTCCTGCGCCTCGACACGATAGGCGTACGCCCCCGGCGGAAGAGTTTTATAGGTATTGCCACCCTCGTCGAGTGGGAGAATCTCGCCATTGAGTGTAACAACCGCCGTAGCAGGTTGAACCGAAAAGAGTACATATTGCGACTTAGTACCCTCGGCATCGACCTCCTGATGAAAAAAGGTACTATTGCGATGCACCTCGACGGTCTGCTCTTTGACCGACGAGCCATAGACCATCTTCAAGCGGTGCTGGCCAGGCAAAACGTCGGCAACCGACAGCACACACTCGGCATTGGTGCGGCCGACCAACGCGCCGTCGATATAGACCTCGACGTCGGGAACGTTGGACTGCACCGTGATTGGGTAGAGTTGATTGAGCGACGCCTCGATATAGTACTCCTTGTTGCCCTCGGTCGAGATTGTCACCTCGTTCGACATACCGAAGCGAGGGTGTTGGAGATAGAAAACCGTATTTTTGTAGGCGGTCATCTCGATAATCAGGCCATTGCCCTCGTGGGCCACAACTTGCTTGCGCAGGTCGATGACACCACCACGCAAGCGAAAACTCAACTCACCAATCTCTTCGCGTGTCATACGGTTGATTCGCATTTTCAGGCGCGTGCAAGGGCGTTTCGAGCCGTCGAGCCCAATCGGGTCGATAGCGATCCCCGTCAGTGCATCGGTCTGCACAGGGCGGAACGAGGCCGCATCGACGATAATCGAGTTGCTCGGAGTTTGGGCCGAGGCGGTCACGACAGCCAAGCACAAAAGAATAAATATAGAGAAAAACGCTCTCTTCATAGCATAAATATTTGGGAACATTGTTCTACAAAGTTACAATCTTTCCTTATAAATACAAAAAAAAGGTGTCGCAAAATGCAACACCTTTCTCATACAACCGTTATCGACTATTTCTTCTCCTTCAAAAGGTCGCGAATCTCGGTCAAGAGAACCTCCTCCTTCGATGGAGCAGGTGGAGCAGGAGCCGGTGCAGGTTTAGCCTCCTCCTTCTTTGTAAGGCGGTTCATAACCTTCACCATCACAAAGATACAGAATGCCAAGATTGTGAAATCAACAACCTGCTGGATAAATGCGCCATAGTTCCACGTTACGGCAGCAGCCTTCTCGACGCCATCGATAATCTCGGCCGGCTTAATCGTCAGATTGAGATTGGTAAAATCCATACCACCAACGAGCAAGCCGATAGGAGGCATAATAATATCGTTGACGAGCGATGTTACAATCTTACCAAATGCACCACCGATGATAACACCGACAGCCATATCCATCACGTTACCTTTGAGCGCAAAGGTCTTAAATTCTTTAAGGAATCCCATAAATTCAAGTTTTATCAAGGTTTATAACTATCCAACAATAATCAATGTTGCATCGGTAGCCACATTGTCACCCTCGGCTGCAAGCACCTCCAAAACAGTACCGGCATAATCGGAAGTGATGGAGTTCTCCATCTTCATTGCCTCCAAAACAACAACCTCCTGACCAACAGCAACGCTATCGCCAACATTAACCTTCATCGCAATAACACGACCAGGCAGTGGAGCGGTAATCTTATTGCCCGAAACGGCAGCCTTTGGCGCAGCAGCAGGAGCAGCAGCCTTTGGAGCGGTAGTTACGGTGTCGTCAATCTCGATAAGCAAAGCATCGGTTGCAACATTGTCGCCAACAGCAACCAAAATCTGCTTAACAACGCCTGTATAGTCCGACGTAATCGAGTTCTCCATCTTCATCGCCTCCAAAACGACAACCTCCTGACCGGCTTTAACAACTTCGCCAACCTTAACTTTGAGGTCGATAACCTTACCAGGGAGCGGAGCAACGATTGTCTTGCCCGTAATAGGAGCCTTCTTCTCGACTACAACCTCGGCCTTAACCTCCGCAGCAGCAGGAGCCTCTTGCGCCTTCTTTGCCTCATATGCCTCGGTCTTAACCTTTGTGAGGTATGGTTTTGCTACGAGTGGGAACAATTCGAGCAACAACTCCTCCTTCTCGTTCTCGGCAAGACGTACGCCACCGGCCTCGGCGAGTTCAGGATTTGGTTGCTTCTGATACTTCGAAATATCGTAGTTGGTCTCCTCGCGCACGCCACAAATCTTGAAGCGGAATTCAGGGTCTACGGCAACAGGGGTCTTACCATATTCGCCCTTAACGAGATTTACGAACTGATTGTTCTTGGTTGTATACATCGGACGACCGGCCTTCTCGTCGAGAGCGCAGTTTACTGCCTGTGCGCCGACAATCTGCGATGTTGGAGTTACGAGCGGTGGCAAACCAGCCGACAAACGAACAGTCGGAATCAACTCCATCGAACGTGGAAGGATATCCTCGGCTTTGAGGGCCTGCAACTGCGCAACCATATTCGAGTACATACCGCCAGGAATCTCCGCCTCCTGAACGAGCTTATTAGGAGCAGGGAAGCCGAAGTATGCCTCAATCTTCTGCGCAGCGTCGAGCAACGTTGCGAAGTCCTCCTTCTCGGCAGCCTTAACGGCACGGTTGAGTTCAGCCTCAACCTCGGCAGGTGTAGCGTCGGTAAGCGGATTGAATGGCTTTGGAGCAGGCTTATCCTTGCCAAACACCGAGACGTTCAACTCCGAACGAATATCCTTCAACTGCTCGTTAATCTTGGCAACAGCCTCCATATTTACACCCAAGTCGATGCCGAGCTTCTGGGTAAAGAGGTATACAAGCTCCAAAGCAGGTGCGCCCGTACCACCACCAAACCACCAGCAGTTGGTATCAACAACATCGACACCAGCCGCAATAGCAGCATAAACCGAAGCCAAACCATAGCCAGGAGTACAGTGTGTATGGAAATCGATAGGAATATTCACCGCTGCCTTCAATTTCTTGATAAGAGCGCTGACACGATGAGGCGGAATCAGACCCGACATATCCTTGATGGTAATCATATCGGCACCCAAAGCAGCAACCTCCTTCGCCTTCGATACAAAGTACTCGTCGGTAAATACAGGAGCAGGGTTCTTCTTGCCCTTAATCTTATCCCAAAGGCTCAACTTTGGATATTTAGGGTCTACGGTATAACATACTGCGCAATCGGCAATACCGCCATACTTCTTAACGTATTTGATAGTAGACTTTACGTTATCAACGTCGTTCAAACAGTCGAAGATACGCATAATACCCAAACCGCTCTCGATAGAGTTGCGGCAGAAACCCTCGATAATCTCGTCGGTATATGGAGCATAGCCAAAGAGGTTACGACCACGCGAAAGAGCTGTAAGTTTCGACACATCGCCAACCGCTTTCTTAATGCTTTCGAGACGATACCACGGGTTCTCGCCGAGATAACGCATTACCGAATCAGGCACTGCACCACCCCAAACCTCCATAGCGAAGAAGTGGGCGTCCTTGTAATAAGGCAGGCATCGCTCGATTTGAGCCTGCGTCATTCGGGTTGCAAACGACGACTGCTGACCGTCGCGCAACGTTAAGTCTCTGATTTTAAGTTCTTTTGCCATAATTGATAATATTGAGTTTTATATACTTTCCGTGCAATATGTGTTATTCAACTAACAAAGTTAGCAATTTTTATGATTTATACATCACATTTAATAAAAAAAGTGACATTTGCGATACACAAATGTCACTTTTTTATTTATTAGGCCCGATTTACTTGCCGTAGGCTTTGAGCGACAAACGCTTAACAATCAAAACGAAGCCACCCGTAAGGACCAAATTAAGCACCAATGTCAGCACCGAAATCAACAACACCGGACCGCCAATATTGTAACCAATCGCAATAAACACAACTCCTGCACCAACCTCGCCACGAGTAAACATACCGACCGACAAGGCCAATCGCTCAACAAACGTACGGTTGCGATAGAAGAAGAGAGGTACCAACTTACCGATGTTCGACAACAACGTAACAGCCAAAACGTGAAGCGCAATTACCCAACCCGACATCATCGGAATTGTCGCGATACGACTCGTCTCCTCGGCGGTTTGAGCCGCACCACTCATATCAATCAACGGCATACTCATACCTACCAAGAGCATAAATATAAGCGAAATGGTTGTCGCGGCACGCTCCTCGGTTCGACCGCCTACGTGCTTATTTTTGATAATCATACCAAAGACAAATGCCGGAAGCAAAACCTCGATATGAATTGCACCTTTTGCTCCAAAGAAGTGTTGTGTCACAACGTATATTGCGTAGGTAGCTCCATAAACAAGCACCGCGTAGGTAAATATCGCAAACCAAGTTTGGCGCACCTTCAAACACGACATATAGCGCCACCCTAGCACAAAGAGCAGAACGATAACCAGCAACATCGCAACCATCTGCCAATTCAACTCGCCAATCATTGCAACCTGCAACGGCACCATAAGAATTATTGTGTCGAGATCGTCGAATATCGCCAACGTTTGCGCCTTTTGATATATCCAACTCTTTTGCAGGTTCATTGCCGCCAACATCGAGAACAAAATTCCCGCCGACGTAGGCGCAGCAAATCGGCTCAAAAGCAGAGTCTCTTTCCAAGTATCGCCTTCACTCCACCACTCCGACGGCATCAACGCAAAGACATAGTAAATAGTAATCAAAACCCACGGCACAGCCGCAGCAAACATCGCAACAAAATAGTCTTTAACGTAAATCCGAACATTCGACTTGTCTATCTCGAACTCTCGGCCAACATTTATCATAATAAAGGCCAAGCAGACTCCGAGCATTACCTCCACCAAATGCTTAAACTCGCCATACGACTCGCCAAGCCACGCAGGGAGTGTTTGCGACAAAAGCAATCCAACCAACAACAGCACCGAAAACGACAGTACTTTCTTCATAAACAACTCTCTTTTATTATTCTATTTCGGCACAAAGATAGTCAATAATGGCCAATAGTCAAAATCACGCAATAACAAGGTGGGTATCAGCCGATAACCGATACCCACCCTATCGAGAAAATTCACAATACTAATTTCAGACTATTACTCGGCTTTAACCATATCGAAGAACGAGCTAATCTCCTGCTGATCAACGGCCTGACGAACATTGAAACGCTTTGTCTGGTCGAGGTAGCCCTGACGACGCACTTTGATTTCAATCTGCACATCGCGAGCATTTTCGTAGGTCAAGCCCTGAATGTTAAACGAACGAGTCTCCTCAAATGGAGTGTTACCGAGCCACAACTCGTTAGTATTTTTAACCTGGTCAGGAACACTCGAAATTACACGCCAGAAGATACGAGCGCCCTGCGGTTGAGACTCAAAGTACCAACGGATAACCGTACGCTCCAAAGTCGTTCCGCCAGGATTGTCACGGGTTACAACCTCTTTTGCAGCACCCTGAGGAATCGAAGTATCTTTCGTATAAGGGTTAGGTGTAAGCTCCACATTTACCTCATCTTGATAAACCTTCTTTCCATCGTAGCCCTTACGCTTAATAACCATCACCTTTCCGTCCTCGTAACCCTTCTTCTTGCAAGTTACGGTAAACGATTTGCCGCCAGGATTTTTAATAACGGCAGGAGTTTGCTGGTTGGTTGGAGCGTTATTAATCCAAACCGTAGCACCAGCCGGACGCGAGTTAATCACAATTCGTTTTTGTGCCACCGCACTCTCACACAGCAACATTGCAATTACAACTGTTGCCAACATCAATAGTTTTTTCATAAGATTTTGAGTTTTTAGTTAAAAATAGGATTATTAAATTGTATTTACATCTTCATATTTCTCCAAGTAGCGGTCGATGCCTCGCTTGTAGCAATTACCGGATTTTGCGGTTTCTCATTGGTCAAGAATGCCTCTTTCTTCACATTTTCACGGATATAATCGGCCAACTCACCATACGACACATCACCCTTTGTCTCTTGCAACTTCTTCAATAAGAAATATGTAAACAAGCCGTGCTCTTTTTCCTTAAATGGCATAGCAGTCTCATCGCCCGAAGCTGCCGAGAATACAACGGTATTTCCCTTAATTATCTCTTTTTTGGCCTCGCGTGCAACACCTCGAGCGGCAACAAGCATAGAACCATCACGATTTGCACCCGTAAAGCAAGCGTCCATAAAGTAGGTTACACTCGACGATTTAACCGAAGCAAGCGTAGTGTAAAGTTTGTTCAAACTATAACAAGTCGCCACATTAGTTCCCTTACCATCAGTTGGAACCAAATATGCATCACCCGTCTTCTCGTCAGGAATACCGTGTCCACAATAGTAAACTATCGCCTTCGCATTGTCAAAGATGCTCATCGCCTGCATCATCTTATCTACACCGCCCGAGATAATTCCTGCCGAAGCGTTTTTATACATCCAAACCTGACGCTCTGGCACGCCCAAAGTCTTTATGCAATACTCACGAAACGTCTCGCCATCATTAAGTGCATACTGAACGTCGTCAATAAACTCGTAATCCTCGTTGGCAATAATTAGCACAAATGTATTCGATGCATTGTTATTCGTAACGGGTATATTTACATCAACATCCGATTTTGGCGCAGGTCTCGCTGTTTCTGTCTTTTCGCTAGCATATAATTCGCCATTTTGGGCAGCAGCACCTCTCTTTTCCGCTTTTGCCAGATACTCTTTATTTTTACTATTGTACAGTTCAATGCATTTATTTTTAAATTCACTTGACAATTTATCGTACCCCTTCCAAATATTCTTCTCTGAATACTTTATAGGAAGAACCTCTTTACCATCAAAATCCACCAAGCCATATTTATCATCGGAGTATTTTTTATTGCAAGAATGAAGCACGATACACCCCTTATCAGGCTCAATAGTTATTTCGGCATACACACAAGGAACAACAACACGATTATTGCCATCTATCAGACCATAGGCAGGCATCTTCGTCTCTACTAATTCTCCCGTCATAATCGACGTCTTTTTATGCACAAAATACCCCTTTTGCGCGATAATACGATAATCAAAGCAAGCATTGTTATCAGACACCCAATAGGTCTTTGTGCCGTTAATGGTTATCGTTTTAGAAAAGCCATACAATTTCTGCGTTCTTGTAACACGCTTTAATGTCAGCGTATTACCAATATCAATATGATTAGCGCCTGAACCATTGTTCTGACTATTATTGCCATTACCAAAAGAGAAATTGAACTGTCCATACGTTACCGACACGGACAACAAGCCAACAAGTATTAAAATAAATTTTCTCATACTCTTTTACTTTCTAATTTCCAATGTTTTATATATTACACTCATAGAGGCATCTTTTATTCTATTTTTATGCAACCACCGTTCAAAACCTTCAACAGAGAGTTCGGGCAGATATTCGCCTTGCTCGGTAAGCGGCATTGAGAACTTTGTAGTCGAGAATATAATTGCGATGCGATTATAGTCTACACTCTTATCGGTCGTAAGTATTGTTGCTTCGCGATACGGATAAACTGGGTCGGCCGTCGATAGCAACGTATAAGTTTTACCCTTGGTGATAGCGCGAGCCATACCATTTTCATTCTCATATGGCAAAAGACAATAGGCCTGACTGACATTATCGTCCAATAGGTAAATTGACAGGAAACCATTAGCCGCAGCCTTGAATTTAATCGAAAAGCGGTCATTATTTTTGAACCTCTCACTTTCAACATCATTACAAAGCGTAGTCGCTTGAATCTCTACATCGGCAGAATTACGCTCACGTACCTTGCCCTCCACCTTAACCTTAATGGCAAGCATACCATTAGCATAACTTACCGCCACTTCTGGTTCGGTAATATCGGCTATCCAATCACCTTTAACTTCGGTTGAGCCATAGGAGTTGTATCGAGTATTCGATTCTTCGTTACTATTAGACATCACAACCGTATTGGTCTGCGAAACATTAGTTCCAAACTCGGCAGCAATCGCTTCGAGGCGCGCTCGCTCGATAGCCTTTGCTTTGGCCTGTTCGAGCGAAATATTTTCGGGCGGATAGTAGGTACATTCACCCTTTACCGTTCGCACCTTTTGCGCCGATGCGCCGACAGAGAGCAACAAGAGTGTAACTATCAACAATATGTTACGCAACATAAGGGAATTGATTAACGTGCAAGTAACTTATCCAACTGCGCGTGAAGTTTTTCGCCTTTCTTCTCCAACTCTTCACGAATTACGCTCTTCGCTGCCTCCATCGCCATCTTCTGGTTGTAGGCAATACTAACATAAACTGTAGTTGTCTTATTTTTATTTACTTGATAACACTCTACTACCGTAATTACACGTCCTATGCTTTGGGCGATAAGGCTCTTGCTCGCTTGAACGGTCTCCGCAACAGACTCGGCATCCTCGGCAGCCAATTGTTTGTTAGCAGCGTTTCCCTCAATCAGAGCAGCAACCTCTGTTTGAATTAAACCCGCAAGATTTATTTTAGCAAGATCTAACGCCTGCATCTTTGCAGCATCATAAGATTTACCAGGCGTCTTTGCTTCCGCTATAATAAATTTAGGATAGCCCATATCATCGATTTGACCACGCATCTGATACGAACGCTCAAACTGCTGTTCAAGTGGCAATGAGCCTGGGGTGACAAGCCAACCCTGCTTGGCGAATTCTTTAGCTTGTTTTGAGGCCGCTTTTGAAACTTTCTGAGCAACGGCAGTTGTTGCTACAGCAACCATTAAGATTGCAACAATAAATTTCTTCATAGTAAAATTGATATTTAGGTTTAACAATAAATTTCAACTTTACCGTCCGGCTCCTATACGGCTATGTACTTATGCATATAAAAAAGAAAGCGTGGAGTCGATTTCGTTTACCTCAAAGAAGGTTGTGGAAAGACCCTTGTAGTAGTAAACGATGATGCAATACCCCACACTTGAATAGATATGGAGTAGCAAACATCATACGATGCGTACCATAATCTAAACAAGAAATGAGTGCTGTTCGTTGCCCTACTACACTGAAAACTTCCACATTTTCTTTGAAGGACGTGCGAAAACACTTTCTATATGTCGTGCCAAGCGCTATACGGCACTTGACAACGCAAATATACAAAATTTTCTTTACAAACAACACTCATCAAGAGGTATTGCATAAAAAAAAGCCCACCTTTTGCGGGTGGGCTCATAAAATCTCATCATATTTTTACTGCACCATAATAGGCAACGCAGCAATAATATCGGCCGACGATGTACCGAGCGAAATGACATATTCGCCCGCATTGGTTTGCCAAGCGTGGGTCTGGTCGTTCCAGAAAGCAAGCATACTTTTATCAACCTCGAACGTAACAACCTCCTTCGCACCAGCAGCAAGCGACACCTTACGGAATGCCTTCAACTCCTTAACAGGGCGCAAAACCGACGGATTCTTCTCCGAAACATAGAGTTGAACAACCTCGGCACCTGCTTTCTCGCCCGTATTTGCGACCTCGATAGCCACCTTTATAGGCTTCTCGTCGGTGAGGGTCTTGACCTTGCCACGAGCAAGCACTTTCGGATTTTTCAACTCAAACTTGGTATACGACAAGCCATAGCCAAACGGATAGAGAGGCTTAATACCCTTTGTCTCAAACCAACGATAGCCCACCAATATCGACTCATCGTAGTGAACATCGTAGGTCCAAGGATAGAATGCCTTTTCGTTTGGATTACCCTTGGCTTTGGCAAGGTTGAAGCCAACCGGCACCGTATTAACAGCCGGCGAATCCTTGAACGAGCGTTCGATGGTCATCGGCAACTTACCCGAAGGATTTACTTTACCCGTGATAATATCGCAGATGGCCTCCATACCATTCTGACCAGGATACCAAGCATAGAGCAGAGCGGCACACTTATCCGACCACGCCGACATATTGATACCCGAACCCGAATGAACCAAAACGATAGTATTAGGATTATTGGCAACAGCAAGGCGGACAGCCTCCTCGTCGCGCTTCTCCATCTCAAACGGACGCTCGGTAGACTCCGAGTCGTAGGTACCCGTCACAACAATAACTACATCGGCAGCCTTCAACTCCTCGGCCGTAGCGCTCTTCGCAAACGAAACATTTGAGCCAAAAGCGTTGGTAAAGACCTTACGCAATGGCTGATGGTCGTAGCCCGTCACACGAGCAGCACCGCCACCGTGAGGAACGTCGTCAAGCCAACGACGACCAACAACAAGCACCTTGCGCGAAGTCGAGAGTGGGAGGATACCGTTATTCTCCAACAGTACCGCACCCTCGGCAGCCGTCTGGTACGACACCTTCAAGTGGTCGGGCAATTTAGCTTCGAGCGAATGGTCGTACTGATTGCCACTATTATAGCGGTCGTAGAGGCCCCAACGAATACAGGTAGCCACGAGCGGCAAAATCATCTTATCGATATCGGCCTCTGTTACCTCACCCTCGGCAACAAGTTGCGCAGGCGTCTTTTTGATATAGTGAGCAGGATCGCCAGGCATATCGAGATTTTGGCCCGAAGCGATAACCTTCTTCCAATCATAGAGGGAGTTCCAGTCCGACATCACGAGGCCTTTGAAGCCCAGCGTTCCGCGCAGCAGGTCGGTAATCACATACTTACTCTGACCGGCCCACTCGCCATTAAGCAGGTTGTAGGAGGTCATCACGGTTGCTACATCGGCATCAATCGAAGCCTTAAATGCCGGCACATATATCTCCATAATCGCACGCTCATCGACAATCGAATTGGAGCGACGACGATAGAACTCGGTCTGATTGCAGAGGAAGTGCTTTGCACAAGCCAACGTACCGGTAGATTGCATACCCGTAATATAGGTTTTCATCAATTCGGCAGCCAAGCAAGGGTCTTCGCCAACATACTCAAAGTTACGACCACACTGCGAATTACGATAGATATTCATACCAGGGCCGAGAATCACGCCTGCACCCGCCATACGAGCCTCCTCGCCAACAGCGTGACCATAGGCATAGGCAAGGTCGGTATTAAATGTTGCAGCCATCATTATAAAGGCTGGAAATTGCGTTGTGCGCTCGGCCAACTTAACCTCCGCATCGTCGCGCAACTTCTGCTTATTCTTGACACCCATCGAGGCATCGGTCGTATAGATATGAGGCAAGCCCTTCGCAGGTACGCCCGGCAGGAAGAAACGGTTGTGACCCTGCGTCATCGAGAGTTTCTCTTCGAGCGTAAGTTTTTTGATTACCTCTACCGCCTTCGCTTCGGCCTCTTCGTGACTCATCAAAGGCTGTGCAACCACCATCGATGCTGTGAAAATGGCAGCCACAAACAATACAAGTTTTTTCATATTTCTATTAGGTTTTAGGTTATTCAATTTGTACAAAGATAGTAATAAATATCGATTTTAGCACAGACTCTCCGACAATTCCAATATTTTTTACTATTTTCGCGAGCGAAAACAGTTATTATACAAGCTACGACTATGACATTTCTACTCCAAAGCGATACAACGGAGACTATCAAGGATTTAATCGTATCGGATTCGGTACAGAAGGCGCGACTTCGCGAGGTGGTCGATACAGTTCTAAATATCGACTACAACGAGACCTTCAACTCGCTTCTATCGCAGGGAGGCTGGATTCTCTTTAAGATTATCCTTGCTTTTGCCATCTATTTGGTCGGTAAGCTTATAACGACGTGGATTCTTCGCATTATGAATCTCGCTTTCGAGCGTCGCAACGTCGATGCCTCATTGCGCATATTCCTACGCAGTATGGTCCAGGTAGTTATGATGATACTCGTAATCCTTGCAGCAGTCCAAACACTCGGCATCAATACAACCTCGTTTGTTGCTCTCTTCGCCTCGGCAGGTTTGGCTGTCGGTATGGCTTTGAGTGGCACGTTGCAGAACTTCGCAGGTGGCGTTATCCTTCTTTTGTTGCGTCCTTATCGTGTTGGCGACTTCATAACAGCACAAGGTCAATCGGGTACAGTTCGCGAAATCGGCCTATTCTCGACCAAAATCACCACCCCCGACAACCGCATCGTCTATATCCCTAATAGTGGCATATCGACATCGATTATCGACAACGCCTCGCAACCCGACACTCGTCGCGTTGATTGGAAAATTGCAATAAGCTATGGTGACAACATCGACATCGCACGCGAAAAGATTATCGAGATGCTCAATGCCGACAGCCGCGTATTAAGCGAGCCGGCTGCGCCAATGGTTGTAGTCTCGGAGCTTGCCGACTCGGCCGTCATATTAACCGTTCGTGCGTGGACCGCAAATAGCGAATACTGGAATCTCACTTTCGACATCAACGAAAAGATATACAAGGAGTTGCCAAAGCACGGCATAAACTTCCCATACCCTAAATTAGACGTAACGATTAAACAAAACTAACACATTACATAATTATGGAATTGAAAGACATTTTAGCAATCTCGGGACAGGCTGGTTTGTTCCGTTATATCGCACAGTCGCGCAACGGTGTGATTGTAGAGTCGCTGCTCGATGGCAAGCGTATGAATGCTGCTGCAAACAGCCGCGTCAGCGCCTTGACCGAAATCTCGATGTTTACCGAGGGTGAGGACATCGCTCTTGCCGATGTATTTACCCGTATGTATGCCCACACCGAAGGCAAGCAGGCTCTCTCGCATAAAGAGTCGAACGACCGCTTAAAGGAGTTCTTCGGCACTGTACTTCCGGAGTATGACCGTGAGCGCGTACACGTTTCGGACATCAAGAAGGCTGTCGCTTGGTTCAATATGCTCGTCGAGGCAGGTTTCACGGAGTTCAAGTTGCCTGACGAAAACGAGGGGCAGAGCGAGGAGTAATCCTCACCGCACAACCATAATAAAAGGAGTTTGAGAAACCTCAAACTCCTTTTATTATCGACATCGGTAAAAGAGAGGCTTATAAAGCCACCCCCTGGTGACCTAAAATTGATTTTAGAAGAGGCTTTGCAACGCTCGGCGGTTTTGGCGGCGATGGGCTGTACTTGCCGTACTGCCCATTGCAGACAAAAACGTTAGCGGAAGCAAAGACCTTATAAAATCGATTTTCCCAAAAGTTGCATTTTAGGCAAGCAGTTACCAGGCTTGCGAAAATCCCCAAGACAGGAGCATACTTGGCGTATGTGACCGTCTTGGGGATTGAGCATAACGCAGCAAATGCTGCATAAAATCTATTTTTACATACCGGCCTTAACAATAACAGCAAGTCCGACAATAAAGAGCAAAAACATCAATGCGAGCAGTGCATTGGTCTTACCGTCGGCACCCTTAAACTCCTTCCAGATAAATACACCCCAGAAAGCTGCAATCATCGGCGCACCCTGACCAAGCGCATAGGAAACGGCAGCTCCGGCCTTACCTGCGGCAATGTAGGAGAATGCTGTACCAAGACACCAAATCACACCGCCGAGAATACCAACAAGGTGGGTCGAGAAAGAGCCTTTGAAGTACTCGCTATACGATACAGGTGCGCCCACAAAAGGCTTCTTCATTATAATCGTATTGAAGATAACATTCGACAAAAGAACGCCCACCGAGAAGATGAATATTGCCGAGTAAGGGGTAAGTTTGCCCGCCTCTGGCGAAACAAAGTTTTCGATATCCATACCCTTAACCACAAAGCGATAGAAGGTCGACATCAACAGACCTGCCAATATAGCCAGAACAATGCCCTTCGCACGACCCTTATTCTGCTCGCCACCTTTTGCGACACGACCTGCTGCAATACCATTGCATACAACCGCTATAACAACGAGCAAAACGCCCAAGCCGAGCAACCACGGATTACCCTTCGCTTGTTCGAGGTAGTTGTTGATAACACCCAGCACGAGAGCCAAGCCACAACCAAGAGGGAATGCCACAGCCATACCCGCCAACGAGGTCGAAGCCGAAAGCAAGATGTTCGAAGCGTTGAAAATCACACCGCCAAGAATAACCCAGCCAATATTCTTCCAGTCGGCCTGTCCGAGGTCGGCAATAAACGGACGACCTTCATCACCAATGCTACCCATCGTAAAGCCGAGTAGGAGCGTAAAGAGGACCATACCGATAACGTAGTCCCAATAGAAGAGTTCATAACGCCAAGTTTTGCCGGCGAGTTTCTGGGTATTACCCCACGAACCCCAGCACAACATTGTAATAAAGCAGAATACAACTGCCAAGATGTAGTTACTTACGATAAACATAGGTATTAGATTTAGTTGTTAGTTTGTTTTATTTTAGAAATTATCGACCTCTTCGCGCGAAGGAATTGATGGCTGTGCGCCCATTCGCGTAACCGAAATTGCCGACGCTTTGGTTGCGAAGCGCAACGCCTCGACAAGCGACAAGCCTTCGGCCAACGCTGCACACAACGCGCCGTTATAGACATCGCCTGCCGCAGTAGTATCAACAGCTGCAACCTTACGCGCCTCTATAATCTCGAAGTGGCCGCCATCATCGAGCAGTGCGCCCTGACTACCCATAGTGATAACCACCCTGCTTACGCCACTACGACGAAGAGCCTCGGCAGCCAAACGAGCCGATGCTTCGTCATTGACCGCAATACCCGTGAGCAACTCCGCCTCGGTTTGGTTTGGAGTGATAAGATAGAGTTTCGACAGCACCTCTTCCGACACCGTTGCGGCAGGAGCAGGGTTGAGAACAACTCTTGCACCTTTGGCAGCAGCGACTGCGACCGTTGCTGCAACCGTATCCATTGGTATCTCCAACTGCAAAAGCACAATATCGCCCGCCTCAATCTGTTCGAGTGCAGGCATCACATCGCCCACCGACAACTCGGAGTTGGCTCCAAGCGCCACCGATATAGAGTTTTGCGCAGCAGAATCGACCATAATAAGCGCAACGCCCGATGGCGTATCCTTGCGAACGATATAAGATGTATCAATTCCATAGCGACCATACTGACGCACCGCATCGTCACCGAAGATGTCGCGTCCCAATGCCGCCGCAAAAATAACCTTGTGACCCATACGGGCAACCGCAACGGCCTGATTAGCGCCCTTGCCGCCTCCCGCCATTACAAAACCTCCACCAAGCACTGTCTCTCCTGGACGAGGCAAACGTTCCGAGCGAACCACCATATCAGTATTGGAACTTCCGATAACTATAACTTTATTCATAGTAAAAAGTATTTAATATACAAATATATGAAACTTTTTCAAACAAATGCACTGATAACATATTTTTTCATATCTTTGCCTTCACAAATCAAAAACCATACTATACAGATGTCAGTAGAGAGCAAAGTCAGAGCCGTCACCACATTGCGACTCAAAGAGATGAAGGATAGAGGCGAGAAGATTTCGATGCTCACCTCATACGATTATTCGATGGCCAAGATTGTCGATGGCGCAGGCGTCGATGTGATTCTTGTTGGCGACTCGGCCGCAAATGTTATGGCAGGCTTCGAGACCACCCTGCCTATCACGCTCGACCAAATGATTTACCACGCATCGTCGGTTGTGCGTGCCGTTGAGCGCGCTTTGGTTGTATGCGATATGCCTTTCGGAACATATCAAGGCGACTCGCAGGCTGCGCTCGACTCGGCTATCCGCATTATGAAGGAGACCGGAGCCGATGCCGTAAAGATGGAGGGTGGCGAGGAGATTCTCGACTCTATTAAGCGAATCCTTACCGCAGGTATCCCCGTTATGGGCCACCTCGGTCTTACACCACAATCAATCCACAAATTCGGCACATACAGCGTTCGAGCAAAAGAGGAGGCCGAGGCCGAAAAGTTGGTTCGCGACGCCAAACTTTTGGAGGAGGCCGGCTGTTTTGCCATCGTCTTGGAGAAGATTCCTGCGGCATTGGCCGAGCGAGTATCGAAGGAGTTGTCGATTCCGACAATCGGCATCGGAGCAGGTGGTGCTTGCGATGGTCAGGTGTTGGTAGTTCACGATATGCTTGGCATCAATAAAGGTTTTTCGCCACGCTTCCTACGTCGTTATGCCGACCTCTACACCATTATGAGCGAAGCGATTTCGCACTATGTAGAAGATGTGAAATCGTGCGATTTCCCTAACGAGAAGGAGCAATATTAGTCCTATTTTGAGAAGATTTACCGCCCTCATAGCAACTATCATTGCCGCCGTCGCAACAATCTGTTCGGCCTGTAACAACCGAGCAGAAGAGTTGCCCGACAATGTCGTCGATATTTGTATCCTCGGAGCATCTATTGCATTCCCCGAGAACACTTGGTTTGAGATGGCGTGCGAATCGCTCAACACGCAAGGCATCAACAAAGCTCGCGGAAATGGTACTCGCATAGGCGATGATGCACTCGACTGGGCCGAAGGCAGGCTATTCAAAGAGGGCGAACTCGACCGCTTCGACGTGCTCGCAATAATGCACTGCCAC
>JAZQSA010000035.1:0-3895 GCA_045629905.1 Alistipes sp. | reverse complement strand
AGAACATAGCGCAGCACATCCTCCTTGCCGGGGAACTCATCCAGGTACTCATGCAACCAGATTGCCCAGTTGCGCGAGGTCGAAATTTTGTCACCCTCGAGGTTCAAGAACTCGTTCGAAGGTACATTCTCGGGCAGGATATAGTCGCCATGCGCCTTGAGCATTGAGGGGAAGACAATGCAGTGGAAGACAATATTATCCTTACCAATAAAGTGAACCATCTTCGTATCCTCACTCTTCCAATACTTCTCCCACTCGGGCGTAAGATCTTGAGTTGCAGAGATATAGCCAATCGGAGCATCGAACCAAACATAGAGCACCTTACCCTCGGCACCCTCCACCGGAACAGGAATACCCCAATCCAAGTCACGGCTCACGGCACGCGGCTGAAGACCGCCGTCGAGCCAGCTCTTGCACTGACCGTAAACGTTCGATTTCCACTCCTTATGACCCTCCAGGATCCACTCGCGCAACATCTGCTCGTAGTCGTTGAGCGGCAGATACCAATGCTTCGTATCGCGCTTTACGGGCACACTACCCGACAGAGTCGAGTGTGGCTCGATAAGTTCGTCGGGCGAGAGGGTAGAGCCACAAGCCTCGCACTGGTCACCATAGGCACGCTCGTTGCCACATTTAGGGCAGGTACCGACGATATAGCGGTCGGCGAGGAACATCTTTGCCTCCTCGTCGTAGTATTGTTGCGAAGTGCGCTCGATAAACTTACCCTCGTCGTAGAGCTTGCGGAAGAACTCCGAAGCGGTCACCGAGTGGGTAGGTGACGAGGTGCGCGAGTAGATGTCGAACGAGATACCGAGGTCCTCGAACGACTTTTTGATAATTGCGTGATAGCGGTCTACGACCTCCTGCGGAGTGATACCCTCGCGCTTGGCCTTGATGGTGATAGGCACACCGTGCTCGTC
This sequence comes from Alistipes sp., assembly GCA_045629905.1. GTDB lineage: Bacteria > Bacteroidota > Bacteroidia > Bacteroidales > Rikenellaceae > Alistipes. The sequence continues at coordinate 2,975 of JAZQSA010000035.1, read as the reverse complement.
GCTACCACAGACCGACAACACGTCGCGACCACGCAGACGCAGGTAGCGCGTATAGATGTCCGACGGAACATATACGCCCGCCAAGTGGCCTATATGGACAGGGCCGTTGGCATAGGGAAGGGCCGATGTTACCAAATATCGCTTAAATTCTTTTGCCATAGTACTAATAATATATATAATTGTCGCAAAGTTACGCTTTTTTTCGATTTTAGACGCTCCGATGCGATAGTTTTTCGCTTTTTGGAGTACGTACCAAAAATTTTTATAACTTTGTAGGAGCAAAAAACAAAACGATGGAGCAAGTAGTTCACAACATTCTCCGCTCAATAATCCACCCCGAGAGCGGCGAAAATCTTATCGATGGGGGTATTGTGGAGTCAATCAAATGGACTCCCGAGAGTGTCTCAATCGCGCTGCACTTCCGCAAGGCTCGCGACCCGTTTGCAACCAAAATCAAAAATCAGGTCGAGACGGCAATCAAGGAGGTTCTGCCCGAGCGCAACATCATCGTCTATATCAAGGAGGGTGACGACAAACAGGCCCAAAAGCGCGAACAGATTGAGCAGATGCACCGCAACTCGACAACATCGCATATCGGCAACGTCATCGCCATAGCCTCGGGCAAGGGCGGCGTCGGCAAATCGACCGTGACGGCCAACCTCGCCGTAGCACTCTCGCGATTGGGCTACCGTGTAGGCGTTCTCGATGCCGATATTTACGGCCCTTCGCAAGCCAAGATGTTCGGCGTAGAGGATTATCTGCCCGACGCTGTACAAATCGACGGCAACGACTTTATCGTGCCTGCCGAGAGCCTCGGTGTGCGCCTCATATCGATAGCGATGTTTATCCGTCCGACCGACGCTCTGATGTGGCGAGGCACGATGGCTAACAGCGCGTTGCGCCAACTTATCCACCAGACGCAGTGGGGCGAACTCGACTATCTGCTTATCGACCTTCCTCCGGGTACGGGCGACATTCATCTGTCAATAATTTCGGAACTCACAATCGACGGAGCCATCATCGTTTCGACTCCTCAACAGGTCGCTGTGGCCGATGTTGTGCGAGGCGTCGAGATGTTCCGCAACCCTAATGTAGCCATCGAAGTCGTTGGTATTGTGGAGAATATGGCGTGGTTCACTCCGGCCGAACTGCCCAACAACCGCTACTACCTCTTTGGTCGTGGCGGAGCCGAGCGTTATGCAACCGAGGCGGGTGTCGATTTGTTAGGCCAAATCCCTATCATTCAGTCGATTATGGAGGGTAGTGACAATGGTTGCCCGGCCTCTATGACCGACTCGGCAGTCGAGCCTTATTATCGACAAGTGGCCGAAAAAGTTGTTGAAAAGTTGATGAAAAAGTGTTGAGAAACGGTTGATAGTTTTTAACAACTCGACACTTTTCGACAGCCGAACGAAAAAGGAAAAAATATCGACAATTTATCGTCATTTTATTCCACCTTTTCAAAGGTCGAATGTTGATAAAAAGTCTGTGTTGAAATGTTAAAAGAGGTTAAACACATTTGTTGAAAACTCCGCAAATCACTATCGCTGACAAGCCGTTACGAGGCTCGGCATCGAAGAGGGTTGAGAGGGGCGATGTCTAAAAATTTTTTTGAAAAAAGTTACCGACAGTTTCAACAGCATTTATTATTGTTGTTTTAATCTTATTTTAATTAAATTATAAATAAACAATATTAAATAATAACAACAAAAATGGTTGATAACTCCGCCGCACTGATTGCCCGCATCGAGCAACTCAAAAAAGAGAAAAATGCCGTCATCTTGGCCCACTACTACACCAATCCCGAGGTGCAGGCCGTAGCCGATTTTCTTGGCGATTCGCTCGCCCTCTCGGTCAAGGCCCGCAGTATCGATGCTCGCGTGATACTCTTCGCAGGTGTGCACTTTATGGCCGAAACAGCCAAGGTCCTCGCACCCGAAAAAACGGTGCTGATACCCAACCCCGAGGCGGGTTGTTCGCTTGCCGAGTCGTGCGATGCCGAGGCCTTCGCCCGATTTAAGGCTCAATATCCCGACCACCTCGTCGTGTCGTATGTCAATACTACGGTCGAGGTCAAGGCACTGACCGATATATGCTGCACCTCGTCGAACGCCTTGCGTGTTGTCAAGAGTATCGACCCGCAGCAACCTATCATCTTCGGTCCCGACCGCAACCTCGGCTCTCATATAAAGAAGATTACGGGCCGTGAGAATATCGTTCTGTGGGACGGTGCGTGTCACGTTCACGAGGAGTTCTCGTTGGAGCGCATCGTCGCACTGCAAAAGGCCCACCCCGAGGCGAAGGTTGTCGTGCATCCGGAGTGTAAGCCCGAGGTGGTAGCCATAGCCGACTACTGTGGCTCAACGGCCGGCATTCTCGACTATTGCGGCATCTGCGACGCCACCGAATTTATCGTCGTGACCGAGGCCGGAATCCTGACCGAGATGCGCCGCCAATACCCCGAAAAGAATTTTATCGCAGCACCAACCTGCGACCCTGCTGTCGCCTGCAACGAGTGTCGCTATATGAAGATGGTAACTCTCGAAAGTATAGCCACTTGCCTCGAAAACCTCGCACCCGAAATCACCCTCGACGAGAGCCTTCGCAAGGCCGCCGAAAAGGCGATTGTGAATATGGTGGAGAGAGGGTAGGACAGGAATTAAAAATTAAAAATTAAAAATTAAAAATTACTTTTTGCATTTTCCCCTTTGCTATTCAGAGCGCAGCCTGCTTGCTATTGAATGGCAAAGGGGAAAACTTTTGCTGGGTAGGCTGGGTTTTGCTGGGTAGGCTGGAAGATTAGGGTCGTTAGGGTCGTTAGAGGCGTTAGGGTTTTATTTTCCCTAAACTCTCTAAACTCCCTAAACTCTCTAAATTCCCCAGCCTACTCATTCTACCCATTCTACCCAGTCTCCCCAGCAAACCCCATCGCCTCTAACGCCCCTAACACCCCTAACGCCCCTAACGCCCTTAAC
>JAZQSA010000034.1:0-13190 GCA_045629905.1 Alistipes sp. | reverse complement strand
CTGCTAACCGCAGGGCGGTTTTTTTGTTTTTTTGGGGGGGGGTAAATGCAAAATGCAAAAAGCAGAATGCAGAATGCAAAATGCAAAATGCAAAATGCAGAATGCAAAATGCAGAATGCAGAATGCAGAATGCAAAATGCAGAATGCAAAATGCAGAATGCAGAATTAAAAATTAAAAATTTTGGCTGGGTAGAATGGGGAGATTAGGGAAAATAAAAACTCTAACGCCTCTAACGCCCTTAACGCCCCTAACGACACTAATCTACCCAGCACAACCCAGCCTACCCAGAAATAGTAAATAATCCGCAAAGCGTTTCGCTTTTCGTTCGGAGCGAAGCGACAAAGCCTCACTCACAAGCCCCCGCCTTTGGAGCAGAGCGACAAAGTCTCCCTCACAGGAGGGAGATTTAGAGGGTGGGTAACACACAAATCAACCTTGCTCTGCAAAGCAAGGTTTGGAGGGAATGTCAAAGCTAAAAAATACAATAATCCGCAAAGCGTTTCGCTTTTCGGATATTTTGTATTATCTTTGTATGATTATATACACGCGTAACAAGCACTATTGAGATATGTCTAAAAAGGAAAACGATATTTTGTTGGAAGAGATTATTTGTGCGCCCGAGATGGCCGAACACAAGATTCAAGCCATACCGATTGTAACGACCGGCAACGAGGACACTATCGAGGAGGTTACGCTCCCCGAGGTGTTGCCTATTTTGACGTTGCGCAGTTCGGTGTTATTCCCCGGCTCGGTAACGCCTATTACCGTAGGTCGCGAGAAGAGCATCGCGTTGGTGCGTGCCGTCAATGCCGAGCACGGATTGCTTGGTGCGGTATTGCAGCGCAATAGCGAGATTGAGGCTCCGACGCCCGACGATATGTACCGCATCGGTACGGCGGCCCGTATTCTGAAAATTTTGGAGATGCCAAACGGCAACCTGACCGTCATCTTGTCGGGATTGGAGAAGATTGAGGTTGGCGAGTACATCTCGACCAATCCGTTCTTCAAGGCGAAGGTTACGCCTCTGCTCGACAGCGCACCCGAAAAGACCAACGTCGAGTTCAACGCCCTCGTGGAGTCGATTCGCGACGTCGCGCTCAACATCATCAACATCTCGCCGTCGATTCCGAAGGAGGCCTCGTTTGCCATCAAAAACATCGACTCAAATCGCGGCATCGTGAACTTCATCTGCTCCAACCTCGAACTCTCGGACGAGGACCGTCAGATGTTGCTCGAAGCGCCGGGCGTATTGGCACGTTCACGCAAGTTGCTCGAAATATTGATTCGCGAGCAGCAGTTGCTCGAACTCAAACAAGATATTCAGGAGAAGGTAAAGCAGGAGATTGACAAGCAACAGCGCGACTACTACCTCCAACAGCAGATGCGCACCATACAGCAGGAGTTGGGCGAAGATGCCGACAACGACGTGGAGCGTCTGCGCGAGGCTGCAAAAAAGAAGAAGTGGAGCAAGGCTGTGAGCGACCTCTTCAACAAGGAGGTGGCGAAGCTCGAAAGACTCAACCCTGCGATTGCCGAATACTCGATACAGGTCACATATCTGCAACTGATGCTCGACCTGCCGTGGGACGAGGTGACGAAAGACAACCTCGACCTCAAATGCGCACGCGAGCAACTCGATGCCGACCACTTCGGCCTGGACGAGGTCAAGGAGCGCATATTGGAGCATCTGGCGGTATTGAAGCTCAAAGGCGATTTGAAGTCGCCAATACTCTGCCTCTACGGCCCTCCGGGAGTTGGTAAGACATCGCTCGGCAAGTCGGTCGCAACGGCTCTCGGTCGCAAATTCGGTCGCATTGCCCTCGGTGGTTTGCACGACGAGGCGGAGATTCGCGGTCACCGTCGCACCTACATCGGTGCTATGCCGGGTCGCGTAATCGAGACTATCAAGCGTTGTGGCTCGTCAAATCCGGTTATCATACTCGACGAGGTCGATAAAATCACCGTAAGCAACCACGGCGACCCTTCGTCGGCTCTCTTGGAGGTCCTCGACCCCGAGCAGAACACCACCTTCCACGACAACTATCTCGACACGGAGTACGACCTCTCGAAGGTACTGTTTATCGCTACGGCCAACGATATTGGCTCGATAAACCCTGCACTGCGCGACCGTATGGAGTTAATCAACATTTCGGGCTACGTCGTTGAAGACAAAATCCAAATCGCCACAAAGCACCTCATCAAGAAGCAGACCGAGGCTCACGGTATAGCCGAGAGCGATATGGTCGTTTCGGAGGAGATGTTGCGCAAAATCATATCGGAATATACGCGCGAATCGGGCGTACGTCTGCTCGACAAGCATTTGGCAAAGATTGCTCGCGCAAGAGCAAAGCATATCGCTTTCGAGGAGGAGTACAAGGCCGAGATTTCGGCTGCCGACATCGAGAAGATTCTCGGCAAACCAAAGTATCTGAACGAGGAGTACGAAATCAAGGATATGGTCGGCGTTGTGACGGGCTTGGCTTGGACGCAGGTCGGTGGCGACATTCTCTACATCGAGTCGTTGCTCACACCTGGCAAGGGCAAGTTGTCGCTCACGGGTAATCTCGGCGACGTGATGAAGGAGTCGGCAACAATCGCCTTTGAGTGGGTCAAGGCCCACCACAAGGAGTTGGGCATCGACAGCGAGATGTTCGAGAAGAACGACCTCAACATTCACGTTCCCGAGGGTGCTATTCCAAAGGACGGCCCATCGGCAGGTATCACGATGATAACCTCGATTGTTTCGACCTACACGGGCCGCAAAGTCCGCGAGCGTATCGCAATGACGGGCGAGACAACGTTGCGTGGTCGCGTAACCCCTATCGGTGGCGTCAAGGAGAAGGTTTTGGCTGCAAAACGTGCCGGCATTCACACCATTCTGCTGCCAGAGAACAACCTCAAAGATGTCGAGGAGATTAAGAAAGAGTATTTGGAGGGCCTGACGTTCCACTATGTTCGCACCAACGAGCAGGTTCTTGATATAGCATTGGAGAAATAACGAGCAAACAACAAAATGAAGAACGGACTCAAATTTATAGCAATCATTCCTGCCCGATATGCCAGCACACGCTTCCCGGGCAAACCATTGGCATTGCTCGGTGGCAAGCGAGTAATCGAGCGCGTATATGAGCGCGTGGCAGGCGTACTCGACGACGCTGTCGTTGCAACCGACGACGAACGCATAGCCGAAGCCGTCAGAGCCTTTGGCGGCAAGGTCGAGATGACCTCGACCGCACATCGTAGCGGCACGGACCGTTGCTGGGAGGCATACGAGAAGCAGGGCGGCGAGTTCGACGTCATTGTCAATGTGCAGGGCGACGAGCCTTTTATCCAGCCTTCGCAGTTGGAGGCTATTCGCGACTGCTTCGACGACAAAGATACCGACATTGCAACGCTCGTCGAACCATTTGACAAGGGTTGCGGATTGGCAGCCTTGGAGAACCCCAACTCGCCAAAGGTTGTACTCGACAACTCGATGCACGCACTCTACTTTTCGAGGTCGGTAATCCCATACCTGCGAGGCATAGAACGCGAGAAGTGGTTGGAGAGTCACACCTTCTACAAGCATATCGGCATCTACGGTTTCCGCACCGAAGTATTGAAGGCCGTAACGTCGATGCCTCAATCGCCACTCGAACTTATGGAGTCGCTCGAACAGTTACGCTGGTTGGAGAACGGCTACAAAATCGGAGTCGGCATCTCGCACGTCGAGACCATAGGTATCGACACCCCCGAGGATTTGGCTCGCGCCGAGGCCTTTCTGTTGAATCACTAAAAAAGAGCAATATGAGAAGATTCCTACTTGTAGCAGTTGTGTCGTTGCTGTTTGGTGCAACAGCAAACGCGCAGTGGTCTATCGCCGGCGATAGAATAAAGAGTTCGTGGGCAGAGCAAGTTACTCCCGACAACGTATTGCCAGAGTATCCGCGTCCGCAACTCGAACGTAGCGAGTGGCTCAACCTCAACGGACTGTGGCACTATGCCATAACCGACCTTGCAGAGGCTCAACCCAAGACTTTCGATGGCGAGATTCTCGTTCCGTTTGCTATCGAGTCGGCCCTCTCGGGCGTACAGAAGCAACTCTTGCCGCAGAACACTCTTTGGTATGAGCGCACATTCTCCCTCCCGTCGAAGTGGGCGCAGCGACGCATCTTGCTCAACTTTGGTGCGGTGGATTGGAGCGCCGACGTCTATGTTAATGATATTCTCGTTGGTAGCCACACAGGAGGCTTCACTCCATTCTCGATTGATATTACAAATGCACTCAAAAAGGGTGTGCAGAAGATTGCTGTCCGCGTGTGGGACCCTTCGGATACGGAGCATAACCCCGTAGGCAAGCAGCGACTAAATCCGAGTGGTATTTGGTATACGGCCGTATCGGGTATATGGCAGACCGTATGGTTGGAGCCTGTATCGAAGCACAACCATATCAAAAACATCACAACCGCCTGCAATATCGCTCGTGGCGAATTGTATGTCGAGGCCGATTGTGCAAACGACAACGGGGTGCTGGCTATCGAGGTTAAAGATGGCGACAAGATTGTCTGCAAGGCCAACGTCTTGTGTGGCGCACGAGCTGTACTGCCGATTAAAGAGGCCAAATTGTGGAGTCCCGACGCTCCGCACCTCTACGACCTCAATATATCGCTTATGAGTAACGGCACGGTAGTAGACCAAGTCAATTCGTACGCGGCAATGCGCGAATTTGCAACCAAGCGCGACGAGTTGGGACATCTGCGTATGACACTCAACGGCAAGCCGATATTTATGTATGGCCCGCTCGACCAGGGCTGGTGGCCCGATGGTCTTTATACGGCACCGACCGACGAGGCTCTGCTCTACGACATTGTGCTGACCAAAGAACTCGGTTTCAATACTATCCGCAAACACATCAAGGTTGAGTCGGCTCGCTGGTACTACCACTGCGACCATCAGGGTATCATCGTATGGCAGGATATGCCTTGTCTTGCGCTCTACGATAGCGGCAGCAAGTCGGGTCGATGGGGTCGCAACTACATAGGTGGAGGTAGCGACTCGCCCGTTTCGCGCAACGAGAAGAGCAACTACTATAAGGAGTGGAGTGAAATTATCGACGCACTGCGCATATTCCCGTCGATTGGTGTATGGGTGCCTTTCAACGAGGCTTGGAGTCAATTCGACACCGAGACGGTAGCCGATTGGACAGCATCGTACGACCCTACACGTCTAATCAATGCGGCAAGTGGCGGCAACCTCCGCTTGTGTGGCAATATTCTCGATATTCACAACTACCCTGCCCCAACTATGCCGTTCCATAGCTCCGATTTCGTCGTTGTATTGGGCGAGTATGGCGGTATCGGCTACCCTATCAAGGAGCATCTTTGGGGTAGCAAGCGCAACTGGGGCTATATCAAATTCAACAATACCGAGGAGGTTACGGCCGAGTATGTAAAGTATGCTACGATGCTCAAAGAGTTTATACCGCAGGGTATGTCGGCCGCAATCTATACCCAAACCACCGATGTCGAGGGCGAGGTAAACGGTTTTGTGACCTACGACCGTAAGGTTGTAAAGATGGATAAGGCCCAGGTCAAAGCCATCAATACCGAGATAATTAATATGTTAAAATAGAATAGAATGAAACCTGTTTTTATTGCCGGACCTTGCGCTATCGAATCGGCCGAAGTTCTTGATGCAGTTGCATCGCGACTCGTTGAAATCAATCGCCGCTTGGGTGTAGACATCATATTCAAATCTTCGTTTGATAAGGCCAACCGCACCTCCATCAAATCGTACCGGGGTGTCGGTATGGAGCGTGGATTACAGATGCTCGACGATGTACGTCGCAAGTGGGGTTTGCGCCTGCTGACCGATATACACGAGTCGTATCAGGCTGCGCCTGTCGGCGAGGTGGTCGATGTATTGCAAATTCCGGCCTTCCTGTGTCGCCAAACCGACCTGCTCCTTGCAGCTGCGGCAACGGGCAAGACTGTAAATATCAAAAAGGCTCAATTCCTCTCGGGCGTTGATATGCAATACCCATATCAGAAGGCTATCGAGGCCGGGGCTTCGGAGGTTTGGCTCACGGAGCGTGGCAACTCGTTTGGCTACAACAATTTTGTGGTCGATTTCCGCAATATACCCGATATGTTGAACATCGCTCCGCGCGTGATAATGGACTGTACCCACTCGGTACAACGACCTGGCGCAGCGGGTGGCAAGTCGGACGGCAATCGCGAATTTGTACCGGCTATGGCACTCGCAGCCAAGGCTTTCGGTGCAACAGGCTACTTCTTTGAGGTACACCCCGACCCTGAAAATGCTTTGAGCGACGGCCCAAATATGCTCAACGTTGATGATTTGGAGGGCGTTATCGCTTCGCTCCTCGAATAAAAGATGCTAATCAAACATTATCAATCCTATGAATAAAGATAAGTCAAATCAGATACTCTCCCTCGCACGCGAGGCTCTGCAAACCGAAGCCGATGCACTGCTGCGAATTAAGAACGACCTCGGCGACGAGTTTGTGCGTGCTGTCGAGGCTATTCTGTCGAGCAACAACAAGGTTATTATGACCGGTATGGGCAAATCGGGCTTGGTTGCAAAGAAGATTGCCGCAACTTTGGCAAGCACCGGCACCCCAAGTTTCTATATGCACCCAGGCGAGGCATTTCACGGCGACTTGGGTATGATTTCGAAGGGCGATATTGTCATCGCACTCTCCTACTCGGGCGAGACCGACGAGGTGTTGAAGATTGTACCGTTTATCCACGACAACGGCAATACCCTAATCTCGATGACCGGCAATTCGCGTTCGTCGTTGGCCAAAAACTCGCATATCCACCTCGACGTAGCCGTAGAGCACGAGGCCTGCATACTTCACCTTGCACCGACAACCTCGACCACCGCTCAACTTGCAATGGGCGATGCATTGGCCGTAGCGTTGATGAAGTTGCGCGACTTTACCTCGATGGACTACGCGCGTCTGCACCCGGGCGGTAGTCTCGGTCGTCGTCTGCTGATGACCGTTGGCAATGCAATGCGTCGCAACGACCTGCCTATCATCGGTGAGGAGTGTTCGGCAACGGAGATGATTCAGCGAATGTCGCAGGGGGGTCTTGGTCTGGTTGTGATTTGTCGAGGCGACGAGATTCTCGGCATAGTAACCGATGGTGACGTGCGTCGTGCTATGGAGGGTCGTCAGGCCGATTTCTTCAATATCAAACCGATGGATATTGCAACACCTTCGCCAAAGCGCATACTCCCAACCGAGAAACTTATCGAGGCCGAGAAGTTGATGACGCAACACAAAGTCAATTCGTTGCTCGTTGTCGATGACTCGGAGCGATTAGTTGGTATTATCCAAATCTACGATATTAAACTCTAATCCGCACTTAAAACTAAAAGAATAAAACCTATGGGACTTTTGAATTTTATGGCACCTCCTGCTCACAAGCCGGAGTTACCAAAGGCGAAGATTGACAAAGAGTACAAGTCGATGCGCCTCAAAGTATTCCTCGGAATCTATTTGGGCTATGCAGCCTACTATCTCGTACGCAAGAACCTCTCGTTCGCGGGTGCCGATATGATTGAACTCGGTTACATTGATAAGACGGGTTTGGGAGATGCTATGGCAGGTATGCCTATTGCTTACGCAGTTAGTAAGTTCTTGATGGGTGGCCTTTCGGACCGTTCCGATGCCCGTAAGTTTATGACCGTCGGCCTGCTTATATCGGCTATCGTGATGATTGTGGCGGGTATTATACCTTACCCTAAAAACGGAGCAATCACAACCATTATCCTCTTCGTATTGACCTGCTTGACCGGTTGGTTCTCGGGTATGGGTTGGCCTCCTTGTGGCCGCGTGATGTCGCACTGGTTCTCGACCAACGAGCGCTCGTTCAAAATGTCGGTTTGGAATACGGCCCACAATGTTGGTAGTTCGGCAATGGCCTGGTTGGTAGGTCTTGGTGGTGTCGCTATGGTCGCTTTCGGTTTTGGCGAAGAGTCGTGGCGAGGCGCCTTTATCGTACCGTCTATCGCTGCGCTTGCTGTGGCTGCTTTGTGCTGGTGGTTTATTCGTGATACACCCGAATCGTGCGGTTTACCACCAATCGACAAGTATCGTAACGACTTCTCGGGCGCAAAGGCAAAGAAGGGTGAGGAGAATAAGATTCCGTTCAAGACTCTGTTTATCGATTATGTCTTGAAGAATAAGATGCTGTGGCTTATTGGCTTGGCAAACATTTTGGTATATCTGGTACGCTATGGTGTATCGGACTGGTTGCCAATCTACCTGCAAACCGTTCACGGAATTGCGAAAGATATAAGCAAAGATTTGTATGCCTACCATATGATTGCCGCTATCCCGGGTACTCTGATTGCCGGTTGGCTATCATCGCATTTCTTCCAGGGTCGTTGCGCTCCGGTTAATGTAATATGTATGACCATTTCCGCCATTGGAGCATTTATCTATTGGCAGGCCGGTGCTATTGCAACGCTTCTCGGTGTAGAATATATCACCATCGTAATCGCAGCTCTTATCATTACAGGTTTCGCTATCTATGGTCCTGTGGCGATGATTTCGATTCAGGCTATCGCCATCGTTCCAAAGAATGCGGCTGGTACAGCTGCGGGCTTTATGGGCTTGCTCGGCTACCTTATCGGCGATGCTCTTCTATCGAAAATCGCATTTGGTCGAATCGTCCAGATTGGCGATAAAGGTTGGGAATTGACCTTTATTGGCTTCTTTGCGGCAAGCCTCATATCGGCCTTTATCTGTGCCATCTCGTGGGGCAAGGAGAAGAAGATGATGGATGAGCGTATCGCAGCAGCGGCAAAGGCCGATAAGCAAAAATAATAAGAGATAAATATGTACAAATCTCTTGCAGATTTTATCGAAAAATTGGAGAGTGCCGATGAGTTAGTTCGCATCGGCACTCCGGTTTCGAGCCTATACGAGATTGCCGAAATCACCGACCGTATGGTAAAATCGGCAGGCGGAGGCAAGGCTCTATTGTTCGAAAATACCGACAAAGGTTTCCCCGTCATAACCAATATGATGGGTTCGGAACGACGTATCGCTTTGGCTTTGGGAGTCGAGCGATTGGAGGATATATCGGAGCGTATCGCATCGTTACTCAAACAGGTAACAAGTCCCAAAGAGGGTCTTGGCGACAAATTGCGTATGCTGCCACTGCTTGGCGATATTGCCAAATGGTTTCCCAAAAAATCGCGAGCAAGAGGCCGCTGTCAGCAAGTCGTTTTGAGGGACGAGGAGGCCTCGTTGGAGTTGTTGCCAATCCTCAAATGCTGGGGCTATGACGGAGGTCGTTTTGTAACGCTCCCGATGGTAAATACGATTGACCCCGATACAGGCATCCGCAACGTCGGTATGTATCGTATGCAGGTCTTTGATGCCCACACAACGGGTATGCATTGGCATCGCCATAAGACTGGCGCTCGCCACTACGATGCCTACAAGGCACAAGGCCGCCCGATGCCCGTATCGGTAGCACTCGGTGGCGACCCTGCCTATACCTATGCTGCAACAGCCCCGATGCCCGACAATATGGACGAGTATCTATTGGCCGGTTTTCTGCGTCGCAAACCCGTCAAACTCGTCAAGTGCATAACAAACGATATTTACGTTCCCGAAGATTGCGACTTTGTAATCGAAGGATATGTCGATACCACAGAGGATAAGGTCGTAGAGGGCGATTTCGGCGACCACACCGGATTTTATTCGCTGACCGACCTCTACCCTCGTTTCCACGTCACAGCCATCACGCATCGACACGATGCCATATATCCCGCTACGGTAGTCGGCGTTCCACCGCAGGAGGACGCCTACATATCACAAGCAACGGAGCGAATATTCCTCGCACCTATACGTTTGGTCTTGCAACCCGAAGTTGTAGACCTCTATATGCCGACAGCAGGCACTTCGCACAATATCGCTATCGTGTCGATTGTCAGCCGTTATTTAGGGCAAGCAGCAAAGGTTGCACAAGGCTTGTGGGGTGCAGGCCAGATGATGTTTAACAAGTATATGGTCATCACACCCGATAGCACCGACATACGCGACCGCGAAGCCCTCGCATCGCTAATCCGTCGTTGCGACATCGGCAAAGCGATTATCCGCAGCGAGGGAATATACGACGTTCTCGACCACGCCACAGCGACAAACGGTTTTGGTGGCAAGGTTGCACTCGACCTTACCGAAGCGGCAACGGAGCGTGAGCGCAAGTTTAGCGCGCCACAAGACCCTATCCTGCCCGAGGGTATTGGTTTCAGCAACCAACTGCTCGCAAATTGGGGCGTATGGTTACTATTCGCAGAGCCAGGCCGAGATATTGATGTAGAGGCGATTGTGAAACAAAATGGCATCGAGTGCAACTTTGTCGCCATATTCGACCACAATGCAACCGACCTTACAGCCGAGGAGTTACTTTGGCTTGGCGCGGCCAACACAGAGCCAAAGCGCGACTTTACGATGGGCAACGACCTTATGGTCATCGATGCACGCTCGAAGCAGCCGGCAATCGGTGCAAACCCAAAACGTTTTCCAAATGTGGTAACGTCGCTTCCGGAGGTCATCGAGATGGTAGACCGTCGTTGGGAAGAGTATGGTATCGGCGAGCGTATCGAGTCACCATCGCGACACTATCGAAAACTACTATTAAGCGATGGGGCAGAGTGGTAACATATGGGATAGAGAGCGTACGCGTGGCGCAATAGGTCTGGCTATATTAGGAGTAGTTATTGCCGTATTCCTATACCTGGTCACGCCTCGCTTACGATACATCTCCGAATACGAAGCATTGACACTGTTAGAGGATAAGTGGGACCTGATGGATACCATTTTTGTCTTCGACCCCAATACTGTCACCTACGAAGAGTTGCGACAGCTTGGATTTGCGAAGGACGTGGCTGTCGGCCTGATAAAATTCCGAGCCAATGGCAAGGTCTTCGAGATTGTAGAGGATTTCGCCTATTGTTTTGGCGTAACCGACTCAATGTATCGACACTTCAAGCCCTACATCGTTATCGGAGAGGAGTTTGCAGCCAAACCCAAAGAACGTATCGACAGAAGTGCAAGACGACGAGATTCGCTCGAAGCACAACGTAAGGCCCGATTTGCACCTCGACCATTTGAGCCGTTTCGCATCGACACTGTCAATGTTGATTATCTGCGCCTTATCGGCTTCTCGACCCGTCAGGCCAGAGCCTTAATCGAGTACCGTGACCGCGAGGCCGAGGGTATTCGCGATATGAACGAACTTCGCGATTGCTATGCCGTATCGGAAGAGATGGCCGATTCGCTTGCACACTTTATCATCTTTCCCGAGCCAAAGCCATATGGCGGTAAAATCGAAATCAACTCGGCCGACTCGACACAGCTACGCTCGGTGCGAGGCATAGGTGCAAAAAGTGTTGTAGCGATAATGGAGTATCGCAAATTACTCGGCGGTTTCCACTCGATAGAGCAAATTGCGGAGCTAAAATGCGTTACAAGCGAAAATTTTACACTAATATCGAAACAAATATGTTGTAATAATTCGCTTATTTCGAAAATTGATATTAACTTTGCAACCGCATTGGAGTTGGAACGTCACCCGTATATAACTCGCAAGGCACTAAAACAAATTGTAGAACTACGCGAATCGAAAGGAGGCTGGAAGTCGATTGAAGAGATGATGTGTGACAAAATATTTGAACCCGAGCAGGCAAAGGCCATAGCTCCATATCTTCATTTCGGCGAGATACCACTCAATTTCGATTAGCAGAGAGATTTACCCCCACGCAACAAGGGCCTTTGCAGACCGTAATGCGGCAAAGCAAAGATAGAGTTGCAAAGACAAAAACTAACGATTAACAATTAAAACAGAGAATAACTATGATTATCATGCCAGTAAAAGAGGGCGAAAACATTGAGCGCGCTCTCAAAAAGTTTAAGCGTAAGTATGAGCGCACAGGTGTTTTGAAGGAGTTGCGTGCTCGTCAATACTTCACAAAGCCTTCGATTGCAAAACGTGAGAAGATGGCTCACGCAATCTATGTAGAGAAGTTGCACCGCGAGGAGGCTGAATAATAGACAACGATTTGATAGAGGCGCATATACCCCAAAGGTTATGCGCCTTTTTTATGAACCTAACAACCTACCACTATGAAAAACACAACTACAAGCTCTACACTCTGGGCCATTGTCGTACTCTCATTGATTGGTATTGCGGTCATTCTCGGCCTGATGTTTGGCTTGCCAACCTACAACGTTTGGCAGCAGGAGATGAGCGGTCGTGCCGAATTGGCCAAAGCCGAGCAGAACCGCCAAATCAAAATCGAAGAGGCAAAGGCTAATCTCGAAGCCGAAAAACTCAACGCGCAGGCCGAAATCGAGCGCGCCAAAGGTGCAGCCGAGGCTATCCGTATCGAGAACGGCTCACTGACCTCGACCTATATCCAATATCTGTGGGTGCGCCAACAGAGCGTCATTCCTCAAAAGGTCGTATATATTCCAACCGAGGCTAATCTCCCTATTTTGGAGGCAAAAGAGAGATAAATGACCATGAAAAACAAGCTCACACTCAACATCATTATCGATATAGCGATGATGATTGCTATGGCCATTGTAAGCGTCACCGGTTTTATGATTAGCCACCTTATGCCGACCTGCCACGCTCGTCAGCACGGTGCGATAGGCGGTTTTAACAAAATCCTCGATATGGGTCGCCACGATTGGGGTGATGTGCATCGTATCGCTGGCATTGCGCTTATTGCATTGCTCGTACTTCACATCATTTTCCATTGGGATATGGTCAATGGTTTCTTCAAGAAGCGCATACGCAACAAGGCGGCACGCATCATCGTCTATATTATCCTACTGCTCCTGGTTGTCCTTACAGCAGGGCCGTGGATATATACCTTCATCTAATCGACGATGGTAAATCCGACAAAGGTGTGTCTTTCAGCAGGACACTCCTTTATTTTTGGTAGTTGTTTGACCCTTCGTGGCTATTTATCTGTGGGGGTGTGGCGGCGTAGGGCGGCGGGGGTGTCGCCATAGCGCTGTTTGAAGAGTTTGATGAAGTGCGAGATATTCGTGAAGGCGCACTGATTGCCTATCTCCGAGATTGTGAGGTTGGTCGAGAAGAGCAATATCTTGGCCCGTTGCAGCCGTTGGTCGATAAACCAGCGGTGGGGAGGCTCG
>JAZQSA010000033.1:0-21863 GCA_045629905.1 Alistipes sp. | reverse complement strand
CCTCCCTCCCCCGAAAAATCCGCCCATTTTGTGCCTGATTTCCAATAATTTTTCCTAACTTTGCCCCAAATTTTACGATTGATTGCGAGATAGTCACCCGATGTTAGTTGGTCGTGTGACTGCAAGTGATTTGTAATTAGCACTTTACCGTTTCGGGGGGGGTATTTTTTACCCTCTCCCCGAAAACCGTTTTAGGAGGTTTGCGCTATGGTGGCAGATGCTCGAAATAGGGTAGGTAACTGCATAAGACAAAGAATAATTTTAGAACTAAAACCAATATGAAGAGAGTTGAAATTGCGCGTAAGGTCGAAGTTGCCTATTGCGCCCCAAATCTGCAAGTGTTGAATGTCCTGACCGAGGCCGGATTTTCGGTTTCGTTGCCCGAGCTCGATGTTGAGAAGGGCGAGGAGTGGGGCGAAGCCTAATCTAACAAATTTGTCAAACTAAAAACTTAAAAAGATATGAAAAGACTATTTACCGTGTTGAGTTTGGCTGTTGCCGTACTCGCAATGTCGTGTTCGAAGGACACCACAACCGACGAATTGTTGTTGGGTGGTGGTGGCAACAACACCGAGACCCCCGACGAGGGCCCAATGAAGTATATCACTATCGGCATCGAGGATACTCGTATCGCTGTTGGCGAGGAGTCCGATGGTAAGGTGCCTCTCTATTGGAGCGAGGGAGATCAGTTGGTGGTAAATAAG
The DNA here is from genome assembly GCA_045629905.1 of Alistipes sp. GTDB lineage: Bacteria > Bacteroidota > Bacteroidia > Bacteroidales > Rikenellaceae > Alistipes. The sequence goes on along the minus strand of JAZQSA010000033.1, from coordinate 21,159 downwards.
ACCAAGACTTCGGGTGCCGTAGCGGCCGAGGACGCAGGTAAGCAGAGTGCCGTAATCGGTGTTCCTGCTGAGACTACCTATCCAATGACTTTGGTCTATCCGTCGGCTGTGCGCAAGGGCGCAAAGTGGTTCTTTATCGATGCAGAGCAGACCTATAATCCTGCAAAGCTTGCCAACGGTTGGGCTATCCTGATGGGTGTGGCCGAAAACGAGGGCGATGTTGTTGTATTGGAGCATAAGTGCGGCTATATGAAGGTGTCGCTTACGGGTTCTACTACCGTTAAGCGCGTTATGCTTCGTGCTATGGGTCACGAGCCTCTCTCGGGCTACTTCCGTTTCCCTACCACTTCGGCAACCGATGGTACAATCGGTATGGAGCGTTTCAATGGTGACAATGCTTTGGCTAATGGTTGCTTCGACTCGCCTCTGGTTGCTATCAATTGCGGTGAGGGTGTAGCTCTCTCGGGCGAGGCTACCGACTTCTATTTTGCTCTCCCTGTTGCCAACTACTCGAAGGGTTTTGCTTTGACCATTATCGATACCGAGGGTAAGCAGCACCGTGTTACAGCCTACACCTCGGGTAAGCAGGTCGAGGCTGGTGCTTTGATTGAGATGCCGACGCTTGCGGTTAATTGCACCGAGGATCAAGGTATCTACAACGGTAACGAGTTGGCAGGCTATGTTCGTACGCTCGAAAAGGACGTATGGCTCGATGTAACCGATGGCGCAACCCTTCACATTCGTGGCGAGGCCGACCTCTCGGGCGAGTCGTTTAACGATCTTGAAGCAGAGTTGCAGGAGAGCCGCGTAGCAGGCGAGTTGTTCTATTGGCGTGACCCTGCTGCCGAGGAGGATACCTACAATTGCCTCTCTATTACCACTATCGATGGTCACAATAACGCTATTACGGGCTATAACAGTACTGTGACTGCCGAGGCCGCAGGTCTTTTGTTCCACGAGATTCCTGCAACGATGACCGTCAAGAATCTCTCGCTCGGTAAGACAGCCGACAACCCTACAACTGCGGATAACGAGGCCGACTGTACGCTGACTGCAACGGGTTCGGGTACTTCGAATAATTGTTTTGGTGCATTCTGCTACAACCTTTTGGGTACTATCGAGAACTGTGCAAATTACGCCAAGGTCGATATTCAGAGCGCAACCACAGGTGGTCTCCGCGTTGGTGGCTTCCATTGTGGTACATCGACTTCGAATGGTACGGTTAGTGGCTCGACCAACTATGGTTATATCTATTGCGATGGCACGGCAACATCGTCGGGCTATGTTATTGTTGGTGGTATTGCTGCGTCTGATTCAGGTGTGTTTACTAACTGTACGAATGCAGGCCCTGTCTCGGTTGTTAATTCGGCGAGAACGGTCTATGTTGGTGGCTTGGTTGGTTATGCTCAAAAACGAGAATTGTCGGGTTTTAGTAATAGCGGAGCGATTACGCTTACCAATCCGGCTCTCGCCAGCCGTATAGGTGGTGTTGTAGGTTATACAACACAGCTTGTTACCTCGTGTAGCAATACGGGTGCAGTGACTGCATCTATGAATGTAAATAAGGCGTGCCATATCGGCGGAGTAGTTGGTTCGAATGACTATGGATCGCAGACCTATAATGGCTGTGTTAATGGAGAGGAAGGTACTCAAAAGGGTGCAGTTTCTATGACACAAACAGGTAGCGGAAATATCTATATTGGTGGTGTTGCCGGTTGCTCGAATGTTATTGGCGCATTCGACGGTGCTACTAATTATGGCCCTATAACTGTTGGCGGAGAAAAACTTAATAACCTATATCTTGGCGGTGCTGTCGGATATGTGAATACGGCAAGTTCCACGACGAAGAATTGTAAAAATTATGGAAGTATAAACGTGTCGGGAAAGACTGCTTCTACGAGTTACTCATATTTAGGTGGAGTAGTTTCGTCTAATGATAACGACCGCTTGACTATCACTTCTTGTGAGAACTATGGCGATTGTACGTTGAATATTGCTACGATGAAACTTCGATTTGGCGGTATCTCGGGACTTTTGTGTAATAAAGTTTCGGATTGTCACGCAGATTTCGATATTACGGTTAATCAGGTGGCAGCGTCGAGTGCTATTGGTGGTTTTGCTGGTTATATGCGTGCTTCATCTCTTAACAATTGTTCATACAAGGGTACTATTACCAATAATGACCCAGATGCTAACTCTACGGTTACTATCGCATCGTTGTTTGCTACGGCATTAAACGCGACTTGCACATCAACATCGATTGAGACAACGTTGGTTAATAATGCCGGTGCGCCTTCATTTGGTTTGATTGGTGGTGCGGTAGCTGCTTCGAAAACTTTGAAATTGGGTGCTGCCGATAAGCCTTTCCAGATTAGTACCAAATCGAAATTCTTGGGTATTGATGTGTCGGAGAGTACCGTGACTAACCACCGTACCGACGAGGGTGCTTCGGGTAAAGCATATCTCGATTGCTCGGCTGATGCTAATAAGTTTACTATCACAAAGACTAACTTGGTTTATGTTTCGTCTATTGATTAGGCTGTAACGAATAACATTTGCTGTAAAAGAGATAGCAATGATTTACGAAGATAGTAAAACCTACCACAAGCCCGAGGTTTGTTGGTATAGGGTTCCTGCCGAGCGAGGTTTCTTTGTTTCGGACCCCGACGGCGAGAAGGACAACGATTTTGATTATGGTGATGGCGGCGACGCTTGGTAAATAATATAGAAGACGATGAAAAAGAGTATATTATTTTCGCTGTTTGCGTTGATGTGTGCGGTGTCGTGTACGACAACCGACGAATCGCTCGACCTCGTTGCAGGTCGTAAAATCACAAGCTTTACGGGTCATATCACCGACCTCGAAAGCCGTACGACGGCCGACGACAAGGGTGCTACGATTCAGATGTATTGGCACGAGGCCGACCAGATTGCTGTGACCGACTGCCGTAGTGTTGCAAAGTACAACCTGACCGAGGGTGCAGGTACGATTGACGGTGCGTTTGAGCTCGACCAGGAGAGTTCATCGGCCGTAACATTCACCGAGGGTGCTGCGCTCTATGGCGTAGTTCCTTATATTGCTGCCGATTTCCAATCGTCAGCAGTGCCTCCACAGTTGCCCGATATGGACAAGGAGCAGGGCGAGGATTGGGGTACGCCAACGCGTGCCGACGGTGGTGTGTTGAGCATCGTTATCCCAACCACGCAGACCTTTACGGGCGAGGAGGGTAGCAACGACTTCGACCGTAATATTATGGTCGGCACAACGACCGACGAGGGTGCTTCGTTCGCCTTCAAGCAGGTTGCCTCGATTGCGCGTTTCTCGATAAAGTTGCCTTCGGCGCAGACGATTTACAGCGTTACGATGCGTGCCGACGATATGTGCATCGCGGGTCGCTCGATTGTCGATGTGCAGAACGTGGCAATCTTGGAGTCGCGCTCAAAGAGCCTGACTCTCAACTATGCCAACCCTGTCGAGAAGCAGACTTCCGAGGGTTGGGCTATGATTGCGCCTGTCGATTGGTCGAAAAACAAGGGCAATGTCTACTACGAGGTTGTGACCAACGAGGGTGTCTATACCTTCTGCCGTAAGCCTGCCAAGCCATTCGAGGTGGGCTATGTCTACAACTTCCCGCTCGATGTGACCAAGTTCCGCGAGGTTGCCTCGGTTGGCGAGTTGGAGAACGGTGCATATACCTTTGCCCGCAATGCTATCAAGTTGGCCGAGGTTCGCGCGACCGACTCGACCGTGACTATCGCGTGGTCGATTACGGCTACGAATACCGATATCGGCAACCCTGCGGGTGTTGCGACCAACGACTTTACCGCCGACAGGGAGAAGGTCTACAAGGTGGCGCTTTACCGCGATGCGGCTTGTGCCGACCTCGTTGTAAGTGTCGATGGTATCGCGGGTACGACATTGGGTGCCTATGCGCCACGCTTCGTATTCCCTGCGTTGGAGCCTTCGACAACCTACTATGCAAAGGTTTGGAACGTGACCGACGATGTCGAGAGCCTTCCGTTGAAGGTTGCAACTGTGGCTTCGGTCGTTTCGGCTGCCGAGGTTGTGGGCGAGAATGCCCAGGCTGGCGACCTGATTTTTTACACCAACTTCGCTAAACTTATCTACGCGGCCGATGTTTCGGTAGGTGCTGCGGGTGTATCGTATAAGTCGCCAACGAAGATGACCGAGATTAAGCCTGTCGAGGGCGAACTCGCGGTTAGTGACGATGCCTACTATGTAGTGCCTGGTGGTCAGGAGCACGGTCTGTTCAACAACTTTAAGAACGTAGTTGATGGCCTCGGTATGGAGGGTTGGGGCTGGATTGGTGGCTCGACTTCGGCAACCGGTGGCTCGGTTTGTATGCGTTCGGGTTATCTCAAAATTGGTACGGGTAGCAACAATGCATCTGTCTGCACACCTGCACTGACGGCTATTCCGGAGGGCAAGTATGCTCGCGTGAAGGTGCAGTTCAAGGCCGCTCCTATCGAGAAGAAGATAGCAGTCAAGGCCCTCTCGGCTCCCGAACTCAATGCTAACTATTCGGTGAACTACTCGGCTCTGTGCGATGTGCAGAACGTTACTCTCTCCGGCTCGGCTTACTACGATTGGGAGGAGTGTGAGGTAACGCTCTCCGACCTGCCACACGGTGCTTGTATCGCCTTTGGTGGTAATGCCGCTCCAACGACAACGTGCCGCTTCCAGCTCGACGATGTGCGCGTGACGGTTGAGGAGATTTACGACTTGGATAACGTTGTGACGGGTACGGTTCGCTACTCCGACGCGACCCCTGCTGCGGGCATTGTTGTCAGCGACGGCTTCTCGGTGGCTCGTACCGACTCGCAGGGTCGCTACTCGCTCAAAACGTGCGACGATACCTACTACATCTACTACTCGGTACCTGCCGATTGCGAGGTGGCTAAAAATGGCTACAATCAGCCTGCATTCTTTACGAAGTACTCGTCGGAGCAGTCGGTCTACGACTTTACGCTGACGAAGTTGGCAGGTGGCGTAGAGGAGCAGTTCTCGCTCTTTGTGTTGGCCGACCCACAGGTGCGCGACAATAAGGAGATTGGCTACTTCCGCAACGAGACAGTGCCGGCAGTTAATACCCACATCGCAACGAAGCAGAGCGCAGGTGTGCCTTGCTATGGTGTGACGCTTGGTGACGTCGTATACTCGGAGTATGGCGGTCGTGCAGGTGTGGCTAATACACAGCCGTTGATGGAGCCTATGCGCGACGAGATGAAGAATATCTCTATTCCGCTCTTCCAGACAATCGGTAACCACGACTACACCTACTTCGGTCCCGACGATAAGACAAGTATCAATGCCTATCCGGGTACGACCTTCCAAATCAAGACGCAGCGCGCCTTCGAGGAGGTCTTTGGCCCGATTAACTACTCGTGGAACCGTGGCGATGCCCATATTATCAATATGCGAAACATCTATTTCAAAGATAAGGCCGAGACCGACAATGATTCCGGCGAGTATGTGATGGGTTTCACCGACGAGCAGTATGAGTGGTTGAAGAACGACTTGCAGTTTGTTCCGCTCGATAAACTCATTATCTTCTGCGTGCATATCCCTGTTTGGAATAGGTCGAGTGCAAGTTATCCTAACGGTGCGAATGTTATCAACCTCTTGCGTCGTTACCCTAACCTCCGTATCTTGTCGGGTCACAACCACTATATGCGCTACCGCGAGTGCTACACGAATGTCAAGGAGCATACGATTGCTGCGGTTTGTGGTGCTTGGTGGTCGTCGAAGACCAATGGCGACGGTGCGCCGAATGGTTATGGCGTGTTCGACATCAACGGCACAGAGGTCGCTAATCAATACTATATGAGCAGTAACGGTGCTGACGATGCGGCTTGTCGCAACAATCAGATTCGTCTCTATCGTGGTGACTTGAAGTGTGGTAACACCTCGACGGGTAACTACTACCAACTCCAACACGGTAGCAACGTGATTCTTGCCAACGTCTTCAATGGTTGCTCGGGTGCAGGCTGGACCATTAAGATTTACGAGAACGATACGGCCTACGATATGACCTATGTAACGGAGAAACTATATCAGCCGGGAGGTGATAATAATATTGACGTGCCATCGGGATTCCTTACTTGGTACTCTCCTGTCAATGTGCCAACCGATTCGAACCAAGACTGGTGGGCTATCGGTTATCGTGCTTGTATGGCGGGTCTGTCGGGTCCGGCTTCGTTCGTAAACTGCTTCCATATGTACAAACACACGATAGTCGATGAGTCGGCTACGATTCGTGTCGAGGCAACCGACCCTTATGGTCGAACATACGTTCAGACCGATATTATCGAGAACGGCGAAGATATCTATGCTTCGATAGAGCGATAGTATCGACCTCTCGAAAACCCAATCCAAAGGGCTGCCATCGAAAGTGGCGGCCTTTTTTTCGGTTTGTTTATTTGCGCTTTGCCGAAAAAATCGTAACTTGCACAAAAATAGACCAACTTTTAAACCTATGACAAAAATTTCGAGAAGGCTTTTTCTTAAAAAAGCAGTAGCAGGCTTGGCCGTGATGGCGGTTGCCCCCAACCTCCTCTCGTGCGAAGAGTCGGAGGCGCAGGAGCGTGAAATCCGAAAGATAGCCCCTCTGGCGGGCGAGTATGATGTGGTGGTTGTCGGTGGCGGCCCTGCGGGATTTATTGCAGCAATAGCAGCCGCGCGTCAGGGTGCCAAAACGGCAATCATCGAGCGCTATGGCTTCCTCGGCGGTATGGCAACTATCGGCTATGTCGCCCCAATCAGTGTCTTTGCACTCAAAAATGAACTCGTCATAGGTGGTATTCCGTGGGAGTTTGTCAAGCGTTTGGAGTCGATGGGTGGCGCATTTATCGAGTGGCCAAAGGCCAATATCGACTTCGATATCGAGCTCTACAAACTCTGCTGCCAGCGTATGGTCTTGGAGGCGGGTGTCGATATGTATATGCACTCGTCGATGGTCGGCTGCGAGATGAAGGGCAAGAGCATCGATACGGTGATTATCGAGAATAAAAACGGCCTCGAAGCCCTCTCGGCAAAGGTCTTTATCGACTGTACGGGCGATGGCGACCTTGCGCATATGGCCGAAGTGCCGATGCAGCCTAATCCCGACGGAGAGGTGCAACCATCTTCGTTCTGCTTTATCCTTTCGGGTGTCGATACCGACAGCGAACTGCTCAATAAGTGTATGTACCACAACGGTATCAATGGCCCAAGCCAATGTAAGCCGGTGCGCGAGAAGTTCCTTGCGATGAAGGCTGCGGGTGTCGATATGCCCGACTTTGGTGGTCCGTGGTTCAACAACGTGATGCACAAGGGTAGCGTGGCTGTCAATATCACACGTCGTGCCGCCGACTCGACCGACAACCGCAACTTTACCAGCGTTGAGTGTCAGTTGCGCGAGGATATATTTACCTTCACACGCCTGTTGAAGGAGAATTTCAAAGAGTTTAAGGATTGCTACGTCGCATCGACCGCTCCGCAGGCTGGCATACGCGAGTCGCGCCGCATCGTGGGTATGCACACGGTTACGGGCGAGGAGTATGTCGGCATGTTCCACTACGACGATAGTATTTCGCGCGGTATTCACCCAATCGATATGCACGCCAGCAAGGGTACGCACCAGCATCGTGTAGACCTTACAAGTCCTGCCTATGTGCCATATCGCGCACTCGTTGCCCCCGACTATCCTAACCTGCTCGTTGCAGGCCGTTGTATCTCAACCGACCGTCAAGCCCTTGCGTCGTTGCGTGTGATGGCAAGTTGTATGGGTACAGGTCAGGCTGCCGGTGCCGCCGCTGCACAAGCCGTAGCCCACAACTTGGCTGTGCAGAATGTCGATACTGCGGCGTTGATTGAGGTGCTTAAAGGGTGGGGCACAGTACTATAAAATTGATTTTATGCAGCATTTGCTGCGTTATGCTCAATCCCCAAGACAGTCACATACACCAAGTATGCTCCTGCCTTGGGGATTTTCGCAAGCCTTGCAACTGCTTGCCTAAAATGCAATTTTTGAAAATCGATTTTATAAGGTCTTTGCTGCCGCTAACAAAGAAAGTGACCAATGGGACGTACACCGAGTACTACCCATCGGTCACTTTTTTGCCGAGCGTGGCAAAGCCACTTCTAAAATCAATTTTCGGGTGAGGAGAGGTAAGGTGTTTCCCTCGGCTAACAAAATTTCCGCCAATGGGTAGTACAAACAGTACAACCCATCGTCGATAAATTTTGCCGAGCGTGGTATAATCACTTCTAAAATACAATTTTCGGTCACCTGGGGTGGCATTTTTTGTTAGGGTCGTTAATCCCTCTTCGAGGGCTTTTCCTCCTTCGCGCCTCGGCAAAGCGTGCAAGCACCCTCTGCACTCGGCTTGGCGTCGGTTAGGGGCGTTAGGGGTTACAGGCTACCTATTCTACCCAGAAACCACCCCCCCCCAACAAAAAAGGCGTGTCTGCAATGGACACGCCTTTGTTATGCTTGCGGGTTGAGGCCTACTTCACGTCGAAAGCGAAGATATGAGCCTTTGGTGCGCCCCAAGTCTTATCGACAACGATGCGGACAGCGTCGGTCTGAACGGCGTCGAAGTTCAACTTAACGAGGCGGCGGAAGTTGTCATCAACCGTTGCGACGGTCTTCCACTCTCCTGCCGATGGGTTCTTGGCATACTCCTTCTGGGCCTTGCGGTTAGTGGCTGGTACGCGGACCTGAACCTTGAAAGCACGAGCCATCTCCGAAGGCATTGGAGCACGCTCGGTAGTCTCCTCCAACTTACGCATACGCTTGCCACGCACCTTCAAATCGGAGTCGAAGATAAAGCGAACGCCCGAAGCGGTGATAGGCTTATCCCAAGTATATGTGAGGTGGGTCTCACCAACTGCGGCATATACGCCATTGTCCTTGCCCTCCCACTCACGGTCGATACCGTTACGCATTGGCTCGTTCTCGGCGAGGGTCTTTGCAGCGGCGGTCAATGGGTAAATCTTACGCCAACGGTATGGCAACATACAGTCGTCGTCCTCCAATCTATCCTGCAACTCTTTGATGTGGTCCTTACGCAGACCGGCAGGGGTTGTACCCTTGTCGATAATCATATCGGCAGCAGTACCTACGGCCTGACCCATCAAGGCGCAAGTTGCCATAACGCGGGTTGCCGAGAATGCCATATGTGTAGCCGAGATGTCGCGACCTGCAAACATCAGGTTTGGAACGTTTACCGAGTAGAAGCAGTCGTAAGGGATACCGTAACCCTGTGTCATAAAGTACTCAATCGAAGCCAAGCCCTTGTTGTGGAAACCGTTAGGGTCGTGGTTGTCGAGAGTCCAACCGCCATAAGCCACAACGTCCTCGAAGTGGCCGCCCGAGAGGACGTCCTGCTGTGTGAGGGTGTGTGGAGCGACGTAGCGGGTCGATTCACGCTTGCCAGGAATCGAGCCCATCCATACCAACTCGTAGTTGTAGCAACGGCCGTCGGGGTGATTCTTCATATACTCCCAAATACCGTAGGCAATCTTCTTCAACTCAAATTGTGCCTCGTTGGCGTCGAAGATGGTGTCGAACTTGATACCCGAACACTCAACCCACCAGAAGTTATTGTCGTGGGCACGCCAGATAATCTTGTAGTTGAGTTTCTGGTTAGGGATTGTCGATTTTGGAGTCTCGTAGTTGAAATCGTCGTCGGTGAAGTGGTATGCCCAATCAGGAGCCTTGAATGGGTGGTGAGTGTCGGCGAGTCGCAACTGCAAGAGAATCGAGTTACCCATTGTGTGGTTTGTCGCCTTCTCGTTGGTAACATACGACTCGTTGTAGTCGGTTGTTGCCTCCATACCGCGACGATACTTCGCACCCGAAAGGCGGAGGATACCGTCACCCGTACAGTCTACGAACAATTTACCCGAGATGGTGTATTCGGTGTAGTTGTTGGTGTTCCAACACTTTACGGCAGCAATTTCGTCGCCACGCATCACTACGTCGCGAACCGAAGTGTTGAGCAAGAGTCGAATGTTAGGCTCTTCGACAACAGTCGAGTAGATAACGTCGTCCCACAATGGATAGCGCTGCAATGGGTTGTAGAAGAAGTTGCGGCACTGCATCTCCTCGATGATACCTGCCTCTTGGCACTGGTCTTCGCGGACACCTACAATACCCATACGCATCTCGCTCGATGTGTTGCCACCAAGCATCGGACGGTCTTGAATGAGGATAACCTGCGAGCCGTGACGAGCCGCCGAAACAGCGGTACAAACACCTGCCAAACCACCACCGCAGACTACGATAGGAGCCTCCATCTCGACTTTGCGGATAATTTGGTCGTTCTCGTTGGTCTGGAATGCGTTGCCCTGCTTTTCGCGAGCCAACTCCACACCTGTAATCTGCGCTGTGGCAGAGGTCGAGAGAAGCGCAGCGGCTGCAATCGACGCAATAACGGTAAAAAGTCTTTTCATTGTTTTGGTCTCTATTATGTATGTTTCTATAAATATACGAACTTAATATAACGCAGGGTGTTGTCGGTTACAACTTATCGACAATGTTGCGCACGACGTCGAACATCTTGCGTGGTGGGCGATGCTCGGTCTTCCATTTGCGGAAGCGGGCCATCTTTTCGGGTATAAGTTTATCGAGTAACGCAACGCCATAATATATACCCCAATCGAGTACCAGAGCCGCTGCAATAACTGCGTAGAACTGCATATCAATCGAAGCCCCGGCGCGCATAGCCACAAACCATATCACGACAACCATAAGGTTGAGCGAGCAGACCAACAGCGCTGTGCCGAAGTGCGAAACACCAAGTGCGATAAACATATGGTGAAGGTGGGTCTTGTCGCCTATCATAGGCGAAATGCCTCGGCAGATGCGGGCCACCATAACGCGCACCGTATCGAAAACGGGTATCGAGAGCGTTGCGAGAGCAAAGGCCACAAGACCGACGTTGTCGTTGATGGCAAGAGCGTCGTATTTGTTATCGGAGATAATCTCCATAACGAATATGGCCAACATCACACCCAGCGACAGCGAGCCTCCGTCGCCGGCAAACATCTTTGACTTTGAGCCAAATACGTTGTGTAGCAGGAACGGAATCAGCGAGCCGATTGCGCATACGGCCAAAGCAAAGAGCGGAAGGTCGGCAGCCTTGTAGAATATGGCAGCGAAAATCGAGCAGGTTGTGATGCAGAAGGCCGAGAACAGACCATCGACACCGTCAATCAGGTTGAGGGCGTTGATGATGCCGACAACAGCCACGATAGTAAGTGGGGTAGAGGCCCATTCGGGTAGCGTGGTTAAACCCCATAGCCCGTGGAAATTGTCGAGCGACAGGCCGTTGCCTGCATAGATTATTATCAGCACGGTGCCCACTTGTACGAAGAGTCGAACAATGGGCGAGAGGTCCAAAACGTCGTCAATCACACCGATATAGGTCATAATAATCATACACAAAATCGGCGTGAAGAGAGGTGAAATATCGCAGAATAGCGAATCGACAAGCAGACCGGCCGCGATACCGAACGCAATGGCCAAACCACCCAATACGGGTACGGGATGGAGTTGGAGTTTGCGGGTGTTTGGGTTGTCGACAATGTTTTTCGCCTTCGCAAATCGTACAAGATAAGGGTGGATAATCGCAACCGCAATAAGCGATGCGCAGAACGATACAAGGGCGATGGTGTGTGTGGTGTTCTCCATTGGGTTGTATATATACATATATATAATATTTGCAAAATTAGTATATTATTTTTGAAAAACAAAAAATGGTCACCTCCAAATAATAACATCGCCTCGAAATGGGTTGCGTTTTGATGAAAAATGAAAAATAGTGGCAAAAAAATATGTGATTTTAAGAAATTTAATGCAACTTTGTAGTGTGTATTTGTAAATTTAGGAGCGATAACACGATAAACAAATAATACAGCTATGACAAAAATGAATACCTCAAACTCTACTATGGTGCTGGCTACCACTTTTGCCGACAAAGGCGATTGGACGGTAGAGCAACAATTTGTGCTGCAAATGGGCTCTTCCTACCTCTTTGCTCACGGCCTTGGAACTCCGCTCGCAAAAGATGCAGTGACCCAAATCGAGGTGCCTGCTGATGGCGAATATCAACTCTTTGTGCGTACCAAGAACTGGACGAAGCATTGGTCCGACGGCCCAACGCCGGGCATCTTCTCGGTGCTGATTGACGGTGTGGCCGACGATGCTACATTCGGTACCGACAAGGTTAATTGGTATTGGCAGAAGGGTGGTAAGTATACCCTCTCAAAGGGTAAACATACGGTCGCTTTGCACGACCTCGCAGGCTTCGACGGCCGTTGCGATGCCATTATCCTGACTCAAACCGACTGCGTTCCAGGTGATTCGCTCGAAGAGTACTTCGAGTTGCGTAAGGCACTGCTCGGCGATAATCAGCCGGAGGATAAGGGCTCGTTCGATTTTGTCGTTGTAGGTGGCGGTATCTCGGGTATCTGTGCCGCTTTGGCAGCAGCGCGTCTTGGCTTGAAGGTGGCCCTTATTCAGGACCGCTATGTGCTTGGTGGTAACAACTCATCGGAGGTGCGCGTAGGTTTGGGTGGTCAAATCAATATCGACCCATATCCATCGCTCGGCTATCTGTTGAACGAGATTGGTCCCGACCGCATCGGTAATGCGCGTGGTGCTCACCATTACCAGGACGATAAGAAGATGCGCGTTGTCGCAGCCGAGGAGAATATCACGCTCTTTATGGGCTACACCGTTCTCGAAGTCGAGAAGCAGGGCGACTGCATTGCCTCGGTTGTTGCACAGGAGGCTACGGCTCAAACCCGCATCAAGGTTAGCGGTAAATACTTCTCCGACTGTACGGGTGACGCTCACCTCGGATATATGGCGGGTGCAGAGTGCCGTATGGGTCGTGAGGCTCGCTCCGAGTTTAACGAGCCGCTTGCTCCCGAAAAGGCCGACGATATGACGATGGGTGTGTCGATTGAGTGGTACTGCGAGGATTGGAATACACCTTGCTCATTCCCCGACTCGCTCGATTGGGGCTTGCGCCTCGACGAATATACCGTTGAGCCTGTTCACCGTGCAAATTGGTATTGGGAGGTTGGTATGATGGACGACCAGGTTGCCGATGCCGAGAAGATTCGCGACTACGGTATGTATGTGGCATACTCGACCTTCTCCTACTGCAAGAATCGCTACTCGAAGAAGGAGGATTGGGAGTGTACCCACCTTACTTGGGTGTCGCACGTGTCGGGTAAGCGCGAGTCGCGCCGTATCGTGGGCGATTATATCCTCCGCGAGCAGGATCTTACGCGCCCTATCCACCACGAGGACGAGACCTGTACGACAACGTGGCGTATCGACCAGCACTACCCAATGGAGAAGAATACCAAAGACTATCCTAATCAGGAGTGGCTTTCGTATGGCGTGCTGACCCCAATCGACTTCTATGCGTTGCCTTACCGTTGCTTCTACTCGAAGGATATCAAGAATATGTTTATGGCGGGCCGTAATATCTCGGTAACCCACATCGCTCTTGGCTCGACTCGCGTTATGCGTACTTGTGGCCTTATTGGTGAGGTTGTCGGTATGGCTGCTGCCGTATGTTCGCGTCGTGAGGCATTCCCTCGCGATGTCTATACAACCTATTTCGAAGATTTGAAGGAGTTGATGCGCAAGGGTACAGGTCGTACCGATGTGCCTTATACTCAATTCTATCATCAGGTGGACCGTACGGGACATCAGGCAGAGGACCGTTAAAAATTGATTTTATAAGGTCTTTGCTGCCGCTAACCTCTTGTGCTGCAATGGGCAGTACGCCAAGTACAGCCCATCGCAGTTCAACAGGTCGAGCGTTAATCCATCTTCGATGGCTTTTAGTTGCTTCGGCTCGGCAAAGCGTGCAAGCCCACTTTGCTCTCGCCTTAATCGCAACTTTGCAAAGCCACACCTGGGGTAGGCTGGGTAACCTGGGGTAGGCTGGGGTAGGCTGGGTAGATTGAGTAACCTCTAACGACCCTAACGCCACTAACGCCCTTAACCGACCCTCCCCCGAACCGACGCTATGGCGAGGTGCGAAGGAGGCGAAACTCTTGCAGAGGGATTAACGGCCGGGTTGAGGTCGATAAAATATTGAGAATTGATTGTATGAAACGATTGTTATGCTTTTTGTTGCTGTCGGCTATCTGCGTGGGTAGCGCTGTGGCAAAGCCTGAATATGATGTATACCACGATTTCCAGGGCAACGTCTTGTGTATCGAGAATAATATGGTTCTGAATACCACAGGGAGTAACGTCGAGCGAGTCTGGTATGATAAGCAGGGTTGTCGAATCTACTCCGAGGTGGCGCATAGAGAGCACAAGGAGCTCTACAACCTGCGTGCTTGCTATGACCAAAACTATGTTCAAGCCATCATCAAATCCACGACCCGATATGTCGATGGCGAGAAGGTGCTGTCGAACGATACCCTTCGATATACGGTGGAGCAGAAGCGCGATTTTCAATACAACTACACCCATTCGGGTACGCTCTCGTTTGAGGATATAGATGCAAAAGGCAACTGGCGAACGCTCAAAGCCGATGGTCGAAAACTGCTCACTCGCCGTATCTGGTACTATGGTCAGGTAGAGATGAGTGCCGATGTGCCGATTCGTGCAAGAGAACAGATGCTCGATGCCATAACTCCGAAGGAGCCACCGAAGCAGGTGTCGGAGGCGGAGAAGGCGGCTGGCGTTGCGTCGGCTCTGTTGGTAATGGTCTTTTCGACCATTGTTAATATAGTGATGTTGCTTTATGCTGTACTCTTCTTCTTTAAGTACAAAGTTATCAGGGACTTCTTTAATGCGAGGGCCGAGGCCAAGATTCTTGGCTCGCACAAGGTGAAAAGAGAGGAGATTGTTGCCGCCATCGTTGGTGCTGTGATTGGCATATTTCAGTGGGTCGAGGCTTTGGGCGGCGGGTCGTTTATGACGGCGCTGTGGTGTGTGGCATTGATAGCGACAGCTATCTATCTGTTTATGTTGCGAAGACGTTTGCTGTCGGTTGCAACTCCAAAGGCTGTCCGTTGGTTTATTATCTATAAGTTGAGCACCATTCTGCTCTTCATTGTAGTAGGCGCGTTAATCTCTGTCGTGGCTATCGCTATACTTGTGGCGTCGCTGTTTGTCAAGGGCTTGGATAGTGTGTGGAAGCAGGAGTTCTCGTACGCAAATCCAACCGATAATGGCTCGGGCGCGGTTCGTACCTGCGGCTCGTGTAAGTATTGGAACAATGGCTACTGCTCGTATCACGATATGAAGACTCCGGCCGATGGTGGTTGTGGAGTATAGCGGATTGCCTGTTTTGAGATAACTATATTTTTCCTATATTTGTAAGTTGAAACCTAAAAAACTAAAAACCTAAATATTTATGGCTCTGATTGATTGGCTTATTGTAGCCCTATTTTTGGGAGTGCTGATGGCGATAGGATACGCCTTCTCCCACAAGAACAAAGATGTTGAAGATTACTTTGCGGCAGGTCGTTCGATGCCGGGTTGGATTGTTGCTATTGCGGCAACGGGTACAACCATCTCGGCAGGTACGTTTGTCGGCTCGCCCGAACTTGGTTTCAATACCGACCTGACCTATGTGATGAACCTCATAGGCTCGATTTTTGGTGGTATATTGGTGGCGGCGTTGATTATGCCTAAACTCTACAAGGCCAACACCATCACAATCTACGGCTTTATCGGCGACCGTTTTGGTGAGAAGTCGAAGCGCGTAAATAGTGCGATGTTCCTTCTTGGCCAGCTCTTTACCTCGGGTTCGCGACTCTTTATCGCGGCAATCGCAATCTCGGTGATTGTCTTTGGCGAAATCAAATTCGACTTTATGGTCTATTCGATTATCATTTTGGGTGTCGTTTCGACCATCTATACAATGCTTGGCGGTATCAAGGGTCTGCTCTATATCGACACCTTCCAGACGTTGTTGCTTATCGGTACGGGTGTAGTTGCGCTTATCTGGGTTTATTGCGAATTGACCGGTACGGGTCTGTCGTTTGGCGAGATTTGGGCAACCATCACCGATGGTGGTTTGACAAAGACTCCTGGCTTCGACAAGGAGAGCATTGCACCACTTGCCGACGGTGCGATAGCTGGCTGGGAGCCTGGTAGCAAGTTGCAGATGTTCGACTTCTCGCTCAATAATTGGAACTCGCCTTATACGGTTGTTGCCGGTATGATTGGTGTGGCATTCTTCAAGATTTGCCAATATACGACCGACCACGAATTTGTGCAGCGTCAGTTGGCTTGTCGCGACGTGAAGCAGGCTTCGATGTCGCTCGTATGGTCGCAGCTTCTTGCGTTGCCTGTTGTGTTGGTATTCCTTATGATTGGCGTGCTGTTGTTTGCCAAGTATAAGACCGAGTTCTTGGCTGATGGCGAACTGTCAAACTTCTTCAAAGATGCTCGCGATGTATTCCCGCAGTATATCAAGAATCATATCCCTACGGGCCTTCGTGGTTTGATGATTGTCGGCCTCTTGGCGGCGGCTCTCTCGTCGTTCAATTCGGCAATCAACGCTATGGCTTCGAGCTTCGTAACCGACCTCTACTTACCAATTCGTGAGGATATGGGTAAGGCGGTTAAGGGCGATGCCGACCAACTCTCGTCGTCGCGTAAGATGGTCTTCCTGATGGGTATGATGCTTACGGGCTTTGCTATCGTTACGGCAGTGATGCAGGAGGCGAGTGGCTTGAATCTTGTCGATTTTGCTACGGGCGTTATGTGCTTCGCCTATGCAGGTATGATTGGTGTCTTCCTTACAGCAATCTTTACGAAGCGAGGCAATACGGCAAGTGTCATCGCAGCAATCGTTGTGGGTATGATTATTATCGTGCCGTTGATGTTCCAAAAGCAGATTTTCGGTACGCAGTATATCGCTTGGACTTGGTGGGCCCCAATCGGTGGTATTATCTCGACCGCGGTTTGTATGCTCGGCTCGCCTGCAAAACAGAAAAAATAGGCTCGACGACCTCGGTTTTCGACCGTTCGATTTACAGCCACGACACAAATCGGTGTCGTGGCTGTAACTTTTTGCCGATATAGAGTTTAGCCTCTAAAAAATTATTCCCGAAAAGAGTAAAAAAACGAAAAAAAATCTTTGTTGTCTTCGATTTTGTCTATCTTTGTAGGTTGTAAAGATTGTATAAAATTCTGCATCCACATTATGATTAAAGAGTACGATGTGATTATCATTGGCGGTGGTGCTACGGGCGCAGGTGTTGCGCGCGACTGCTCGTTGCGAGGCATTAAGTCGTTGCTCGTCGAGCGAGGCGATATTGCTACCGGAGCCACAGGCCGCAATCACGGATTGTTGCATAGCGGAGCGCGTTATGCGGTGGGCGACCACGAATCGGCCGAGGAGTGTATTCGCGAGAATATGATTTTGCGCCGTATTGCGTCGCACTGTGTCGATGAGACGGGCGGTCTGTTTATCTCGTTGCCGGAGGACGGCTTGGAGTTCCAGGCGAAGTTTATCGATGCTTGTCGTTCGGCAGGTATCGCAGCCGAGGCCATCGACCCCAAGGAGGCGCTGCGTATGGAGCCTTCGGCCAACCCTGCGATGATTGGTGCTGTGACTGTTCCCGATGGTTCGGTAGACCCATTCCGTCTTACGGCGGCAAATATTCTGGACGCCAAACTGCACGGAGCCGAGGTGCTGACCTATCACGAGGTACTCGGTTTGGTTATGGAGCAGAATCGTGTTGTCGGCGTTAAGGTTCTCGACCGTCAGAGCGGTGAGCAGTGCGAGTATCGTGCGCGCATCGTTGTCAATGCGGGTGGTATTTGGGGTCACAATATCGCAAAACAGGCGGGTGTGACTATCAATATGTTGCCGGCAAAGGGCTCGTTGCTGATTTTCGGCCACCGTGTCAATAATGTGGTGTTGAATCGTTGTCGTAAGCCTGCCGATGCCGATATTTTGGTGCCTGGCGATACTATCTCGCTCATCGGTACAACGTCGAGCAAAGTGCCTTTCGACGAGGTTGATGATATGTATGTTACGGCCGACGAGGTCGATTTGCTTATGCGCGAAGGCGAGAAACTCGCACCTTCGCTCGCCCATACCCGTATTCTTCGTGCCTATGCAGGTGTTCGTCCGCTTGTTGCTTCGGACGACGACCCAAGTGGCCGTAGCGTGAGTCGTGGTATCGTTGTTTTGGACCACGCAACGCGTGACGGAGTAGAGGGATTTATCACCATTACGGGCGGAAAGTTGATGACCTATCGTTTGATGGGCGAATGGACTACCGACCTTATCTGTAAGAAACTCGCTATCGATGCCAAGTGTACGACAGCCGAGCGACCTCTGCCTGGCTCGCATAAGGAGGAGCGAGAGCAGACCTCGAAGAAGATTCACGCAGTGCCTACGATGCAGCGCGAATCGTCGCTCTATCGTCACGGTGGTATGGCCGAGAAGATTGAGGCTACGACTGCGGCCAAGCGCTCGCTTGTCTGTGAATGTGAGGAGGTCTCGGTTGGCGAGGTTGAATATGCAATCAATGCCCTCGATGTAAAGAATTTGGTCGATTTGCGTCGTCGTACGCGTGTCGGTATGGGAACGTGTCAGGGCGAGCTTTGTGCTTGCCGTGCTGCGGGCCTTATGGCCGAGGTTGGTCGCTACTGTACTTCGCGTGCAAAGCAGGACCTTGCGGCCTTTATCAATGAGCGTTGGAAGGGTATGGCCCCTGTTGCTTGGGGCGACACATTGCGCGAAAGTGAGTTCTCGATGTGGCTCTACGATGGCGTATGTGGTTTAACTACTAAAACAAAGGAGGAGTAGCGATGAGATACGATAGCATTATTATTGGTGGCGGTTTGTCGGGCCTTATTTGTGGTCTGCAACTTGTTCAGGCAGGTCGCCGTGTGGCGATAGTCTCGGCTGGCCAAAGTGCATTGCACTTCTCGTCGGGCTCGTTCGATTTGTTGGGCGCGTTGCCTAATGGCGAGGTGGTTGCCTCTCCTACGGAGGGCGTAAAGCGTTTGGTCGAGATAGCACCTTCGCACCCATACGCAAAGATTGGTGTCGAGGAGTTCGAGTCGCTTGCGTGCCGTGCCGAGGCGTTACTCTGCTCGGCCGATGTCTCGGTTTCGGGCTCGCCAAAGCAGAACCACTACCGCTTGACCCCGATGGGTGTTTTGAAGAGCGCGTGGCTCACAATCGACGGCTATGTTCGTAGCGAGCAGGCCGATGGCTTGGCGTGGAAGCGTGTAGCATTGTTCAATGCCGAGGGTTTCCTCGACTTCTATCCGCAGTTCCTGCGCGATGAGTTGCGAGCTTTGGGTACGATATGCGAGGTGCATACCTTCAACCTCCCCGAGCTGGAGCAGATTCGCCAAAATCCCACCGAGATGCGTTCGGCAAATGTGGCGCGACTGTTCGACAGCGACGAAGCTATCGATGCCTTGGCCGAGATCATTCGCTCGCAGATGGGTGATGTTGAGGCGGTGTTGCTGCCTGCCGTTTTGGGTGTTGATTGCCACGATGGAGTAAAGCGTCTTGAGGAGCGCCTCGGCTTGGAGGTTGCTGTTGTGGCTACGTTGCCTCCGTCGGTGCCCGGATTGCAGGTGCAGACGCTTCTGCGTCGATATTTTCAGGAGCTGGGCGGCGTGTATCTGCCGGGTGATACCGTGGTCGGTTATAAGGCCGAGGGCGATCGCATCGAGGCTGTTTATACCTCAAATCACGGCGATATAGGCTTTCGTGCTAACGACTTTGTGCTGGCTACGGGCAGCTTCTTCAGCGGAGGCCTTGAGGCCGACAATGAGAAGGTCGTAGAGCCCCTGTTTGGCGTGGATGTGGCTTATGATGAGAATCGCCAGAAGTGGTATGATCGAGATCTGTTCAAGGCGCAGGGCTATGAGAGCTTTGGTGTTCGATGCGATGAGAATTTCAATGCGCAGAGAGCTGGTCGTACGGTGGATAATCTTTATGCCATCGGTGCTTGCCTTGCGGGTTTCAATGGCGTGAAGGATGGTTGTGGCGCGGGAGTGTCGATGCTCACGGCGCTGCACGTAGCGGATGTAATTATTAAGAATAAGTAGAGATGGCACAGCAGAGTGAATTCAATTTCGAGCAGTGTATAAAGTGTACGGTCTGCACGGTATATTGTCCCGTTGCAGCGGTCAATCCGCTCTTTGCGGGCCCCAAGCAGGCGGGTCCCGATGGTGAGCGTCTGCGACTGAAGCACCCGGGATTTTACGATGAGTCGCTGAAGTGGTGTCTCAACTGCAAGCGTTGCGAGGTGGCTTGCCCATCGAATGTGCGCATTGGTGATATAATTCAGGCGGCACGCATCAAGCATAGCAAGAAGCGTCCGGGCCTGAGAGAGTTTATGTTGGCCAACACCGATCTGGTCGGCTCGCTGGCATCGCCTTTCGCTCCGGTGGTGAACTTTGCCGTTGGGCTGAAGCCTACGAAGATGGTGATGGATAAGATGGTGGGCATCGACCACCGTCGTACTTTCCCCAAGTATGCCTTCGGCACGTTCGAGGGTTGGATGAAGCGTCAGCGCCGCAAACAGGCGAAGTTTGCCCGTCAGGTGAGTTTCTTCCACGGCTGCTACGTCAATTACAATAACCCGCAGCTGGGTAAGGATTTCGTCAAGGTGATGAATGCGCTGGGCGTGGGAGTACAGATGCTCAAAGGCGAGAAGTGTTGCGGTGTGCCCCTGATTTCGAACGGACTGATCGACAAGGCCCGCCGTCAGGGAGAGCATAATACAGCCCTGATACGCGAGTCTGTTGTGGAGAAGCGTCTGCCCGTTGTGGCGACCTCTTCGACCTGTACGTTTACGTTGCGCGATGAGTACCCTCATCTGCTCGATATCGACAATAGCGATGTGCGCGATGGCGTGGAGATGGCAACGCGATATATCTATCGTCTGATCGAGTCGGGCGAGGTGCAGCTACGCTTTAAGAAGAGTGTGCGCCCCCTGCGTGTGGCCTACCATACGGCTTGCCACGTCGAGAAACTCGGCTGGTCGTACTACTCGCTTGAGTTGCTGCGAATGATCCCCTCGGTGGAACTCGTGGAGCTTGATTCGCAGTGTTGTGGTATCGCGGGAACGTATGGCTTCAAGCGCGAGAACTATCCTACGTCGCAGTCTATCGGCGAGAGCCT
>JAZQSA010000032.1:0-58055 GCA_045629905.1 Alistipes sp. | reverse complement strand
GCAGTCTTTGGACGAGATTCTGGAGCAGAAGTATGAGTGGATGCGCGACTCTGTCGAGTCAAAGGTATTCGGCATCGGTCTGGAGAGCTATACCGTAGGTAGCAGCGACTTCTACACCGCATACGCCGCACAGAAGGGTATTATGGTTACACTCGATACCGGTCACTTCCATCCCACCGAGTCGATTGCCGACAAGATGTCGTCGCTCCTGCTCTTCACTCCCGAGGTGATGCTTCACGTGAGCCGTCCCGTGCGTTGGGACTCTGACCATGTGACCATCATCAACGACGAGACTTTGGACCTCACAAAGGAGATCGTTCGTTGCGATGCGTTGGGTCGTGTACATATTGGTCTTGATTATTTCGATGCCTCAATCAATCGTATCGGTGCCTATGTAATCGGTGCTCGTGCTACACAGAAGTGTCTGTTGCAGGCGTTGTTGGAGCCTCTGACAACATTGCGCGAGTATGAGGCCGAGGGCAAGGGCTTCGAGCGTCTGGCTATGTTGGAGGAGTGCAAGTCGCTGCCTTGGAATGCCGTTTGGGATATGTTCTGCCTGAAGAACGGAGTGCCCGTAGGCGAGGAGTTTATTGCCGACATCAACAAGTATGAGGCTGAGGTAACATCGAAGCGTTGCTAAACGATAATTGTTGTTTGATATGGAGATTATTATCGGATTACTAATCATCGCGGTGGGTGCATTCTGCCAGTCGAGTAGCTATGTGCCTATCAATAAGATACGCAGCTGGAGCTGGGAGTCGTATTGGCTCGTGCAGGGCATCTTTGCGTGGGTTATCTTCCCCGTGGCAGGTGCTATGCTTGCCGTGCCTGAGGGACACTCGCTCTTCGAGTTGTATGCTGCCTATCCCAAGGAGAGTGCCCTCACGGCGCTGTTTGGCGTGCTGTGGGGTGTAGGAGGTCTTACCTTTGGTCTCTCGATGCGTTACCTGGGTGTAGCCTTGGGTCAGTCGCTGGCGCTGGGTACTTGTGCAGGTTTGGGTACTATACTCACTCCGCTTTTACTTGGTCGCCCTGGTGATTTGACCGCATCGGTGATTATCGGTGTGGTGGTTACATTGCTGGGTATTGCCATTATTGGTGTGGCAGGTCATATGAAGTCGCAGTCGCTCACCGAGGAGCAGAAACGCGAGGCGGTGAAGGATTTTAACTTCACCAAGGGTATTGCCGTTGCGCTGCTTGCGGGATTTATGAGTGCCTGCTTTAACATCGGCTTGGGTTTTGGCGAGGCGCTCAACTTTGGCGATGCTACGGCCGATATCTACAAGACTCTGCCCGCTACGTTTATGGTGACCATCGGTGGTTTTGTTACCAACGCCATCTATTGCCTCTATCAGAACGTACGCAATCGTACGTTTACCGACTATGCCGATTCGTCGCTGTGGGCTAACAACATAGTATTCTGTGCCCTTGCAGGTGTGCTGTGGTATAGCCAGTTCTTTGGCCTGAGTCTGGGTAAGGGATTTCTTACCGACTCGCCCTCGCTGCTGACGTTCAGCTGGTGTATATTGATGGCCCTCAACGTGGTATTCTCTAACGTGTGGGGTATTATTCTTAAAGAGTGGAAGGGCTGCTCGAAGCGTACTATAGCGGTGCTGGTAGCAGGTATTGTAGTGCTGATAATTAGTTCATTTCTGCCCGAAATATTAAAATAAAAATTTATGGACGAAACAACCAAATCTTCAGAGATTAAATTCCATTACTTGATTCCTAACAAATCGGATCTGCAATATGGCTGTGGAGTGAATGTCGTAGGTTCGCAGGTGGTAACACCTGGCGAGGTCTATCCTGCCCCCAATCATCCTAACGGCTATGTGTTTGATCCTGAGCGGGGTCGCGTACTGAGCGAATACCAGCTCCTCTATATTGTCAAAGGCCGTGGTACGCTCACTACCGAGCAGGGCGAGTTCCTCGTATCGAAGGGAATGATGATTCTGCTCCGCCCTGGACAGTGGCATACCTATCGCCCGGCGCAAGATGTGGGTTGGAGCGAGTACTACATCGGCTTCGTAGGCGATGTGGCCGAGCGAGCCATACGTGCGCTCTTCGACGAGAGTGAGTATATTTTCAACGTGGGCCTAAATCGTGAGATTGTAGAACTCTACCAGCGAGCACTCGAAGTGGCCTCTATTGACCGCCCTGCCGCTCAGCAGATGCTTGCCGGTATTGTTATGCATATGATTGGTGTGATTAACTTCACCTCGCGCAATGAATCACTCTCGACGGATCGTCTTGATCTGATTGTTGAGCAGGCCAAGAGTATTATGCAGGAAAATGTTATGCATAGTATTGACTTAGAGGCTCTGGCGGCGCATCTGAATGTAAGTTATTCGTGGTTTAGAAAGATATTCCGCGACTATACTGGACACCCTCCTGCAAAGTATTTTATGGAGATAAAGTTGCGTCACGCCCAATATATGCTGGCCAATACCCGCGAGTCGATTAAGGAGATTGCATTTATGCTTAACTTTAAGTCGACCGAACACTTCTACACCACATTTAAACGAGTGATGGGATGTACGCCCAACACCTATCGCCGTATGTCAACGCCCGAGAAGGGTAAGAAGTAAGGTGGTGTGAAATCTGAATAAAAATAGGCTGCTAACCGATGTTAGCAGCCTATTTTATTTATCTGTATCCGCTCTTGTGTGTTACTCGTTAAGAGTGTGGTTGGATTCGCCAAAGTAGATGTCTAACAACTCTTTAGCGGCGATAAATGAGCTTAACTTTGCATCCAAAACTCGCTGCTCGACATTGGCTATGCGCTCGGCAATCGAGGGATTCTGGTAGAAGTTGCTCTTGAGTGCCTGGTTGATACTTTCGTACATCCAATACTTATTCTGTCGGTTGCGATTTGCTTCGTAGTAACCGTTGGCCTGGATGTGGTCGAGATACTCCTCGACACCCTTCCACACCTCCTCCAATCCAGTCTTTGCTACCGACGAGCAGGTGTACACCTTGGGGCGCCATCCCGACTCGGGTATAGGGAAGAGATGCAAGGCACCCTGATACTGCACCTTTGCAAGCTCTGCCTTGTGGATATTCTCGCCATCGGCCTTGGTGATAACCATCATATCGGCCATCTCCATAATGCCTCGTTTGATACCCTGCAACTCATCGCCGGCCCCCGAAATCTGTAACATCATAAACATATCAACCATCGAGTGTACGGCTGTCTCCGATTGTCCTACACCAACGGTTTCGATGAAGATTACGTCGTAACCCGCCGCCTCGCACAATACGATAGTCTCACGAGTCTTGCGAGCTACGCCACCCAACGAGCCGGCCGAGGGCGAAGGACGGATAAAAATATCGGGATTTGAAGATATACTCTCCATTCGTGTTTTGTCACCCAAAATTGAGCCTCCACTGCGTTCTGAGCTGGGGTCAATGGCAAGCACTGCCAGACGATGGCGAAGTGAAGCGACCATGCCTCCGATGGCCTCGATAAAGGTCGACTTGCCTGCTCCCGGCACACCTGTAATACCGATGCGCACCGAGCGACCAGCGTGAGGTAGGCAGCGCTCGATAATCTCCTGCGCCTGTGCATAGTGAGTGGGGTTGTTGCTCTCAATCAATGTGATAGCTTGCGACAGAATGGTGATGTTGCCCGCCAAAATTCCCTCCACATACTCATCGGTCGAGAGCGTGCGGCGTTTCTTGCGTTTGAAGTAAGGGTTTACGATGGGCTGGTCGGCAACACCTTCATTCACATTCAGGGCGCTGTCGTGGTGAGTGTCGAGATACTCTTTTTCGTAGTGGTCTATCTTGGTGAAAGCCATTGTTATTTGGTTGTTAAAATGTTATTCATTACGTCGCGGGTAAACATTGCTCCGTTACCACACCATAGCGTGCGTCGCTTCTTATCGCACACCACACAGAAGGGTATGAACGATACCTCTAACTGCTTAAACAGGCGGCCACCCTCGTCGAAGGCAACGCCTACGCGGTCGTCTAGATGTTCGGTCAGTGTCACACCAGCTTTGTCGTATCGCTCCTTGGTTATGATGACCAGGTTTAGTGACGAGCCATACTCCTCGACGATGGGTTTTACCTTATTCAGCACACGCTGGCATAGCCCACTCTCCGAGTGGTAGAAGAGTATGCAGGTGTAGTCGGCCTCGTCGGGTTGTATGTCCATAAGCCAGCGACGCTGGAATATGGTTGAGGGTAGTTTGTCACCCACAATCACACTCTGGCATACACCATCGCTGATGGACATCAGGGCCAAAATCGTGCACAGGAAAAGTCGCTTCATCGTTAGTTTGGACGTTAGTCGGGAGCGAATTTAGCAACTTTCGCACAAAGAAACAAACTAAAGTTAAATTGTTGTTAAAAATAGTTTATAAAGCGTGCAAAAATTTTCTTATTTCATAATTTACTTGTACCTTTGTGGAGTTTAATACTACTATAGAATTAATTCAAAATTTACATACAAAAATACAACTATTAAACTCTTAAATTATGAAAGTTTCACACATCGAGCATCTTGGTATCGCAGTGAAGAGCCTTGAGGAGGCAATTCCCTATTGGGAGAATGTTTTGGGTCTGAAGTGTTATGCAATCGAGGAGGTTGCTGATCAGAAGGTTAAGACCGCTTTCTTTATGATTGGTCAGACTAAGATTGAGTTGTTGGAGCCCACTTCAGAGGACTCTACCATTGCAAAGTATATCGAGAAGCGTGGTGTAGGTATTCACCACATGGCTTTGGCTTGCGAGAACATCGAGGAGCAGTTGGCTGATGCTGAGGCTCAGGGTGTAAGCCTTATCGACAAGACTCCCCGTAAGGGTGCCGAGGGTCTGACTATAGCATTCCTGCACCCCAAGTCAACTCAGGGTATTTTGACCGAGTTGTGCGAGGATAAGAACAAATAATCAATCAATAAATCAATAAAATTTGCTATGAGCGAAATTCAAAAACAGCAGGTAGCCAAGTTGATCGAGAACCGCGAGATTGCTCGCATGGGCGGCGGTGAGAAGGCTATCCAGAAACAGCACGAGAAGGGTAAGTATACTGCACGTGAGCGTATTCAGATGCTCTTGGATGAGGGTAGTTTCGAGGAGTTCGATATGTTCGTAACTCACCGTTGCTACGATTTTGGTATGGAGAAGAAGCACACATTCGGTGATGGCGTTGTAACAGGTTATGGTACCATCGAGGGCCGTTTGGTGTATGTGTTTGCACAGGACTTTACCGTAACAGCAGGTTCACTCTCTATCTCACTCGCTGACAAGATCTGCAAGGTGATGGATATGGCTATGCGTAACGGTGCTCCCTGCATCGGCTTGAACGATTCAGGTGGTGCTCGTATCCAGGAGGGTGTAAACGCTTTGGCAGGTTATGCTAACATCTTCCAGCGCAACGTTATGGCTTCTGGTGTTATTCCCCAGATCTCAGCTATCTTCGGCCCTTGCGCAGGTGGTGCTGTTTACTCACCCGCATTGACTGACTTCATCATTATGCGTCGTCAGACTTCTAACATGTTCCTTACAGGTCCCAAGGTTGTTAAGACCGTTACAGGCGAGGACGTAACACAGGAGCAGTTGGGTGGTGCTGATATGCACACTACTAAGTCAGGTGTTGCTCAGTTCGCAGTTGACACTGAGGAGGAGGGTATTGCATTGATCCGTGGCTTGCTCTCATATATGCCCCAGAACAACATGGAGGATGCTCCCTGCGTTCCCTGCACTGATGATGTCGCACGTAAGGAGGATATCTTGAACGAGATTATTCCTGACAATCCTAACAAGCCCTACGATATGTACGAGGTTATCCGTGGTATCGTTGATAACGGCGAGTTCTTGGAGAGCGCTGCATCATACGCAAAGAACATCATCACTTGCTTCGCTCGTTTCAACGGTCAGTCGGTAGGTATCATCGCCAACCAGCCAAAGTTTATGGCAGGTGTGCTCGATATCAACGCTTCGCGTAAGGCTGCCCGCTTCGTACGTTTCTGCGATGCGTTCAATATTCCAATCGTAACCCTCGTCGATGTTCCAGGCTTCTTGCCAGGTACAACCCAGGAGTATGGGGGCGTAATCTGCCACGGTGCAAAGCTCCTCTTCGCATACTGCGAGGCTACTGTACCAAAGGTTACCGTTACATTGCGTAAGGCTTACGGTGGTGCTTATATCGTTATGTCGTCGAAGCATATCCGTGGCGATATCAACTACGCTTGGCCATCGGCAGAGATTGCCGTTATGGGTGCATCGGGTGCTGTTGAGGTATTGCACGCAAAGGCTTTGGCCGAGTTCACCGACCCAGCCGAGAAGGCGAAGTTCGTTGCCGAGAAGGAGCAGGAGTACAAGGATTTGTTCTCGAACCCTTACAACGCAGCTCGCTATGGCTACATCGACGATGTAATCGAGCCTCGTAACACTCGTTTCCGTATTATCCGTGCTTTGCAGTCGCTCTCGACCAAGCGTTTGCAGAACCCTGCTCGTAAGCACTCGAACATTCCATTGTAAAAACCATTGTAACTTATGCAAACAGATTCAATACAGTTAGTACAACCGGTTCAAGAGGCCGTTGTCGAGACAGTTCAGCCTATTGCTGATGCTGTATCGGTAGCTGCTGTCGAGCCAGCTTGGTATGTCCAGCTGCTCGGTGACTTGGACTTTGGTGGTGGCGATAAGTGGGGCGAGATGTTGCTGATGGCGGCTCTTGGCTTTGCAGTGGTATTTGTGGTTCTCGTACTCTTGATTTTTATTATGAAGTGTATGGGTCTCGTATTTACCCGCCAGCAGAAGGCTGCAAAGATTGCCGCGAAGGGTGCAGTAGCAGCCGACGAGCAAGATGCAATGAGCGACCAGGAGATTGCTGCGGCGATTATTACCGCCCTCAAACTCTACAAGAGCAACTTGCACGACCAGGAGTCGGAGATTATTACAATCAACCGCATCACTCGTGCATACTCGCCTTGGAACTCAAAAATTCACGGATTGACACAGCTCCCAGAGCATAAATAATTAAGACAAAGAAACGAAATGAAAAAGTATTCATTGAAAATCAACGGCAACTCTTACGAAGTTAAGATTGACGATATTAACGAGGCTTCGACCGTTGCTCACGTTACGGTTAATGGCACAAAATACGATGTAGAAATCGAGGGTGGCAAGGCTGCGGCTGTTAAGAAGCCACAGGTTGTTGCTGTTCCGCAGGCTGCTACCGATATTTCGGTAACTCCAAAGACCCCTATCGCAACCAAGCCTGCTGCTGCACCTGCTGTTGCTGGTGGTGCAAAGGTTACTTGTCCGCTTCCGGGTACAGTTATCTCTATCAACGTGAAAGAGGGCGACACCGTAGCGGCTGGTCAGACTCTCGTTGTATTGGAGGCTATGAAGATGGAGAACAATATCGACGCAGAGCGTGGCGGTGTTGTTAAGCAGGTACTTGTACAGGCAGGTGCGACTGTAATGGAGGGTGATGTATTACTTGTTATTGAGTAATTGCTATGATTTCACTTTTGCAGTCTAATTTTATTCTCGACACGCTGAACGACTTTGTTCACCAGTCGGGATTCGGACTCTTCTTCGTAGGTGATGGCTGGAAGATGGCAGTGATGATTGGTATCGCTTGCTTCCTTCTTTGGTTGGCTATCAAGAAGCAGTTCGAGCCACTTTTGTTGCTCCCAATCGCTTTCGGTATGTTGCTTACCAACCTTCCGGGAGCCGAGATGTTCCACTCGGAGCTCTTTGCCGGTGGTCACGTTCATTGGGATATCTTCGTCGATAAGGCAGGTCTTATCGATTACCTCTACCTCGGTGTTAAACTCGGTATCTATCCTTGTTTGATTTTTGTGGGTGTAGGTGCGATGACCGACTTTGGTCCGTTGATTGCCAATCCAAAGAGTTTCCTCTTGGGTGCTGCTGCGCAGTTGGGTATCTTCGCAACATTCCTCGGTGCTTACGCTATCGGCTTCGCTCCAAACGAGTGTGGTTCGATTGGTATTATCGGTGGTGCCGATGGTCCTACTTCGATTTTCCTCACCGCAAAACTTGCTCCGGAGTTGCTCGGCCCTATCGCTATTGCGGCCTACTCGTATATGGCTCTTGTTCCGGTAATTCAGCCACCAATTATGAAGGCTCTTACCACCAAGAAGGAGCGTATGATTAAGATGACGCAGCTTCGTCAGGTGTCGAAGACCGAGAAGATTATCTTCCCTGTCGTTATCACCATCATCATCTCGTTGCTGCTCCCATCGGCTGCTCCGCTCGTGGGCTGCTTGATGCTCGGTAACTTGATGAAGGAGTGCGGTGTTGTAGACCGTTTGTCGAAGACTGTTCAGAACGAGTTGATGAATATCGTGGTTATCTTCCTCGGTATCTCGGTTGGTGCAACCGCAACAGGCGCATCGTTCCTCAATGCAAAGACAATCTTTATCCTCTGCCTCGGTATCTTGGCGTTCAGCGCAGGTACGGCAGGTGGCGTTATCCTTGCAAAGATTATGAACCTATTTGCCAAGGAGGGTAACAAGATTAACCCGCTTATCGGTTCGGCAGGTGTGTCGGCAGTGCCTATGGCAGCCCGCGTATCGCAGACCGTAGGTCAGCAGTACGACAAGTCGAATTTCCTCCTTATGCACGCTATGGGTCCTAACGTGGCCGGTGTCGTTGGTTCGGCCGTTGCTGCCGGTATCCTTTTGGCGATGCTTGGATAGTAAAATCCGCCCATCTATAACAAAAACCTGTCTACTGTTTGGTAGGCAGGTTTTTTTTGCATATATTTGTTTCAAAGTTAATATTTAATACATATATAAATAATGAATGTAACAGTAAACATACATTACCATACGGCGTGGGGCGAGCATCTTCGTCTGGTCTTTGCCGATGGTCGTCACGTTGCGATGAGTTGCGCAGGTGACGTGTGGGTTGGCGCGTTCAAGGTTGCCTCTTCGACCAAACCTATCGAGTATAAGGTCGAGGTTGTTGCAGGCGAGGCGGTAGTTCGCGAGGAGTGGGGTGCAATCCATAGCGTTGCAACCAAGACTGCGGCCAAGCATCTTGTTATTCACGATACTTGGAGCGAACGCCCTTCCAATCGTGCTTTCTATACGTCGATGTTTGCCGATACTATCTTTGCTCACGAGGTCGGCAGCATTACTTCACTCTCCGCTTCGGGCCTTCGTATCGAGGTTGAGGCTCCAATGCTTCGTCGTGGCGAGGCTCTTGCGGTATCGGGTTCGTCCGAGTCGCTTGGCGAGTGGCAGGCTTCGAAAGTTGTACCAATGACCCATATCGGTAATTCGGTTTGGAGTGTGTCGCTCGATGTTATGCCGTCGATGGCCGAATATAAGTTTGTCGTTATCGACGCCTCTACGGGTGCTGTTGTGCGTTGGGAGCAGGGTGATAATCGTCGTCTTCCATACGTTGCTGCAACCAATAGTGCAACCATAGTTCGAGGCTTGCGTATGCGCGATGCGCTTTCGTGGCGTGGCGCAGGTGTTGCAGTGCCGATGTTCTCGCTTCGTTCGGAGTCGAGTTTCGGTGTTGGCGATTTTGCCGACTTGCGATTGTTGGCCGATTGGTGCGTAAAGTGTGGCGAGAATGTTATCCAGATTCTCCCAATCAACGATACTACGATGACCCGCACTTGGAAGGACTCCTATCCATATAACGCCAACTCGACCATTGCTCTCCACCCGCTCTATATCAATTTGGAGCAGGCTGGTAAGTTGCGCAAAAAGGCCGACCGCGACCACTTTGCAGCATTGGGCCGCGAACTCAATGCTCTGCCGCAGGTCGATTATGAGCGCGTGCTGAATGCCAAGTTCGACTATCTCCATATCCTCTTTGCCGAGAGTGGTGCAAAGTGCTTGGCAAGCAAGGAGTATAAGACCTTTGTCGAGAAGAATGAGGGCTGGCTTACCCCTTATGCAGTATATTCGGCTCTGCGCGATAAGTACAAGACGGCCGACTTCAATCGTTGGGGCAAATATGCTTCGTACGACGCGAAGGAGTGTGCCAAATTCGCAGCCAAGAATGCCGAGGCTGTCGATTTCTATCGCTTTGTGCAGTTCCACCTCGACCGTCAGCTTCACGCTGCAATCGAGTATGGTCACTCGGTAGGTGTCGCCTTGAAGGGCGATATACCTATCGGTGTCAGCCGTATCAGTGTCGATGCGTGGGTGTCGCCCGAACTCTTCGTTATGCGTTCGTCGGCAGGTGCGCCACCCGATGATTTCTCGGTTACGGGTCAGAATTGGGGCTTCCCAATCTATAATTGGGAGGAGATGGCCAAAGATGGCTATGCTTGGTGGAAGACCCGTTTTCGCAAGATGGCCGAATATTTCGACGCATATCGTATCGACCATATTCTCGGTTTCTTCCGTATTTGGGAGGTGCCACTCGATGCAGTAAATGCTCTGCTTGGCGAGTTCAATCCGTCGTTGCCATATACGGCCGATGAGATTCGTTGGCGCGGTGTCGATTTCGACCCTTCGCGCGACGTGGCTCACGACTATTCGTCAGACAATGTACTTTGGTTGGAGTATCGCCACAAGTCGGGCTACTACTATCCGCGTATTACTCCATTCGATACCGAGCGTTTTGCTTGGCTCAACGACCAGCAGAAACACGCTTTTGCCGAGATACACAACGAGTTCTACTATCGTCGTCACAACGACTTCTGGAAGGGTATTGCCGAGGAGCGTCTGTCGATGCTTGTCGAGACAACCCGTATGCTGACCTGTGGCGAGGACTTGGGTATGATTCCTGATTGTGTGCCGGAGGTTATGCAACGTCAGCAAATCCTCTCGCTCGAAATCGAGCGTATGCCAAAGGATACGGGTCGTGAGTTTGCCGACGTAATGCACTATCCTTATATGTCGGTATGTACCACTTCGACCCACGATATGAATCCGGTGCGTGCTTGGTGGCGTGAGAATCGCAATACGACCCAACACTACTACAACAACGTGATGCAGTGGTGGGGTGAGGCTCCGAGCGATGCAACACCGGAGATTTGTCGTGAGATTATCGGTCGTCATCTTGCGTCGCCTGCAATGCTGACAATCTTGCCTTTGCAGGATTGGTTGTCGATTGATGGCGAGTTGCGCTATGCTGACCCCGATGCCGAGCGTATCAATGTGCCGGCTAATCCAACCCACTATTGGCGCTACCGTATGCACATAACATTGGAGCAGTTGCTCTCTGCCGACGACTTCAATGCAATGGTGCGTGCGATGATTGCTGCCGGTGGCAGATAATATCGTTGCCTACAATAGCAATAACAATAAATGGCTGCTCATCGAGCAGCCATTTATCATTTGGATTGACCCTCTGCAACTATTTGTAGAGGAATCGCTTAATCGAGTTCTTTGGTGTGCGCTCAAAGTCGTCCTCCAAAATCTCAATCTCTGCCACCTGGCTATATGCAGGCAACTTGCGGTTGAGCAGAATGAGGTTCGACTTCATAATGGTCTCCAACTGGCTCTTGGAGAGTGGGTCGCTCTCGTCGTTATCGGTCGCTACGATTGCTACGATGCGCTTGTTACGCTCGATGATAATCGACTCGCGAACGTGAGGCAACGAGTTGAGCTCCTCCTCAATCTCCTCCGGATAGATATTCTGACCATTGGCCGTAAGAATCATATTCTTCGAGCGGCCTTTGATGTAGATGTTGCCATACTTGTCGATAACACCCAAATCGCCCGTGCGCATATATCCGTCATCGGTAAAGGTTTCGGCCGTAATATCAGGCTGCTTGTAGTAGCCGAGCATCACGTTGTCGCCACAGACCTGAATTTCGCCGACAATGTTGTATGGGTCGGTCGAGTTGATACGAACCTCCATACCGTCCACAGGCTTACCGCACGAACGGATTGCAAAGTTGTACCAATCCTCATAGCCGATAAGCGGACCACACTCGGTCATACCATAACCTACGGTATAAGGGAGCCTGATTTGCTTCAACAAGACCTCGATAGGGCCACTGATAGCAGCACCGCCGACGATGATATGTTTCATATTGCCACCAAATGCGGCAAGCACCTTCTTGCGGACCGAATTGTAGATGATGTTGCGCAGTACAGGTACTTTGAGAGCGCACTTCAACAGTGGTTTCTCCAACGTTGGGATAACCTTGTTGCGCATAATCTTTTCGAGTACCAGCGGCACGGTGATAAGCATATAAGGTCGAACGTCGCGGAAGGCTTGCATAAGCAACGATGGGGTAGGCATCTTGCCGAGGAAGTGTACCGAGCAACCCGAGCATACGGGATAGATGAACTCGAAAGCAAGGCCGTAGAGATGGGCGAGAGGCAACATCGAAACGATGCGCGAGTCGCGAGGCATCTTGATACGGGTAACACCAAAAGTGATGTTCGACGAGATGTTGAGATTTGACAACATAATACCCTTTGGCGACGACGTTGTACCCGAAGTGTAGCTGATAGTACACAAGTCGTCAGGCTCGCCAACTTCGTATGTCATCAACTTGCGCTTCATACCTTGTGGGTATTTCTCGCGGAAGAGCGACTGCAACGAAGGCATAACCTCGTCGAGGATGTTGTTTGCCGACCAGAATGCGGAGAAGTCCTCTACCGATATTGCACCGAGCAACTTCGGCATCTTCTCTGCATTCATATTCTCCCACATCTTCTTTTCGGTGAAGAGAACGACGCTATCCGAGTGGTCTACAAGTTTTTGCAGATTTTCGGGCGTGAAGCCATTGAGGATAGGCACAGCCACAGCACGGTAGGCTATTATTGATAGGTATGCAATACCCCAACGTGCCGTGTTGTTGGCACTGATGGCGATTTTGTCGCCGGGTTTTACTCCAAGTCGCTCATAGACGATATGGAGCTTTGCAATTTGTGTGGCGACATCGGCATATAGGAACGTGTCGCCTTTGTAGTCGCATAGGGCAGGTTTGTGCCAATTATTTTGGGCCGCCTCTACGAAACGTGAAATAAAGTGAATCATATAAACAAAAAATTAGTTAGTTATTATTGTATTATATGATGTGTGTGTGCTATTTCATCAACCACGAAGTGATGTTTTGGATATAGGTCCGCGAAATTGGCACATCGAATACACCCTCGATGCCAAATTCGATAAATACTCCATCTTTGTCGCGACGGAGTATCTTTACTCTATCCATATTTATCATATAGGAGCGATGGCAACGCTGGATACTCGAATCCACAAGTTGCTTTTCGACCCACTTCATAGTATTTCGTATCATTGTCTTCTTAACGTCGTTGCCGCTCGTGTACCATATACAGACGTAGTTGTCGGCCGACTCGATAAGGATAACGTCCTCGCGTTTGATAGACAGACGCATCTCGTTATGGTCGTCGTAGAATAGGACATAGGAGCGTTGCTTGGCAATATCATCGTTCTTGATGCTGTCACGCAAGGCTTTGAGCTGTTGGGCCTTGTCGATAATAATAATGTAGAGCAGACAAAATGTATAAGGGATAAACAGTATGCAACTTGTTCGCCCAAATACCTTGAAGAATAACTTTATAGGTTCGTCCTCGGGGTGGAACATCAGTGTCGAGCAGATGGTTATCATAATCGACACAACGATAAACTCGACCAGGCACCAAATCAAATAACTTTTGTAGGTCAGTGCGAAATTTTTGCACATAACCATAATCATACGCGAAGTGATGATGATGGCCATACCTATAATCACCATCGTCGATAGCGCAACGTAGAATGGGTCACCGGCCGATACGAGCCAATGTGGCAGTTCGTTGAGTGTCTCTTGGTCGAGCGAATCATATATGTTGAACGGGTGGAAGATGATGATAAATGCCACAGCCGTTATCGCCATCGATAATACGAGGGTAAACTGTTGCGAGTATTTGTATAGTTTACTCGGTATATTTTGGTCCAATATATTTTTATTCATAATGTGTGTTGTGTTGTGCGTGGTTGGCTATTAGGGCGACAACTTCGTCGCACTTGTCGCACGATATGTAATATTTGTCGTCGTATATATCGGTGATTTCGATAAAATCGCTCCACTTCGAGGCGTACATCTTGACGAAATCGAGTTTGCGAAGGTTGAGGTAGAGCCCAAAATAGCCAAAGAAGCCGACCGATGCGAAAATCGGAACAAAGTAGGTCATCTCTTTCGGAGAGACGACTCTTACCGAAGCAATCTCTTCGTGGGCGATGTGCGTATAGTCCGATATGCAACATATCTCAACGCCCTCATCGGAGAGTCGGAGGCGTCGAGGTATCGAGAGTGTTGCCAATGCTATGATTGCGACCATTAGCGATATAAACCAAGCCAAGATATAGCCACCCTCGTAGATGAGGAATAGCGCACCGGCAATGCCGGCAAACAACACAAAGTGCGCAAAGGTGCGATACTTGGTGGTGTAGCTTGTCTTGTATTTATATTCGGTTGTCATCTATAAATCGTTCTCTTTTTGAGCCTTGATAATGGCCTCGGCAAAAATCATATCGTCGGGGGTCGTGATTTTGATGTTGGTTCGCTCACCCTCGCAGAGCGCTATCTTGTGACCAAAGGCCTCGACAACCGAAGCATCGTCGGTAAATCGAGCGTCGAAATCGGTGTCGTATGCCGCACGCAACAGACCCGCTTCAAAGATTTGAGGGGTCTGCACTATGCGCAAGTTATCGCGGTTGATAATCTTCGACTCATCGCCATCGACCCATCTGAACGAATCAACAGGCGTAACAACTGGGATTGCCGCACCGTTAGTCTTTGCACATTCGGCCGTTTTGCGAATCATAGCCTTCGAAGCAAAAGGTCGGACGCCGTCTTGCACTGCGATTAGGTCTACGGCATCGCTCAATGCCTCGATGCCATTCTTCACGGAGTTGAAACGCTCCTTTCCACCCTCGACAATCGTGTGGCTGGCAACGCGGAAGCGTGCTGCAAGATTCTTCCAAAAGTCGATATGAGATGCAGGTAGAACGACAACGATTTTTGCCGAGGCAAAGGCCGAAGCGAAGTTGTTGATGGTGCGTGCGAGTATTGGCTCGCTACCAACCAATGCAAATTGCTTTGGAATTGCACCACCCATACGGCTGCCACTACCTCCGGCAACAATTATAACTCCTACTCTTGGCTCTTCCATATCAGTTTCTTTCCAAAACCGAGCGTATTGTCGGTAAGTTTCATAAAATAGGGTTCGATAGCCCACAATTCGAGCGGCATTACGGCTGCATAAGGGAAGCGTTTGAGGTATGTGCGACGAGCCTCCTCGTCACCTCGTTGCGCCTTGCCACAAATTTGCAAGCCTTGAATTTTACCCACGATGCGTGTTTCGAGGGTAATGGCGCACGCCACATCACTACGCTCAACCATCTGCTTTGCGTGGCACGTTTCGGCCGACGATGTGAATATGAGCAGATTGCGCTCCTTGTCGTAGGCGTAGAAACAAGCAGCGCAATAGGGTATACCCTCGGCCGATGTTGTCGCCAGCGTCAAGACGTGATGCCGTTCAATAAACTTTATGATGGGTTTATCTACCATTAGCGTACAACAATCGAATCAAGTTGCAAAATGCGCATCGAGTCGGCTACTTCGCCCTCCAACTCGGCTACGATGCGGTCACGCACCCACTCAAACTTCTCGCGGTTCTCTTTGGCGATTGGCTCGCTTGGTTTTTGAGGCACTTTGAGAGGGTTGATTGGTTGCGAACCCTTCCACAAGCGGAAATCGAGGTGCGGACCTGTCGAGCGACCCGTACTGCCGACATAGCCTATGACTTGGCCCTGCGATACGCGTGAGCCGACTTTCAGGCCTTTGGCATAGCCCTTTAAGTGGAGGTAGCCCGAAGTGAGGTTGCCTGGGTGCTTGATTTTAATCGTGTTGCCTCCTGCCCCCTTGTAGGCCCTAAATGTAACAACACCATCGGCTACCGAGCGAACGGGCGTTCCCGAAGGGGCTGCATAGTCGATGCCGGTGTGTGGGCGGTATCTTTTCAATACGGGGTGGAAACGCGATTTTGTATAGCCCGACGAAATGCGTGTAAATTTCAGTGGGGCTTTCAGCAGTTGCTTACGCAACGAGCCACCATCAAGTTCCCAATATTGCACCTTGCCATTTTGTGGGAATGGGATAGCGTAAATCTCTTTACCCAAGTGGGTGAATTTTGCGCCCCAAATACGGCCGACTCCGACCGAGAGAGTATCGACAAACTTCTCGTCGTAGACAACCGTAAACGAGTCGCCTACTCTGATTCCGAAGAAGTCGATTGTCCATTGGTAAATATCCTCCATCTCGGCAGCGAGCGAAGGCGGCAGGTTTGCCTCGACGGTTGCCTCCCAAAGCGAACTGTTGATGGTAGCCGAACTCTTGCGACGAAGTATGGTTACGGGTTTCGCACCCTCGTGAACTGCCACCGTGTCGCCCGTAAATTGGAATACGACATAGTCAATCTGATTCTTCTCATAGACCAGATAGTCGAGCTTTGAGCCGAGCGAGTCGCGCTTTGTGAAGGTTGTGTATTTGTGACCACTACGAATTGTACGAAGTGGGCAAATCTCTTTTGTTAAGACATCGAGACGGGCAATGCGACTTGTGGTTATGCCGTGGTTGTCGAGAATTTTGCTCCAAGTGTCGCCACGTTCCACCTTGTAGCTGTCGAGTTGGTAACCGTCGGCGTCGATTCCGTAAACAATGTTTTTGGGCTTTTCGACCTCTTCGGAGTTGTTGGTCGAACCTGCGCAGCTGACTGCACATAAAGCCGCAGTGATGAGTATAATCCAATAGTTTTTCATATCCTTGCAAAGATAGTAAAAAAAGCATCACGAAGTGATGTTTGTGATATTTTTTTGATAATATTAGCTCATAAGTTTGCGGTGTATTATATTTTTTGTATCTTTGAAAAATTATATGCAGATATGAAGCAGTTCTTCCTGAAAATAGCATCGTTGTTGTACGGATTTGTAATTCGGACAAGGCATTGGCTGTTCGATATCGGAGTGCTTCGTAGCCGTCAATTCGATATTCCGATAATCTGCGTCGGTAATATTACTGTGGGTGGAACGGGTAAGACGCCGATTGTGGAGTTGTTGGTGTCGCACTTCTCGAAGAGCCATAAAGTAGCCGTAATTTCGCGTGGTTATGGTCGCAAAACAAAGGGTTATTTGGAGGTCGAGTCCGATGCCTCATATCTCGACGTGGGTGACGAGCCATTGCAGATAAAGCGCAAATTCCCCGAAGTGCCTATCGTGGTTTGCGAGAGGCGAGTAGAGGGCATCGAGCGTTTGTGTGAGGAGTTTCCCGATGTCAATCTTGTCATAATGGACGACGGCTTCCAGCATCGCCACATCAGACCATTCATCAATATTATTATGGTCGATTCGACCCGCCCTGTTCAGGAGGACCATCTGTTGCCATACGGTCAGTTGCGTGATAGCGTCTCATCTTTGCACAGAGCACACTATTTTATCGTGACAAAGTGTTCCGATAATATGACTCCGATTACTATGCGATTGCACAATAAGGTGCTGGTTAGCAAGCCTTCTCAAAAGATATTCTTTACGCGAGTTCGTAGCGCCGGCCTCTATACGGTCTTTGGCGACGAGCCTGTTACGTTGGAGCGTGGAACGCAAGTTGTAGCAATGTCGGGTATCGGCAATAGCGAGGTCTTTAACTCTAATTTGGCTCAAACCTACGATGTTATGGATTCGCTCGATTTCGAGGACCACCACACCTATCGATTGAGCGATTTGGCCTTGATGCGCAAGGTGTTGCAGACCTATCCTGAAGCCTATATTGTTACGACAGAGAAAGATGCAGTAAAACTATGCAATAGCTCAAAGATTACCGACGATGTTCGCGCTCGTCTGCTCTATGAGCGAATGAGTACGAACTTTATATGCGATTCGGGGGCTGACTTCTTGAAGAAGATTTCGACCGATATTAGCGAATACCAGACCAAAGGTCGCGTTCGTTTCTAATAAGTTGTATAACCTAATAAACATTGATTTTATGAAACATATATTGGAGGCTGCTGTATATCTGCGTGATATTACGGCCGATTTTGCCCCCGAGGTGGGTATTATTCTTGGCACGGGTCTTGGCGATTTTGTCGAGAATATCGAACCTCTCTACACCGTATCCTATAACGATATTCCGAATATGCCCGTTTCGACTGTCGAAGGTCACGCGGGTCGTATGATTTTTGGTACGATAGGCTCGCGCCGTGTCGTGGCGATGCAGGGCCGATTCCACTACTACGAGGGTTATGCGATGTCGCAGGTAGTCTTTCCGGTTCGCGTGATGGCGCAGTTGGGTATCAAATATCTCTTTGTGTCGAACGCAAGTGGTGGTGTTAATACAAGTTTCCGCGTTGGCGACTTGATGGTTATTACCGACCATATCAACCTCCTTCCAAACCCGCTTATCGGTCCAAATTTGGCCGAGTTAGGTCCGCGTTTCCCCGATATGCACGATTGCTACTCGTCGGCTATCCGAGCAAAGGCAACGGCAATAGCCGAGCAGGAGAACATCAAACTCCAATATGGAGTCTATGTAGGTACAACAGGCCCAACTTTCGAGACGCAGGCCGAGTATCGCTACTTTAAGGCTATTGGTGCCGATGCAGTCGGTATGTCTACCGTGCCGGAGGTTATCGTGGCTCGTCATATGAGTATTCCGGTATTTGGTATGTCGGTCATTACCAACTGCGGTTTGAGCGATGAGAAGGGTGACCACGAGGACGTTCAGCGTCAGGGTCGCAAGGCGGGAGTCCGTATGTCGAAGATTTTTGTCGAATTGATTAAAACATTGTAGTATATGATAAACAAAGTTATTCTTGTCGGAAATGTTGGAGCCGACCCCGAGGTACGAACTCTCGAAACGGGCGTTAAGGTTGCCCGTATTCGTTTGGCAACAACCGAGAGCATCTACGACCGTCAAACCAACGAACGTCGCGACCAGACCGAGTGGCATACTATCAACCTTTGGCGAGGCTTGGCCGAGGTTGCCGATAAATATGTTCGCAAGGGAACGCAACTCTATATCGAAGGCTCGTTGCATACGCGCGAATGGACCGACCGTGATAACGTAAAGCGTTTCTCGACCGAGATTACAGCCAACGAGATGAAGTTGCTTGGTCGTCGTCCCGATGGAGCCTCTGCGCAGCAACCGGCCTATGCGGCTGCTCCTGCTCCACAACCTGTTGCTCCCCAACCGGTTCAGGCGCCTGTCGTGCCGAATGATAATCCCGATGACCTCCCGTTCTAATACAATCGGACAACAATAGCAAAGGTCTGCTCGTTAATTCGGGCAGACCTTTTGTTTATCGCGGCCATTATCTTAACTATCTATCTCTTCCAAAGCGATGGCGGAATGATATGAACGGCAGCCGACCGCAGAAGAGAGCCTATTTCGCTATCGTTAAAAACGAGTTTTTGCTTCCATCGATTGGCCAAGCGGCGACGGATACGGAAGAGCCAACCTTTGAGGAAACTCTTTGGTAGAGTTGTCACCTTATACATCATAACATCGGCCAGCACTCGCTCCAAAAGTTCACTATCGGAGGTCGATGACTTGGCAAGCGACTCCGGCATACCTATATAATATATACATAGCGAGTTGAGCGTGGCCAAGAATGGCGCAAATCCGCAATCGTCGGCAAGACTGTATATCTTCTCCCAATCGACCTCCGAGTCGTAGCGATTAAGGAACATAGCCCAATCGGTTAGGTGTCGTATCGAGATATTTTCGGCTGCAAAGTGTAGTCCCGTATGGATAAGTAGAAACAGTGCATTCATATTTGGCGAAGGCACATAGAGCCTTTGGCCCTCAATATCAACAGCGATGGGAGCGATGTTGTTAATCTCCTCTTTGAGAAATCGCTCTATCTTCTTGGCCGATAGACGGGAGTTGCTCTCGATAAAATCGAAATGATTTTCGACCATCGTTCCTTTGATATGGAAAACGGTATGGTGGTGACGACCTTTGTCGATTGCGATATTGTAGTTTTGTTGCAACAGTTCATCGGCCTCGCGTTGTTTGCCGAAGAGGTAGATGTCGATGTCGCTACTTGGTCGATGCGCTGGTTTCGGGTATAGTAGCGATAGGCCCAAGCCTTTGAGTATCATCGTGTCGATGCCGTGATTGGCATAGAGTTTGGCGAGCGAAACAAGCACCTTGCGACGTTTGTCGTAGCCCTTCTCGACCTTGTCGGTTGAGGATATGAAACGCATCTTTGCGGCTCGTGGCAACTCTATGTCGGCAGCCATTATGCCGTCGAGAAGCATTGCACATACGCCCTGCTTGACCGATAGGGCGTGCGTGTCGAACCACTCGTCGAGCGAGAGTGTTGCAAAAAACTCTCTATCGACCCCCGAATGGTCGCCCCACAATGCGACGCGTAGAATGCGTGATATAGCCTCCCAACTTCTTTTCATTGCCAAATGCTATCTGTTAGTACGGCCGGGATATGCCTCCAATGCTTTGCGCAGAATTGTTATTGCCCTCTTCAATTCATCTTTTTCGAGAATGTAGGCAATGCGCACCTCATCGTGACCAAGCCCCTCCTCCGAGTAGAAGCCCGATGCAGGTGCGAGCATTATGGTTGCCCCCTCCCACTCAAATTCGCGTAGGCACCACTCGCAGAAACGGTCGCTATCGTCGATAGGCAGACGCGCTACCGTATAGAAAGCGCCCATCGGAATAGGGGAGTATACGTCGGGAATCTTGTTCAGCTCGTCGATAAGACAGTTGCGACGCTCTATATACTTTTCGTAGGTGTGGATTGCATACGAGCGTGGAGCATCGAGCGAAGCCTCGGCCACAATCTGTCCAAGCAGTGGCGGACTCAAACGAGCCTGACAGAATTTCATCACTGCATTGCGCAGAGCCTTGTTTTTGGTAATAAGCGCTCCGATGCGAATGCCGCACTCCGAATAACGCTTTGAAACAGAGTCAATCAGCACAACATTCTGCTCGATACCCTCCAAATGGCAAGCCGAGATATATGGCGAGCCGGTATAGATAAATTCGCGATAGACCTCGTCGGAGAAGAGGAACAAGTCGTGCTTCTTGACCAAGTCGCGTATGCGATTCATCTCTTTGCGAGTGTAGAGATAGCCCGTAGGGTTGTTGGGGTTGCAGATAAGAATACCGCGTGTGCGTTCGTTGATAAGCTCCTCGAAACGCTCGATGGCCGGTAGCGCAAAACCCTCCTCGATTGTCGAGGTGATAGGGCGAATAACTGCTCCTGCCGAGATTGCAAAGGCCATATAGTTGGCGTATGCAGGTTCGGGAACGATAATCTCATCGCCGGGGTTAAGGCATGACATAAAGGCAAAAAGTACTGCCTCCGAGCCTCCCGAGGTGATGATAATATCGTCGGCTTTGAGTTTGATTTGGTATTGGTCGTAGTAGCCGACAAGTTTCTCGCGCAACGACAAGAAACCGTCGCTCGGACTATACTCCAATATCTTGCGGTCGATATGTTTTAGTGCATTGAGGCCCTCTTCGGGAGTCTCAATGTCGGGCTGACCAATATTGAGGTGGTATACTTTTGTGCCACGTCGTTTAGCCTCTTCGGCAAGCGGTGCAAGCCGACGAATAGGCGATGCTGGCATCAAAACTGCTCTTTCCGAAATATTTGGCATATATCTAAACTATTTATCCAATGAGGCAAAGACCGAATTTTGACTCTTAAACTCGGGAACAATAGCCTTCATCAATGTAACAAGTTCCATTATTTGCACATTGCGGGCCAATGTGTTGAGCTGGTCTACCGCAACAGTTGCATCGTCGTAGTTGTATTCGCGAACATTTGCGATACATATCTTCTCGTGAGGCGTTGCTTGGGTGTTTTCGGCATTGGCAAGTACCTCTTCGTAGAGCTTCTCGCCCGGACGCAAGCCCGTAAAGACGATTTTGATATCTTTATCGACCTCGAAACCCGAGAGCTCAATCATACGGCGAGCGAGATTGACAATCTTGACAGATTCGCCCATATCAAAGACGAAGATTTGGTTGCCGCGACTCATAGTTGCTGCCTCCATCACAAGTCGGCAAGCTTCGGGTATGGTCATAAAGAATCGCGTAATTTCAGGGTGGGTTACCGTTACAGGGCCACCGTTCATAATCTGCTCGCGGAAGCGTGGGATAACCGAACCATTCGAGCCAAGAACATTACCAAATCGGGTTGTAACGAACTTGGTCGCCACATTGCCATTGCATTTTACCTTGCCGTCGGAGATAGCCTTGCCGAGCGACTGCACATATATCTCGGCCAAACGCTTCGAGCAACCCATAATATTGGTAGGATTTACAGCCTTGTCGGTCGAAATCATCACCATCATCTCGATACCATAGCGAACGCACATATCGGCAACATTGCGCGAGCCGACAACATTGACACATACCGCCTCGCAAGGGTTCTCCTCCATCAGCGGAACGTGTTTGTAGGCGGCAGCGTGGAATACAATCTGCGGCTTATGCTCGCGGAAAACGTAGTCCAATCGAGCCTCTTGTCTTACGTCGCCAATAACGGGTTCGAGTTTGAGTGTCGGGAAGTTGTTCTCCAATTCGAGACGAATATTGTGGAGAGGTGTTTCGGCGTTGTCGAACAGAATGAGTTTGTCGATGCCGAA
The DNA here is from genome assembly GCA_045629905.1 of Alistipes sp. Taxonomy (GTDB): domain Bacteria; phylum Bacteroidota; class Bacteroidia; order Bacteroidales; family Rikenellaceae; genus Alistipes. Next base: position 35,483 of record JAZQSA010000032.1, on the reverse strand, counting down.
CGATGCCAGCTGGCGACATAACTCCGAACCGATAGAGCCTGCTGCACCCGTAACGAGTATGCGCTTGCCGTTGAAGTTCTCGATAATCTCCTTCATCGAGATTTTTATCTCGTCGCGCTCCAATAGGTCCTCGATTTTGATTGCTCGGATTCCGCCTGGTTGCACCTTGCCGTCGACAGCCTCGTCGATAGGAGGGGCAACGAGAATCTTGATTTGTTGCGATGAGCAGATGTCTACCAACCTCTCTCGCTCCATTTTTAGCGAGTCGTAGTTGGGGAAGAGTATGGCTGTGACTTCGAACTTATCGAAGAGCGACTTTATCTCCTCCTTGCTGCGATTGCCGAACGAGAATACATTGACTCCCAACAATCGGCTGTTGGCTGCGTAAGCCTCGTGCTGAATGAAACCAAGCACATTGTAGTGTGGGGAGTTGGCGAGACGAATTTTGAGTGCGGTCGATTTGTCGGACGTGCCATAGATGAAAATCGACGTACGTTTGCTATACGATACGATAGAGTGCTTCAACACATCGTATACCTTAATCATCGTAATTCTGATGCAGACGAGGGCCGTGAATGTAGCCAATAGGTCGAGTACTACAAACGATAACAATTCAACTCGTGGAAGAATTGCAACGATTGCAAGAGCCGTCAATATCTCTTTGATAAATACCGCAACCGCAAATTTCCAAATATCGAATAGCGTACTATGACGGATAATGATGCGATAGGTCTTCATTATGGCCATAGCGATAAGTGTCGCAACGATAGCTGCGCTTGTTATCAGGATTCCCCTTTTGAGGGTCATACCTAGACTTGGCAGAATCAGACTAATGCAAATCAATGAGATTGCAGTCGAAACCGTCGATATAAGCAAGTCGACAGATGCGATAACTCCAGAGTTTATGTAACGTCCGAGAATGTATTTCTTTATAAAAGCACGCATATCGAATTTTGAGGTTAAGGTAATTTTATAATTGTGTGTGTATTTGTTACTCAACATCGATATAGACACACTCTATGCCTACGCGGCCAAGCAACTCCAAACCCTCTTCGCAACGATACTTTTCGCCATATACGACGCGTTTGATACCTGCCTGAATAATCAACTTCGCACACTCTATGCAGGGCGAAGCCGTGATGTAGAGCGTTGCACCGTTGCAGTTGTTGGCACTCTTGGCAACCTTCGTGATGGCATTGGCTTCGGCGTGAAGAACGTATGGTTTGGTTTGGCCCATATCGTCCTCGCAAATGTTCTCAAAGCCCGAAGGTGTGCCGTTGTAGCCGTCCGAGATAATCATCTTATCTTTGACGATTAATGCACCCACTTGTCGGCGCACGCAATATGAGTTTTCGGCCCAAATGCGCGCCATCTTCAAGTAACGTATGTCGAGTTGTCGCTGTTTCTCTTCTGCGTAAGCACCCATAGTTATCAATTATTTACCGTGACAATGCTTGTACTTCTTGCCGCTACCGCAAGGGCAAAGGTCGTTGCGACCCACCTTCTTCTCGACGTGTATTGGAGCTGGCTTGCTCTTGTCGCCCTGACCGGCTGCCGCTGCTGCTGCCATTCGCGAGGCCTGCAACTTGTTTACATCGACCTTCGCTCGTTGCTGACGAGTTTGCTGTATTGCCTCCGGATTGCGCTGCTGAACGGGTATATAGGCCTTGTTCAATATTGCCAGGACGTCGCGGTTAATCTTTTCGAGCATCTGCGAGAATAGCTCAAACGACTCGAATTTGTAGATGAGCAGAGGGTCTTTCTGCTCGTACGATGCATTCTGTACGCTTTGGCGCAAGTCGTCCATTTCGCGCAAATGCTCTCTCCAAGCATCGTCAATCGTCGTGAAGAGTACAACCTTTGAGAATACCTTGAAAATTTCTTCGCCATCGCTATCCTTGCACTTTTGGAGATTTACAGGGACGTTGTAACCCAACGTGCCATTGGTGATAGGGAAGTACATATTTGCGTCGAGTTGGTCTTTGCGCTCCTCGTAGATACCGACCATCGTCGGGCGTACGGTATCGGCGACCGCCTTTGCTCGTCGTGTATAGTGAGCTTGCAGGTCGGCAACGATAAGTTCAACCAACTGCTTCGATTTTGCTGCGTCGTATTGCTCGGCTGTGAATGTTGGCTGCAAACCAATCTCGCGAATCAACTCGAAGCTGAAATATTCATAGTCGTCGTCTTTGTGGCTATTTACAAAGGCCTCGGCGTAGTCGTACATCAGGTTGTTGAGGTCGATTTCGATTTTCTCACCGTGCAGGGCATTGCGACGACGAGTGTAGATAACCTCACGCTGCGAGTTCATCACGTCGTCGTATTCGAGCAGACGCTTACGGATACCGTAGTTATTCTCCTCGACCTTCTTTTGTGCGCGCTCAACGGCATTCGACATCATCTTCGATTGGATAGCTTCGCCCTCTTGGATACCCATTCTGTCCATCAGAGCGGCGATGCGGTCCGAACCAAACAGACGCATCAAATCGTCCTCGAACGATACGAAGAACTGCGACGAACCAGGGTCGCCCTGACGGCCGCTTCGACCTCGCAACTGACGGTCTACGCGACGGCTCTCGTGGCGCTCTGTACCAATGATGGCCAAACCTCCGGCCTTTTTAACCTCTTCCGAGAGTTTGATGTCGGTACCACGACCTGCCATATTGGTTGCAATGGTAATCTGACCAGGTTGTCCTGCTTCGGCAACTACTTGCGCCTCCAATTGGTGGTTCTTGGCATTCAGCACATTGTGCTTCATTCCGCGCAGACGCAACATACGGCTGAGCAACTCCGAAACCTCGACCGATGTCGTACCAACCAATACAGGACGGTTGGTAGCTACGATTCTCTCGATTTCGGCAATTACGGCATTGTACTTTTCGCGCTTGGTCTTATATATAACATCGTTGTTGTCTTGGCGCTGTATTGGTCTCTTGGTTGGGATAATGACAACATCGAGTTTGTAGATATCCCAGAACTCCGAAGCCTCGGTCTCGGCCGTACCTGTCATACCACCGAGTTTGTGGTACATACGGAAGTAGTTTTGGAGTGTGATAGTTGCAAAGGTCTGCGTTGCCGCTTCGACTTTGACGTGCTCTTTGGCCTCGATTGCTTGGTGCAAACCGTCCGAATAACGGCGACCGTCCAAAATACGACCTGTTTGTTCATCGACGATTTTAACCTTGTTGTCCATCACTACATACTCAACGTCCTTCTCGAACATGGCGTATGCTTTGAGCAACTGATTGACGGTGTGAACGCGCTCCGACTTAATCGAATAGTCGCTAATCAACTCGTCTTTCTTTTGAGCCTTCTCTTCGAGCGGAATATCTTGTGCCTCCAAATCTGCGATACTTGCGCCAATGTCGGGCAGAACGAAGAATCCATCCTCCTTGAAGTAGCGCGACAGAGCCTCGTGACCCTTGTCGGTAAGTTCAACCGAGTTGAGCTTCTCGTCGATAATGAAGAAGAGCTCGTCGGTAATCTCCGGCATACGACGGTTGTTGTCGGCCATATAGATATTCTCGGTCTTGTGCATTTGAGCCTTGATGCCGTGCTCCGAGAGGTATTTGATAAGTGGCTTATACTTTGGCAAGCCCTTATATGCGCGATACATTAAGATGCCGGCCTCGCTCATCTTCTCCTCGGCTGCAAGTTTGCGCGACTCGGCAACCAACGAGCTGATGAGGTCGCGTTGCAGACCATAGAGATATTGGATAGCAGGGTTGTATTGCTCGAACATCAAATCCTCGCCCTTTGGAACAGGACCCGAGATAATCAACGGCGTACGAGCATCGTCGATGAGTACCGAATCGACCTCATCGACAATGGCAAAATGGTGCTTGCGCTGAACGAGGTCTTGTGGCGACGATGCCATATTGTCGCGCAAGTAGTCGAAACCATATTCGTTGTTAGTACCAAATGTGATGTCGGCCATATAAGCCTTGCGACGAGCCTCCGAATTTGGTTGGTGAAGGTCGATACAATCGACCGAAAGGCCGTGGAATTGGTACATAGGGCCCATCCACTCGGCATCGCGTCGTGCCAAATAGTCATTGACGGTCACCATATGAACGCCTTTGCCCGCCAAAGCGTTGAGGAATACCGGTAAAGTCGCAACAAGGGTTTTACCCTCACCGGTTGCCATCTCGGCAATTTTGCCCTTGTGGAGAACAACGCCACCGAACAACTGAACATCGTAGTGCACCATATCCCACTTGATGTCGTTGCCACCGGCAATCCAGTGTGTAGCATATATCGCCTTGTCGCCCTCGATGGTTACAAAATCTTTCGAGGCTGCGAGGTTGCGGTCGAAGGTGTTGGCCGTAACAACCACCGTCTCATTCTCCTTGAAACGGCGAGCCGTATCCTTCATAATGGCAAAGGCCTCCGGCAAAATCTCGTCGAGAATCTTCTCGATTTTCTCGTCAATGAGCTTTATTGTGCTGTCGACGTTCTTCGAAATCTTCTCCTTTTCGCCAAGCGTGATGGTAGGGTCTTCGAGTTTTGCCTTCTGCTCTGCAACGTGAGCCTCGTCGTCTGCGATAAAGTCAGCGACGCGCTGGCGTAATGCGGCACTATGCTGGCGCAGTTCGTCGTTCGACAACTTCTGGATTGTCGGATATATCTCTTTAATTTTGATGATATAAGGGTTTATCACCTTGAAGTCCTTTTTGGCTTTGCTCTCGAAAAAGAGGTTGATAAGTCCTGCTAATATGTCCATAGTTGAAAAGTACTAATTTTACGCTTATTTAATAATACGCGCAAAGATAGTGAATTATGCTATAAAAAACAATAGAAAAAAGCCGATTATTTGTCTAAATCGGCTTTGGTAAGTATGAATCGACCCACGGGGCACTCTTCGCAACGCCTGCATTTGCAGTATTCGGTAGCTATTTGTATCAGAGCCTGACTCTCGAATGCATTGACGGCCTTGACTCCATATTCGGCCCAACGGCGAGTGTAGATGTTGTTTTCGGCTGGAAGGCGCTCGGCCAATTCCAATGCGCGGTCGTGCAGGTTGTCGTCACCGATGTAGTAGCCGTAGGCGTATTGTATCAGCGTTACGATGTTGATTCCGAGCAGATGACTCTTTTCGCGCCCGATTCTTTTTGGAATCTCGACCGACGGTTTGGCTGGTAGAAAATGCGAGGTCCAGTACTCTGATGCGCTGACATCGAACAGTCGCTCAACATCTTCGGGCGTGCGACAATCCAATATGCCGTTAATCAGAAATTCCTTTTGTGATAAAAGGGCTGCTATCTGTGATAAACGGAGTACAGGGTGGTTGTATGGTCGCATTCCGTGCAGTTTCCACTCGCGTACGCGCATAGGCTCCAATTCGTACTTTCGAGCAAAGTGGCAAAACTCGCTTTTGAGTGAGAAGATATAGTCGTCGTCGCGATAGATGGTCAGCAATCCCGAGGCTCCCAAGAGCATCGCTTCGACGGCAAATTGCGATAACTGCTCACGTTGAACGTGTAGGAACGTTACAATTTTCGATAGTCGTTCAAACGCAGGTCTGTTTTCCGATACGTCCATTGCGCGGAAGAGTAGTTCGTGCAGAACCTGATTCCAATCGTTGTGAGTTCGTTTGAGTATTTCGCTGACGTAGGCATATTTGCGTTTGAGCCTATCGAAGTAGGCGCTGATAAATATGCCGTGAAGCTTTACAGGGTCGAGCGTGCGCATAAAGTCGCCACAAGCCAGTATTGGTGCGCCAGCTTGCAAATTTTTGATAATGCTCTCCCGTTGTGTCATAATCGAAGAACCTAAAAGAGGTTTAGTTCGAGCAGGGCCTCCTCCGACATCATACTCTTGTCCCAAGCAGGCTCGAAAACCAATATTACAGTCACCTTCTCAACTCCCTTGACTTTGGCTACTTCGCGATTGACGTCCTCGACCAATATGTCGGCCATCGGGCAGTTGGGTGCGGTCAGTGTCATCTGTATCGTCACTTCGCCCGAAGGGTCGTAATCGATATTGTAGATTAGACCGAGGTCGTAGATATTTACGGGTATTTCGGGGTCGTATATGTTTTTGAGAGTTAGAACAATATCACTCTCTACCTTAACTATCTCTTGCGGTGTCATTATTCCTGTTTTGCTGTGAAGGCAAGTGCATACATTTGCATCTGCTTAATTGTTGCCGCAACGCCATTGCCTCGCGTTGGCGACAGATTTTCTTTCAATCCTATGGCCTCGATAAAATAGAGGTCGGTCTCTAAAATCTCCTTTGGTGTGCGGCCTCCGAGTGCGCGGATAAGTAGCGCAACGATACCCTTGACAATGATGGCGTCGCTGTCGGCTCGGAAGTAGACTTTGCCGTCGCGCAGTTCGGCATCGAGCCACACTCTCGATTGGCAACCTTCGATGATGTATTGCTCGGTTTTGTGCGCTTCGTCGATTTTGGGCAATTCGTCGCCGAGTCCTATTAGGTAGTCGTAGCGGTCGAGCCAATCGTCAAAAATGGCGAACTCTTCGATAATCTCTTCCTGTACTTTATCGGTCATAATCTCTCTGTTATTGAGGTTTTATATCGGTCAAAATGTCGGCTTCGGAGCAGTCTGGGCGTCTTACACCCAAAAGCGATGCCAAAGTCGGTGCAATCGATGCTGTCGATACTCGTTTGTCAATTCGCGATGCAGGGGTGCCTCCTCCATATATTACTAGCGGAACGTGGCGGTCGTAGTTGTAAGGCGAGCCGCTTGCAGCACCGGCCGATTCGTTGTCGATGTGGTGTGGAAGTAGTGCTATGCAGACATCGCCCGAGCGTTGTGGGTAGAACGAATTTTGTATCAAACGTGCTGTGCCGTGCATAAACGAACCACTTTGCATCGCCTCGGAGGTGAGGGCGTTGGCTATGCCTCGGAATTGTATGGCGAAGGCAGCAGCCTCGGCCTGTATCTCATTGAGTGTGCGTTTGTTGGCGTAGATTGTATCGCGGTTGAGGTATATCGAGTTGTTGTGATACCCCAAAACCCAGACGCCTTGCCCGTAGCGTGCGCTCAAAAAGGCGTTGAGGATAACCTCGGCTTGGCGTGAGTTGAATATCTGCTTATTCGACAGCTCGTAGGTCTCAAATGGTAATGCGCCTCGGTCGGAGGTGAGTACGACGATAATATCGTCGCTCTGCTTAACTTGGGCGTAGATGTGCGATAGAAATTCGGATAACGACTTATCGAGACGATAGAGCATATCCTCGTATTCGATGGAGTCCGAGCCATACTTTTGAGCTATGTTGCGCGCTGCATCGAGGTAGATGTTTAGGATACGGGCCTCGCTCTTGTTCTGATTGTCGTGGAAGAGATTGTTGAAGGCCTTTTTGCCAAATTCGAGAACTGCACTATTGCCCGCAGGTGTTATGGCAAGTTGTTCGGCCCAATCGGCTGTAACGTTATTCTTTGTCTTTGCGGGCGAAGTTTTTGCATCATAGACAATGATGTCGCTGTGTCGCGAGTTGCGATAGCGGTTCTTGGCCAGCGTGCCAAACCACGAGCCGGTTACAAAGACCTTGTTGAACTCTATTTCGTTGTGGCTCTTGACCCAACTTGGCAGAATGGTAGAGTAGCAGTCAGCCGAACACCACCAGCCCTTTTTGTCGAGCCAATAGCACTCCCCGCTTCGACCCGCAAGCAATATTGCCGAGTTGGCGCTTTGTGCGATGGTTATGGCGCGGGCTTTGGCGTGAGATGCGACAACTGCATCGGCGAGGGTTTGGGCCGAGAGATGGTCGGTCGTGAAACCGCTGTTGATGCCATCGTCGGCGCGACATTCCACGTCGCCCTTTTTGCGACAAAGCAAAACCTCGGCATTGTGGTTGGTGCGGTCGTACCAACGACTGCTGCTTATGCCGTGAAGCGAAGGCAGAGCGCCTGTCGATAGTGTTGCCAATGCCGTCTCGGAGGTGTTGGCAACAAAGTCGGTGTAGCACTCTGTGTAGAGAGTGCCTCCACTCGTCAGTCGCTTAAATCCGCCCTCCGAAAAGCCCTCTTCGTAGCGTACAAGGTCGTCGGCCTGCATACCGCCAACAACGATGTTGATAACCATCTTCGGTTTGGCCACAACAAGTGGCGAGAGCGACAAGAGTGCAATGGCAAAAAGTGTGTAAAATATTGTTTTTCTCATTGTTCGGTCGAAAATCTTGCAAATATACTAAAATTTGTCGGAATAACGCTCAAATAATTTGCGCTCCCCCGAAAAATCGATATTCGCTAGTTTTTCGATGGCCTCGATGTTCCGTCGGCAGAATTGTGCGTACTCCTCGCTGTCGGGGTTGAATGGTCTGTGCGAGGCGGCTGCGACAATCTTTTCGATATGTGGCAGTAGGGCTTTTGCGCTATTGTTTAGGGCTGCGGCCACAAATTTCTCCCATATATAATCGACGGCCTGTTGCGAAGGGTGTGCAAGGTCCTCGGCGTAGAAGCGGTAGTCGCGCAGGTCGTCGTTGAGAATTTCGAACGATGGGAAGTATGTGGCGTTGTCGCATCGACGGCAAATTTCGTCGGCCGCAACTCGCAAGATTGATTTGCTCAAAGAGTTCTCGCTTAAACCATCAGATAGGTGTCGTATAGGACTGACAGTTAGAATTATATTCTTGTCACCTAATGTTTCACTGCATAGTTTTACGAACGTCTCTGTAATCTCCTCAACTGTTAGGCGACGACGTGTAAAGTTGGAACTTGCAAATTTGTGGCAGTTGGCTACGGTCTCTCCGTTGGGCAGGGTATAGACCCAGGCTGTGCCAAATGTTATCACGACGCAGTCGGCCGAGCGAAGAGCCTCGTTGCCCGATGCAATAGCCTTCGCGATATTGTCGAGTGTGGTCGATTGCGATGCGCTTGACAGCGATGAGTGGGCTTCGAAACTGTGCCAAAGTCCGTTGTTGAACACCAAATCTTCGCATCGTGGCGGAGTCGCCTCCGTATAACGATTTAGGGCGTTGGCAATCGACAGCGGATTGAAGAGTATGCCGGTTGGCGATTCGGTAACCATAAACTTCGCTTGTCGTAGTCGTGCTGCGATATTTTGGGCAAAGCACGAGCCGATAGTGAAGATACGCGAATCGTATCCGATGGCGTTTTGAAGAGGCGTTATCTCTATTTCAGTCCTAAATTTCATCGTAAAATGCAGAATTATTTGACAAAGGTACGAAAAATACCTATCTTTGTCTACAAAGAGAGATTGAAAAACTAAAAGTAAAACCTACTATGAAGAAATTGCTGATAATTTTGGTCGCGCTGTTTGCTGTGTCGACCGTTGCCCAAGCCTCGTCGCACGATGTTTCGGGTACAATCCGCACCGTCAAAGGTGCGCCAATCGAGGGTGTCGTGGTTAGCGATGGCTATACGGTTGTGGCAACCAATGCCGAGGGCTTCTATTCGTTCGACCGTCACCCCGAGGCGTCGTATGTCTACTACTCGTTGCCGGCCGAATACGAGGTGCCTCTGCGTCAGGGTCACCCTTGTTTCTATAAGAAACTGACCGACGACCGCGTCTATGATTTCGTGTTGCGTCCGATGAAGGGTGGCGTGGAGAAGAATTTTCACCTCTTCTTCCTTGCCGACCCGCAGTGCCAAAATCTTCGTCACGTTCACCGTTTCCGTTCCGAGACAGCTCCCGATGTTCGTCAAATGGCCAAGAAATGCAAATATAACTGCTATGCCATATCGTTGGGCGATATTGTCTATTCGGAGGGTCCGCGCAATGCCAACTACCTGATGCCGATGATTAAGAACGAGATGGCAGCCGAAAATATCGGTATGCCGATGTTCCAGACTATTGGTAATCACGATTGCGATTACGAGCCTGTTAGCCTTAACAATCGTAATTCCAACGCAACCGTGCGTTTGCAACGTATGTTCGAGGCGACGTTTGGTCCTATTGACTATTCGTGGAATCGAGGCGACGTACATATCGTGTCGATGAACGATATTGTCTACGACGATATAACCAACTTTAAGAAGTATCACGGCGACTTTACCGACAAGCAGGTAGAGTGGTTGCGCGAGGATTTGAAATATGTGTCGAAAGACAAGATGGTTATTTTGTGCGTGCATATTCCTGTCGAGCATTTCCGTAAGAGTAAGAACAATAAGGCTGTCCTCGCAATGCTCTCCGAGTTTGCTAATTGTCGCATTGTTTCGGGTCATACCCACTATATGCGCCACTTTACCCACGCCAACGGTATTCGCGAGCATATCCTTGCTGCGGCTTCGGGTTGTTGGTGGTGGTCGCGCAATAATGGCGACGGTGCGCCTAACGGCTATGCTATTTTCGATATTAAGGGCAATCAGGTTGCCGACGATATATATAAAGGTGTAGGCTTCGATAAGAGCTACCAGTTGCGTCTCTATCGTGGCGATGCTACGGTCGGTGGTAAGCACGAGTCGCCAACTCTGCCATTTGGTCCGGATAAGTTGTTGGCCAATGTTTGGTATGCCAACAAAGATTGGAAGGTCGAGGTCTATGAGAATGGCAAATTGACGGGCGAGATGAAGCGAATGAAGCCGTCGCCTTTCCGTGGTGACGAGCACCCTTCGCTAACGTCGAGCAAGGATTGGTGGGCGATATGCTATCATACGGGTGTGGTTGGTCGTGGCCATCGCAAGGGTAGTACACGTCGCAACTACTGTTCCCCTAATCACCATATGTATATCTATACGATGAAAGACCCATCGGCCAAGATAAAGGTTGTTGCAACCGACTCAAAGGGTCGTAAATACACTTGCGACCACGTTATTACAGGTCAGGAGTACGATTTGGCTGCTCCGCCAGTCTATCAGGTTGGCGAGGTTTGGTAGTGTGCCGAGTGGTGGTAGAAACAAAAATGTCGGGAAGTTCTCCCGACATTTTTTTTGTGTTGCTCTTGATGGCGAACGCCTCGCTACTTGATAGCAATCTTTGCGATGCGACGTGTGTGACGGCCACCTGCCTCAAACTCGGTTGTCAACCACTCGTCGATAATTGCCAATGCCGTCTCGTTGTCGATGAAACGTGCTGGCAGAACCGCAACGTTTGAATCGTTGTGCTGACGGGTGATGTGGGCGATTTCGGGCAACCAGCAGAGACTCGCTCTGATACCCTGGTGCTTGTTGAGCGTGATAGCCATACCTTCGCCCGAGCCGCAAATCGCAATACCGCGCTCCGCTTCGCCACTCTCGATGGCCTCGGCCAGTGGGTGAGCGTAGTCGGCATAGTCGCAACTCTCCTCCGACGAGCAACCAAAATCGAGTACCTCGTAGCCCTTTGTTGCAAGGTAGCCAATCAAAAACTCCTTCATTTCATAGCCGGCGTGGTCGGCTGCAATACCAATCGTTTTATTCATAATAGACTTAATTTTATCAAAAAAATAGTTTTCGTTCTACAAATATAGCGATTTTTTGTGAAAGTGTTATCTTTGTCGCGTGAAAATATTTTTAATCATAGTAGGCAGCCTCTCGTTGGCGCTTGGTGTGGCCGGCATCTTCTTGCCGCTGTTGCCCACCACGCCATTTCTTTTACTCTCGGCCGCCTGCTGGGTCAAAGCCTCGCCAATGCTTTACAGTTGGTTGCTCAACCACCGCATCTTTGGCGAGTATATCCGCAATTTCCGCGAACATCGTGCCATTCCGCTACGAGCCAAGATTATCTCGGTCTCGCTCGTGTGGCTTACAATTGGCTATTGCATCTTTGCCGTTGTTGCGCAGTGGTGGTGGGCGCAGTTACTTATGGCACTGCTTGCTATCGGCATTTCGTGGCATATCCTCTCGTTCAAAACTCTGAAAAAGTAGAACGAAAAGGCGGCTTGGGATTCTTCGAACGCCCAAACCGCCATCTATACCTAATGCGGATATTTCGTGGTTTTACTTTCCGATGCGAACGCCAAGTTGTACATAGCCACAACTTACCGTACTGCCTTCTACAAGGCCATTGTAGCCGAAGCCGAAGGTAAATCGTTTAACCTCGATTCCTGCTCCGACTTGGTAGTGGAAACCATTGAATCCATCGAGAGTCTCTGATACTCCTATAAAACCACCGAGCGAGCAGTTTATATAGCAGTTGTTTGTTTTTGTTAGACAATATGTGCTTATTTTGTTGAATATCAACAAAATACCCCCCCCCGAAATCGGGGAGGGGTATTTGTAATACCCTTATCGAAATATATGTTTCATTTTGTTTGGCTTTTTAAGCTATACAAAGATAGTAATTTATTTTTCATTTTGTATGCTGAAAAACAAAAAAGAGCGAGAAAAATCTCGCTCTTTTCGTCTTATCAATAAGTTTGCGGTTACTTCGAAGCACGTTTTCTATCGACCTCGTTGAGCAGAATCTTACGCAAGCGCATCGACTTTGGTGTAACCTCTACATATTCGTCCTCCTTGATGTACTCCAAAGCCTCCTCCAACGAGAAGATTTTTGGCGGAACGATAACAGCCTTGTCGTCCGAACCCGAAGCACGCATATTGGTAAGTTGCTTGGCTTTGGTCACATTGACCGTGATGTCGTTGCTGCGCGTATGTTCGCCGATAACTTGTCCCATATAGACCTCCTCCATAGGGCTGATAAAGAAGCGGCCGCGGTCCTGCAACTTGTCAATCGAGTAGGCGTAGGCTGTACCCGTCTCCGAGGCGATAATTGAACCGTTGGTACGCATCTCGATTTCGCCCATATATGGCTCAAAGCCTTTGAGTCGGTGCGACATAATCGCCTCGCCTGCGGTTGCGGTCAGCATATTCGAACGCAAACCGATGATTCCGCGCGACGGAATATCAAATTCGAGGCGCGTGCGACCGTTCGACGACTCCATATTTGTAAGCATACCTTTACGCTTGGTCGAGAGTTCGATAACCGTACCTGCAACCTCGTCGGGGCAGTCGATAGTCATCTCCTCGACAGGCTCGCACTTGACGCCGTCAATCTCTTTGATGATAACCTTTGGTTGTCCGACCTGCAACTCGTAGCCTTCGCGTCGCATCGTCTCGACAAGCACCGAAAGGTGCAATACACCACGACCATAGACTACAAACGAGTCGGCATTCTGGCCCTGCTCGACACGGAGGGCCAGGTTGCGCTCCAATTCGCTGTCGAGACGCTCCTTGATGTGGCGCGAGGTGACATATTTGCCATCTTTGCCGAAGAATGGCGAGTTGTTGATTGTGAAGAGCATCGACATAGTCGGCTCGTCGATTTTGATTGGCGGAAGCGGCTCCGGATTTTCGGCATCGCAAATCGTATCGCCAATCTCAAAGCCATCGATGCCGACAAGCGCGCAAATCTCGCCACACTCGACCTTCTCGACCTTCTTCTTGCCGAGGCCGTCGAATACCATAAGTTCCTTGATTTTGGTCTTTATGCGGGTTACTCCGTCGCGCTTTGCGAGGGTTACCGTTTCGCCCGTATGGAGTGTGCCGCGAGTCAATTTGCCGACAGCGATACGGCCAATGTATGACGAGTATTCGAGCGACGTAATAAGCATCTGGGCTGTACCTTCGACTATCTGTGGCTCCGGAATCTCGTCGATTATGGCGTCGAGCAGCGGTTGTATCGAGTCGGTTGGCTCGCTCCATTTATGCGACATCCAACCTTGCTTTGCCGAGCCGTAGATTGTTTTGTAGTCGAGTTGCTCCTCGGTAGCATCGAGCGTAAACATAAGGTCGAAGACCTGCTCGTTTACAACCTCGGGGCGGCAATTAGGCTTATCGACCTTATTGATGACGACAATCGGCTTTTTGCCGAGCGAGAGGGCCTTTTGCAGAACGAAGCGGGTCTGTGGCATTGTGCCCTCAAAGGCATCGACCAACAGCAATACACCGTCGCACATATTCAGTACACGCTCCACCTCGCCACCGAAGTCGGCGTGACCCGGGGTGTCGATAATGTTGATTTTGTAATCTTTGTATATTACCGATACGTTCTTCGAGAGAATTGTGATGCCTCGTTCGCGTTCGAGGTCGTTGTTGTCGAGGACAAGGTCGCCTGTTTTCGAAGGCTCGCGTAGGAGGTTACCTGCCAAAATCATCTTATCGACGAGAGTCGTTTTGCCGTGGTCTACGTGGGCAATAATCGCAATGTTGCGTAATTTTTGCATATCAAACTGAAATTAACGTGCAAAGTTAATAACTTTACGTGAAAAAGTGCTATTTTTGTTCGATAATTCGATAGTGATAAACAGAAATATGGAAATTGTTCCAAATAGCAGTGTCTATATTGGCGATGCGGTAGCGTTGTTGCGCCAACTGCTTCCGACAAAGCGTGTAGTGGTGATTACCGATAGCAATATCGACCGTTGTCACCACTCGCTTATTGCCCCCTACGACCATATAGTAATAGGCTTGGGAGAGCAGTCGAAGAGCTTGGTAACGGTCGAGCGCCTTTATCGTGAGTTGATAAACAGAGGCGTAGACCGCAACACCTTCTTGCTTGGCGTTGGTGGTGGAATTGTTACCGACATTACGGGATTTGTCGCCTCGACCTATATGCGCGGCCTCGAATTTGGCTTTGTCTCAACAACATTGTTGGGTCAGGTCGATGCGGCGCTTGGTGGTAAGAATGGTGTGAATATAGGCGGCTATAAAAATATGGTCGGGACCTTCTCGCATCCGCGCTTTGTGATATGCGATGTTGCGCTGCTTGCAACGCTCTCCGACCGCGAGTTTCGTGCCGGCCTTGCCGAGGTTGTCAAGTCGGCCATTATCGGTAGTGAGGCTCTGTTCGAGGTGCTTGAATCGGTCGAGTTTGAGACGTTGCGCACCAACTCGTTGCTCCTGTCGAAGATTGTCGAAGCGGCTCAATCCGTGAAGATTTCGGTCGTCTCGGCCGACCAACGCGAGAAGGGGTTGCGACGAGTGCTAAATCTTGGTCATACGGTGGCGCACGCTATCGAAAAATGCTCGCCACGCTACAATCACGGCGAAGCGGTTGCAATCGGATTGTCTATTGTGGCAAGGGTTGCTGTCGAGGCAAATCTCGCAGAGGGCGTTGTGGTGGAACGAGTCGATAATCTGCTTCGTCGATTGGGCTTCGATATTGCACTGCCCGTGGCTCCGTTGCAGATGCTGAAAGCGATGCGTAAGGATAAGAAACGCGATGGCGAAACACTCCATTTGATATTGCCCGAGAAGATAGGACAGGTGCAAGATTGTCTGCTCTCGTTCGAGCGGGTGGAGTCGATGTTTGCGGCCGCTACAAAGTGCGAAAAATAGATAAAACAGAAGAGATAGTTTATGATAAAAGGTTTGATTTTTGATTTGGACGGCACGATGGTTATGAATATGCCGTTTCATATGCGGGCCTTCAATGTTCAGGCCGAGCGTCACGGCTACACATTGTTGTCGCCACTTACATCGCGATTCTTTGGTTGGCACAACTTTCAGATTATGCCGGAGATAATCCCTGCGGCCGATATTGAACGCATCGGTTTGCAATATCTTTCGGACGAGAAGGAGGCGATATATCGTGAGCTGTATAGTGGAAATGTAACCCTTACGAAGGGACTCGATAAAATCCTCGACGAGGCTGTTCGTTGCGGCGTAAAGACCTTTATCGGCTCGGCTGCACCAAGAGAGAATGTCGAATTTATCGTTGCAGAGGCTGCTCTCGATGGTCGTATGGTGGGTTATGTATGTGCCGACGATGTGACGCACTGCAAGCCCGACCCCGAAATTTTCCTGAAAAGTTGCGAGAAACTTGGTCTTGCACCGTCGGAGTGTGTGGTGTTCGAGGACGCAACGTCGGGCATCAAAGCGGCCGTAGCGGCGGGGTGTTATCCTATCGGAATAGCGACGACGACTACTCGCGAGGCGCTGTTGGAGGCTGGTGCGAGAATGATTATCGACGACTTCGACGAGATAAGCGTCGAACAACTTGTTGCTCAAATCGGTTAAATTGTCTATCTTTGCAACCTCGAATTGAAAAATTATGGCCGACTACAAAAGCATAAATGTTCGCAATAAGCGTGCAACGTTCGACTACGAGATACTCGACGAGTATATCGCAGGCGTTGTGCTTGTCGGTACGGAGATTAAGTCGATTCGTATGGGCAAGGTGTCGATGGTCGATACATATTGCTACTTCGAGAGGGGCGAGTTGTGGATTCGTGGCGTGAATATAGCCGAATATTCGTGGGGTACTTGCAATAACCATATCCCGAAGCGCGACCGCAAGTTGTTGCTCACTTCGCGTGAGTTGGCAAAACTTTCACGAGCATCGCAGGATAGTGGCTTGACGATAGTCGGTCTGCGATTGTTCCTCAATGAGCGTGGCTTGGCGAAGGTGGCAATCGGTTTGGCTCGTGGTCGTAAGTCGTACGATAAGCGCGAGTATTTGAAGGCTAACGATGCAAAGCGCGAGATGGATAAGGCTCTAAAACGTTTCAAATAGGGTAGAATGGCACTGATTTTATGTATTGAGACAGGAACCGATGTCTGTTCGGTCGGAATAGTGAAAGATGGCTCGCTGTTGTCGTTGCGTGAGAGCGATTTGGGTCGCGACCACGCAAAGAAGGTTGCGGTCTTCGTCGATGAATTGTTGCGCGAAAATTCGATTTCACCGGAGGATATCGACGCTGTGGCTGTCGGTAAAGGTCCGGGCTCATATACAGGTCTGCGTATAGGCGTGTCGTTTGCCAAAGGTTTGTGCTATGCGCTCTCCAAACCTCTGATTGCCGTTGGCTCGTTGGAGGCTTTGACGGCCGTTGCTCGTGAGGATTACGAGGCTGGTATTATCGATGTTGAGGGCTGGGAGGAGGCTACGCTCTGCCCTATGGTCGATGCTCGTCGTATGGAGGTCTATGCCCAACTATTCGATGCGAATGGGCGAGTGTTGAGCGATGTTAAGGCCGAAGTTGTTACGGCCGATAGTTTTGCCGAGCAGCGCACAAAGGGTGGTAAATTTATCGTGTTTGGTAGCGGTGCAGCAAAGTGTGCCGATATTATCGGTGCCGAACTTGTTGCCGTGACGCCATCGGTGCGAGGTATGGCAACGCTTGCGGAGAAGGCCTACTCGGTTGGCGATTTCGTTGATACTGCCTACTTTGAGCCGTTCTACTTAAAGGACTTTGTGGTCACTACATCAAAGAAAAAACTCTTCTAAAACTCCTTGATAAATGCTATGCGCGGTGCGCCCGATTGTAGGGTGATTTGTCCGCAATATGTGTAGTTCAATCGTCGTAGAAGCGATTGCATTGCGCGGTTGTCGCTGTGTGTATCTACTCTGATATTGTTAAGGCCTCGCTCTCGACACAACTCTTCGGCAAATGCGAATAGCAACTGTGCTAAACCCGACCTGCGGGCGGTGCTACGAATCGCCATACGGTGTATGACGGCGTATGGAGCGTCGTTGGGCCACTCTCCGTTGTGAATCGTGCTGTATGTAGGCTCGCCGTCAAATATTATTGCCGCAATGGCGCAAATCTCGGTATTGTTGCACTCTGCGACATAGAGATTGCCTCGCTCAATATCCTCGGCCATAATCGCCTCGGTGGGGTAGCCGTCTTGCCATTGGTCTACCCCCTCTGCCCGTAGAAAGTGTTGGGCATCGGCGATAATCTCCATTATCTGTATAAGGTCGTTGCGAATTGCCTTGCGAATGGTTGTCATAGTGTTCGGTATTTGCGAAGTTGCTGGTTTAGCTCCTTTTCACGACCACCAACGCAACGATTGACCAGTGCGTGAAATTGTGCCGAATGGTTGTGGTGTATGGTGTGGCAGAGTTCGTGGATTATGACATAGTCTTGTAACTGCTCGGGTAGCGTGACAAGAAAAAGCGACAACGAAAGGTTGTTTTGTGATGTGCAACAGCCCCATTTTGAGTGGGTTGCCCTGATGGTTACTCGACCATACGAAAATCCGAATTGGTTGGCAAGGCGTGCTACACGCTTTGGAAGTTCTTGCTTGGCTTGTTGGCGTAGAGCCTCGATTTGCTCCTTTGAGTAGGTGTTGGGTTTGACGGTCGCATTCTCCAATCGTGCAAGGGCTGCCTTTACCCATTCGGTGCGTGAATCGAGAAAGTCGAGTGCGCGACTTGTTGCTATAAATGTGGGGTACGACAAACGTATCTCGCCCGATGGTTTGACGCTTAATGATATGCGCGAGTTGCGATTGCTTTGCGCGAGGATGATGATGCCCAACTCCTCGTGGACGTATTTCGATAGCATCTTAATCGCCAATACGTTGGCGTACAACCTCGAAGAGCATAATTGCCGCAGCGGCCGATACGTTTAGCGACTCGATTGCTCCAATCATCGGGATTGCAAGTTGCTCGTCGCACAACTTCAATACCTCTTTCGATATGCCCTTCTCCTCCGAACCCATAACGATAACCGTAGGTTTGCGCAGGTCGGCATCGTACATCAGTTTGCGACTATGTTCGGTTGCTGCTACAACCTGAAATCCCTCGGCCTGCAATGCTTTGAGCGTATTGCGCACCGAGCCGACACGACAAACAGGTATGCGGGTCAATGCTCCTGCCGAAGCCTTCATAGCCTCCGAATTGACGGGAGCCGAACTTTTGAGCGAGGTGATGATGCCGTGTGCGCCTGCACACTCGGCCGAGCGGGCTATGCCACCGAAATTGCGCACGTCGGTTACTCCGTCGAACAAAACAATAAGAGGTGTTTCGTCATCTGGTACGCGCTCCAAAATGTCGCTAACCTCGACATAGTCGATTGCGGCAATCTGTGCAACAACGCCCTGGTGGCTACCGCGTGTGAGGCGGTTGAGCTTCTCGACAGGAACCTCCTGAACGTGCAATCGGTGGCGATAGCATAGGTCGCGCAGGTCGGTCATAAGTTGCCCTTCGGCTCCGCGACGAATGTATATCTTCTCAATCTGCTTGCCCGACTCGATTGCCTCGACTACGGGACGTATTCCGAAAACGATATTGCTCTTCTCCATAGTGTTTGTTCTTGTTTTGCTTTGACAAAAGTAGTACAAATATATAAAAAGCCCAAAAATAGTTTTGTTTTCGGTCGGATAACTCGTAAAAAACGAGGCCTGTGAGAAAGGCCTCGTTCACGATGATTGGGGTTAATCGGCAAAATTACTGCAAGTCGTACTCTGCGAAGTTGTATCCGCTGCCCCAAGAGTTGCGATATGTGTCGATGCAACCGCGTGGTACATATACGGTTAGTATTGCCGAATTCTGTAATGAGTCGGAATATCGACCCGGTGGCGTTGTAGAGCGCATATACAAACTCATAAGGCTTGTGCAGTTGTAGATTGTTCCGTAATAGAAATATGGTACGCTGCTGCCGATAGTCGCTTTTAACAGTCCGCTGCAACCAAAGAATGCGTAACCTCCCAATGCCGTGACGGAGTCGGGAACAGTAACCTCGCTCAATGTACGACACTCTTGGAAGGCGTGCTCTCCAATTTCGGTAACACCCGACGGAATGTTGATTGCTTTAAGGTTGTGACAATTGTAGAATTCGTAGGAACCGATGTTGGTCAGACCCTTTGGCAAATCAACCCTTGTGAGGTGTGTGCAACTACTGAATGTTGAGCCGTTGAGTTTGGTAATCTTCTCCGGTAACGAAACGCTCGTGAGCATTGTACAATTTTGGAAGAGTCCATAGCCGATAGACGTAAGACCTTTGCCCAGCGAAACAGAAAGCAGTGATGAACAGCTGTTGAACGCCTCGGAGTCAATCGAGACGACAGAGTCGGGAATGGTGATGCTTTCGAGTTTGTCGCAGTATGCAAAAGCATCGTTGCCAATCAAAAGGACACCGTTCGGTATGGTTACGCTTTTGAGTTTGTTGCAGTGTGTAAAAGCATCGTTGCCGATAGTGAGAACGCCGTCACCGATAGTCGCTTTCGAGAACGCCGCTTGATAAAATGCTCCATCACTGATGTTGCAATTTGCCACAAGTTCGCCTGTACAACCATTGAAGGCGTTGCTGCCAATCGACGTTACGCTGCTTGGAATTGCCACTTTCGATGCGCTACTACATCCCGAGAAGGCGTAGTTGCCGATAGTAGTAATACTCGTCGGAATGTTAATCTCCTTGATGGCCGAACATTGATGGAATGCATAGTCGCCAATCGATATCAGGCGGTCGGGTAGTGATAACGATTGGAGGTTTGAGCAACGGCAAAAAGCGTAGTTGCCGAGTGTCAGCAACGACTTCGGTAGTGTCAAAGACGATAGGGTCGAACACTCATAGAATGCGTAATTTCCAATCTTGGTGACGTTGTCGCCGAAGGTTATTTTGCTGAAACTCGAACCGTAGAAAGGTATATTTTGAATGATGACGCTTCCCCAGTTGTTGGTAGAGATAGAGCCATCTTGGATATTGCAGTCGATTGTAAGTTCGCCTCTGCAATTAGAGAATGCCCCACCTTCGAGTGTCTCTACATTGTTGCCGATATATATCCTCGATGCGTTCTCACAATGGTAAAATGCTCCACTTTTAATTGTGGTTACGTTATTAGGGATAATAATCTCTGTTAGGCCCAAACACTCGCTGAACGCGTTAGCGCCGATAGTGTTGATATGCTCCGGAATCGCCAACTGCGTGATTTTAGAGCAATTCTGAAACATACTCTCCGGAATGGCCGTAATGCCCTTGCCGAGCGAATAACTCTCCAATAGGTCACATCCATAACAGATGCTTTTACCAATCGAGGTGGTCGAGTCGGGTATGGCGATATGTTTGATTGCTGTGTTGGCAAAAGCCTCGTCGCCAATGCTTACGAGTTGCGAAGGTAGGCTAATCTCCGACAATGCTTCGCAATTAACGAAAGTTCGCGCACCAATGGATTGGAGCGATTCGGGTAGTTCTATTTTGTTGATGGTTGAACTGTAAAAGGCATTGTCGCCAATCGAAATAAGGGTCGATGGCAGAATAAACTCTGTGGCGGTAGAGTATTGAAATGCGTAGGAGCCTATCGAGGTGACACCTTCGCCGATGGTTACCTTCGAGAATTTAGACCCGTAGAATGCACTCTTTTCGCTGCTGTACGATGGTATGTTGCAGTTTATGGTGAGTGAGCCTCTGCAATTAGTAAAGACCTGCTGTCCCATATTCTGGACGCCTTTGCCGATATGTACGCTTGTGACATTGTTGCAGTCGGAGAAGGCGTAGTTGTATATGGTTGTTACATTGTCGGGGATAACAATCTTTTGCAGTGCCGTACAGTTGTCAAAAGCGCCTTGATAGATGGTTGTCAAGCTTTTTGGCAAGTTTATCTCTTCGAGTGCAGAACATAGTCCGAAAGCGTGGTCGCCTATTGTGCGAAGTCCCTCTGCAAAATTAACCTCTTTTAGGCAATAACATGGAAAGAATGCTTGTTCGCCGATTGTCGTCAGCGAGGCCGGAAACGAGACGCTCGTTATGTTTGAACTTTTGAATAGGCCACTATTGATATAGGTTAGTGGCTGGTCGAATGTGATTACACCACGGCCATTTTGGTAGGTATGCGATACAATGTTGGCATTGAATGTCGAACCAACCTTGTCGGTCGAAAGCAACGTGCCATCGTCGGTCGTGTAGAATAATTCGGTGTCGGCAGGCATTGGCCCTGCGGGTTTGTTGCTGCCGCTTTTGCCCTCCTGCGTGATTGTGAGAGAACGCACCACGCTACCACTCTTGAATTTAATGGTTGCATTGCGGGCTTGCTCCGATAGGTTTTCGGCAGCCGTGAAGGTTACGGTTTCGTTGCCCGTGCCACTTGTTGCCGATGGGTTGCACCAAGCCGCTTTGCCGCTGATTACCCAACTGTCGTTGGCTGTAACTTCGACCTCCTCACTGCCTCCGTCGGCCGTGAAGAGAAGCGAAGCAGGCGAGATGGATAGTTCGATTTGCGGGTTTTCGTTACCGCCATTGTTGCCGCCACTACCCGGCTCATCGGGGCGGTCTACTTTGCTGCACGAAATGGCAAATATGGCAGCAAACGAAGCAATGAGTAGAAAGGCCTGTTTCATAGTGATAGGTTTTAGGTGTTTCTCAATCTTGTTGCTTGTCTCACCGCACCTCGTGAATCCGTGTTTGGTCTTATAAAAAAGAAAAGCGTGGTGCTGAAAGCCTATTATGGTTAGACGGGTCTTGGGATACCTCGACAATAAATAAGCAACAGCCTCACGCCATACCCATACAGGTACGACACGAGAAGATGTCAGCTTATCCTCTTGTCTGATGAATTTCCCAAGTTCGTCTAACGAGAATAAACCTACACTTTTCGTAGTGTTCAATATGTACCTACAAAAGTAGCAAAAAATTGTAAGAAAGCCACTCTATGGGTTATAATTTTAGCTGTATAACCCCTTTTTTGCTATCTTTGCGATGATGAATAGCGCAAAAACAATAGAAATACACCCATTGCAGCCATTTGTTCCCGATGGCGCAAGGTTGCTAATGCTTGGAAGTTTTCCTCCCAAGCGTGAGCGATGGTCAATGGAGTTCTTTTACCCCAACCGTCAAAACGATATGTGGCGAGTGATGGGCTTGCTATTTGCCGATGATAGAACCCATTTTGAGGAGCCGTCGGGCTGAGGGTTTGACCGTGAGCGGATAGTCGATTTTTGCAACGATATAGGGCTGGCTATATATGACACGGCGACCGAAGTGCGGCGATTGAAAGATAATGCTTCGGACCAATTCTTGGAGATTGTTAAGCCGACCAATATTGAGGAGTTGTTGCACCAAATGCCTTTGTGTCGCGCGATAGTCGCGACGGGTCAAAAGGCGGCCGAAACAGTCGCTGCACAGTTGGGTTGTGATGTGCCTTCGGTTGGAGGGTTGGTAGATGTGACGGTGGGTGGCAGAGAGTTGCACTTTTGGCGTATGCCATCTACGTCGCGAGCCTATCCGCTCTCGTTGGAGCGAAAAGCTGCGGCTTATCGGGCGATGTTCGAAAAAGAGGGCTGTTTGTAGCGCGACAGATTATTGCCCCTCGACAATCTCTAATTCGTAGTTGGCCTTCTCCCACTCGTGCATCAGGTGGTCGTAGCGGGTTTTTAGCTCGTCGTATGCCTTGTATTCGTCGGCGTTATACTCCGTAGCCGTAGCAAAACGCGTATCGTATTCGGCTATCTGCTGTTCGATATTTCCCAACTCGGTCTCGATATTCTCGATATTCTTGCGTATTTTGCGCAACTGCTTCTCCTGCTCCTTTTTCTGTTCGTAGGATAGTTTTCCCTCCGATATAGGTTCTTGTTTTGCGACGCCTTTTGTCGGTGCAGGCTGGTTCTTACGCTCGATTTCGTGGAGGTTTTCGAGTTTGCGCTTTTCGAGGAAGTAGTATATGCCGCCCAAATATTCGCGCACTCCACCGTCACGGAACTCATAGACTTTGTCTACGATGCCATCGAGAAACTCGCGGTCGTGGGATACAACGACCACCGTGCCGTCGAACTTCTGCAATGCTGTTTTGAGAATATCTTTCGAGCGCATATCCATATGGTTGGTAGGCTCGTCGAGAATAAGCAGATTGTGAGGTTCGAGCATCATACGGGCCATAGCCAGGCGCGAGCGTTCGCCTCCCGAAAGGACCTTAACCTTCTTGTCGATGTCCTCGCCTCGGAACAGGAAAGCACCGAGAATATCGCGCAGACGTGTGCGAATATCGCCAACGGCTACACGGTCGAGCGTATCGTAGACCGTAAATTCGCCATTCATCAAGTCGTCTTGATTTTGGGCATAATAACCAATGCTTACGTTTGCACCGATTTTGATTTCACCCTCGGTCTGCGCCAATTCGCCAACGAGCATACGCGCAAAGGTGGTCTTGCCCTCGCCATTGCGACCTACAAGGGCGATTTTATCGCCTTTGTGTATGGTAAATTCTGCGCCAGAGAATACGCGGTGCGTTCCGAACGACATACCAACCTCTTTGATGTCGGCTACGATTTGACCCGAGCGAGGCGCTGGCGGAAACTTTATGTTGAGCGTTGCCAAATCCTCCTCCTCGACCTCGATGCGCTCCAATTTGTCGAGCTGTTTGATACGTGACTGCACCTGATTCGACTTTGTCGGCTTGTAGCGGAACTTCTCGATAAACTCCTCGCTCTTCTCGATAAGGCGTTGCTGATTTTGGTAGGCCGCCAACTGTTGTGCGCGACGCTCGGCTCGCAGCGTGACAAATTGCGAATAGGGGACTTTGTAGTCGTATATCTTGCCCAACGATAACTCGATGGTGCGTGTGGTGACGTTGTCCAAAAATGCGCGGTCGTGCGAGATTAGCAACACTGCACCATTATAATTTTTCAGATACTCCTCCAACCATTGTATTGACTCGATGTCGAGGTGGTTTGTAGGCTCGTCGAGCAGGAAAATCGAGGGGCGGCGGAGCAGAAGTTTTGCCAACTCGATACGCATACGCCAACCTCCCGAAAAGGTGCTTGTCGGTTTGTTAAATTCATCGCGACGGAAGCCAAGGCCGAGCAGTGTCTTTTCGATATCGGCATCGCGCGTGTCGCCACCGAGGATAAGGTAGCGGTCGTTGGCGTCGTTAAGGCGGTGTAAGAGCTTCTCGTACTCCTCCGATTCGTAGTCGGTGCGTGTGGCAATTTGATTGGTAAGCAACTCTATCTCGGCTTCGATTGCCAAGACCTCCTCAAAGGCTTTTGCCGTCTCTTCGAGTAGGGAGGTGGTGTCGGCAACCTGCATCTGTTGAGGGAGATAGCCGATTGTGCAGTCGGCATTCTTTGTTACAGCGCCCGATGTAGGCTGTTGCAGACCTGCGATAAGTTTGAGAATGGTCGTCTTGCCGGCACCGTTGCGACCAACCAAGCCGATGCGGTCTTTGGGATTTATGAGGAATGAAATCTGGTCGAACAGACTCCAACCTCCAAAACTGACCGAGAGATTATCTATCGAAATCATTAGAAGTTGCTTTAATTTGTTTGCAAAATTATTTTACAAAGCTATTTTGTGACTATTTTCGCTTGCAAATAGAGGCGCATAGCGAGCTATGTAACGAAATTTGCGAGCGAAAAGAGTCGTAAAGAGCATAAAAGAAGATAGTAAATAAATTAAAAACAACTTCTTATACGTTCAATATGTCGATTATTGCCTTCTCCTGGTTTTCGGCATCGAATACCGATGAGCCTGCGACGATGACATCGACACCTGCCTCAAAAACCTCTTTTGCATTTTTGGCCGATATTCCGCCATCAATCTCAATAAGGCAGTTGTAACCCTTCTCGTCAATCTCTTTGCGCAAGGCTCTCACCTTGTCGAGCGAATCGGGCATAAACGATTGACCGCCAAATCCCGGCTCGACACTCATTACAAGCACCATATCCAACTCTGCGAGGTAGTCGAATATAGCCTCGACTGCTGTTGCAGGCTTGATGCTTACACCCGCCTTTGCGCCAGCCTCGTGAATTGCGGCAATCGTAGCGCGAGGGTCGGCTGTTGCTTCGTGGTGGAATGTGATATAGTTGGCACCAGCCTCGGCAAAGCGCTTGACATAACGCTCTGGTTCGACAATCATCAGATGCACGTCGAGCGTCTTGTTGGTGGCTTTGCGTACGGGTTTCATAACGGGGAAACCAAACGAAATGTTTGGGACAAATACTCCGTCCATTACGTCGATATGTACCCACTCCGCTGCGGAGCGGTCGAGCATCTTAATATCGCGTTCGAGATTGCCGAAGTCGGCCGAAAGTATTGATGGTGCAACAATTCTCATAATCAAGTTTGCTATTTTCGGCAAAGATAGCAAGTAAAATGTAAACCTGCAAACTGATAATTTGAAATTATCAGCCTTCTCACAACGACAACTTGAAGAGGGTGGCGGTGCTTTGGCTAAAACCTGCTTTGGCAAAGAGTGCTATGCTTGCCAGATTTTCAGGCAGAATGGTGGCATAGAGGGTGTGTAATCCGATGGTGCGTGCGTAGTCTATTGCGAGTCGTAACGCGCTGGTTGCAAAACCTTTGTTGCGATTACCTTTATCAAAAATCAATATCGATACATCTGCCTTCTGTCTATCGTATTCCGTAAGGTCGATTGCGCCCAAACGCTCGCCGTCGTGAGAGCAAATCATTAGGCGAAGTTGCTCGGTTTCGGCAAGCGAATATTGTTGTTGATTTTCGACAAATTGCACCACATCGTCACGAGTATATTGCTCGTCGTAGACTCCGTAAATAGGCTCTGCCGAGGAGTTTTCCCATAAAAGCAGAGTGTCGATATCCGAGAAATCGACACTCCGCAGGATAATATTTTCGCCTTCGATACGAATCATAGTCGGGCTTACAATCCGATAATCTGGTTACGGATAAGCATTGCAACACCCCAAGCCGGTGCGTTGTCGCTCATCTTTGATAGGCGGAATTTGGTGTCTTTATAGACGAGATTGAGCGAGTATTTGTTGGTGGCCGATTTGAGCGGTAACATTACATAGTCGCCCGCAGCCGCCAAGTTGCCACCGATGATAACTGTTTCGGGATTGAAAATATTGATAAGGATTGCTACAGCCTTACCAATCTTTTCGCTCGCCTCCTCGATTAACTCGATGGAGAGGTTGTCGTCGTTGCGTGCGGCAGCAATGATGTCGTTGATGTGGATACTCTCCTTGCGCTCGTATTTAGGGCGAAGAATGGTGTTGGCTCCGTTCTTGACGAGTTCGCACATCTTCTCCTCGATGGCGATACCCGAAACTTCGGTCTCCAAACAGCCCTTCTTGCCACAGAAGCAAATCTTCTCGTTGTTGAAGAACGGAATGTGGCCAAACTCGCCCGCAAAACCATTCTTACCGTAGAAGAGTTTGCCATTGACAACAATACCGATTGCGACACCCAAACCGAGATGGAGGTAAAGCACGTTGCTCTCGTCTTTCGAGCGACCGCAGGTGTACTCTGCATAGCAACGCGAACGTGTATCGTTCTCGACCAAAACGCGAATTCCGATACGCTTTTCGATAATCTCGCGCAACGAGGTTTCGATGTTTGTAAAGTATTTGTAGGAACGGCCTTGATGGGTATTTACGCGACCTACGATACATACACCGATACCAAGTATGTGGCTTTTGTCGATTCCGCAGTTGTTGATGAAGTTGTCGATGTTGTTACAGATTGTATCGAGGCACTGCTCTCGGTCGCTCAACTCGAACGATTTATCCACAACCTCGTGGATAATGTTGTTCTGCAAGTCGGTGATGACAAACGTCATATGGTCGCGACCAACATTTACGCCTGCGAAATATATGGTGGTGTTGGTCAGACCAAATACGTTTGGTCGGCGACCACCTGGTGTCTCAACCTTACCCAAGTCCGAAACAATGCCCTCATCGACCAACTCTTGTACGAGCTTGGTGATTGTCGGAACACTGATTCGCAACTCTTTTGTCAGTTCGGCGAGTGTCGATTCGCGATTGACGGCCATATATGCGATAATGCTTCGTTTAATCAGGTTGTTCTTGTGCGACAGACCTTTGTTTTCTGTCTCCTGATTGTTGAAGAAATCTATAAGCGAACTCATATTTTGCGATTTTAACTGATTACTGATTGCAAATATAAGAAAAAGGAGTGAAAATATCCACTCCTTATTTAATTTTTTACAAAAATATTGAAAAATATTAAAGATTGGCCTTTGAATCGACCTCTGCCGCAGAATTGATTTTGCGGATAAGACCTTGCAATACGCTGCCCGGACCAAGTTCGGTAAATGAGTCGAAACCGTCGGTCGTCATATTTTGTATGATTTGCGTCCAGCGGACAGGTGCGGTGAGTTGGGCAATCAGGTTAGCCTTAATCTCTTGCGGGTCGGTGTGAGGTAGGGCGTCTACATTTTGGTATATCGGGCAAATCGGAGTGTGGAATTGCGCTTCGGCAATGGCTTGCTCCAATTCGGCGCGGGCAGGCTCCATAAGTGGCGAGTGGAAAGCTCCGCCAACGGGTAGAACGAGTGCGCGACGAGCACCGGCCTCTTTGAGTTGTTTACAGGCCTCGTTTACGGCTTCGGTTGCTCCCGATATTACGAGCTGGCCCGGGCTGTTGTAGTTGGCCGGAACGACAATGCCGTTGATTGATGCGCAGACGCGCTCCGTAACATCGTCGGGTAGTGCAATAACGGCAGCCATTGTTCCGGTTGTTGCTTCGCAGGCCTTTTGCATTGCATTTGCGCGCTTTGCAACTAATTGCAAGCCCTCCTCAAACGATAGAGCTCCTGCTGCTACGAGTGCCGAAAACTCGCCGAGCGAGTGACCTGCGGTTGCTGCGGGGGTAAGGCCGAGTGTCTTGGCGAGTATGACCGAGTGCAAAAATACGGCAGGTTGTGTTACGCTGGTTTGTTTTAGGTCGTCGGCCGAGCCTTCAAACATAATATCTGTAATGCGAAAACCGAGAATCTCGTTTGCGGCTTCAAACATCTCTTTTGCAGTGGTGGAGTTGTTGTACAACTCGATGCCCATACCCGTAAATTGAGAACCTTGTCCCGGAAATACTAATGCTTTTTTCATATTTATTGCTTTGTTGTGGTTCAATTTTTTGCAAAGTTAATTAAAAATAGGTATATTTGCCAAATAAAGTGTGGATAAACTAAAAAACCAAAAACTATAAACTATGACTTATTACAGATTTCCAATCCTTAAACTTGTTGAGGTGGAATTAGAAAAGGGGTTCTTTCAGTCGGGAGACCCTGATGAAGATTTGAAGTATGAAAACGAGGGCGGTGCCTGGTAAAACGTGTGCAAGAATGAGAAAGATTACATTATTATCCGTTTTGTGCGTGTTGCTCGCAACAGTTGCCTGCTCACGCGTTAGTGAAGAGTTGGATTATGCTAATGGTATCGGCGTCTCGACTATCAATGCCAAAATCGGCAAAGCCGATTCCCGAACATCGGCTGTAACCAATGCCGATGGCTCTATCCAGATGTTATGGAGTGCCGGTGACGAGATTATGGTTACCGACCTTTCGGCTTCGGCTCCATTTAAGTTGAAGTCGGGTTCTAAAGCTGCTAACGGTACATTTGTTGGCTCGATTATCTCGAAGTCAAAGCATATGTATGCTGTCTATCCTGCCAATGCGGCAACAATCGATGGTGCAACGGCGAAGGTTACGCTCCCGAACATTCAGGTCTATACGACCAACTCCGATGTGGACGTAAACAGCCGCAACATTATGATTGGTGAGAGCGAAGATGCTTCGGAGTTCGGTTTCAGCACCGTTGCAACTATCGCCCGCTTCCTTATCACTGTTGGCGCCGACGAGTATATTTCGTCGGTAACGATGCGTGTCGAGGACGGCTACTTGTCGGGTCTTGGTACTATCGACCTCGAAAACCGAGAACTTGGCCCACTCAATAAGCGTAACGTGACGCTCAATTATGCCGAGCCTGCAAAGGGTGTGTCGAACGATGGTTGGGCTTTGATTGCTCCACTCGATTTTACCGCACTCGAAGGCAAGGTCTACTACGACGTTGTAACCAACAAGGGTAAATATACATTCTGTCGTAAGCCGACCAAGACATTTAAGCCAGGTTGTATCTACAACTTCCCTCTCTCGATAGAGACCTTCGAGAAGGTTGATTCGGCCAGCGCTCTCGATAATGGCAAGTATATGTTTACGGCCGATGCGGCTGCTGTTTCGGTGCGTATGGTAAGAGCAACCGATACCACCATCTCTATCGCTTGGTCGTCCAACGGCTTCCCTGCCGACTATTCGGTCGATGCGGCAGATGACTACGAACTCTACCTCTACGATGAGCGCAATCAGCTTTTGTTGGCTTGGCAGCCAAATGACGATTTGTGTGTAACCAACAATGCGCTCTTCCCATATTCGGCAAGCAATCCGACTTGCCCACCACGTTGGGTATTCTCGGGTCTGACTCCAAATACAACCTACAAAGTAAAGGTTAAGAATATTACAAAATCGAAGACCTCGGATATGTTGGTGGTCTCGACACCTCCGACCGATTGTAGCGAGATTGTAGGTATGGCACAGCAGGACGGCGACGTTTTGGTATATCAGAACTTTGGTAAATTGGTATGGAATGGCGACCTTACGACACAGGCGGCAGGTTATGTGGCATACGACTATTCGAAGGTTACTGATATAGCTGCGGCAACTGCGTGGGGCGACTTCCGCTCGGCTTCGCAAACAAGCTACAAGTACACAAAGCGCGACCGCGAGCAGAATCTCTTTACGACCTATAAACTCAATTCGTTGCTCAAAAGTCTTGGTTTGGAGGGTTGGGCCTATTGGCGTAATTCGGCCGATGATGGCACCTCTGGCACATCATCGACTGTGCTCTCTCGTCCTGGATATGTCAAGATTTCGGCAACGGCTGTTCGTGCGGGTATCGCAACTCCGGAGCTTATCCAGTTGCTTGGCAAGGCAACCGTTCGCGTAAGTTTCAAGGCTGCGGCTTATGGTACGACGGGGGCTGATGATTATCGCAATGTGGCTGTAATGGCTTTGGATAATTGCGTGGTAAATAATAACGATGCGGCAGATCATCATCGCCGTATAACCTCTTCGACCCAACTTGCAAAACAGAGCTTGGAGATTGAGAACGATTTGGATTGGCATACCTATACTGTCGAGTTGAGTGGCGTAACGCCAACTTCGCGTATCGTGGTTTGTGCCGATGCTGCTAATGTTTCGAGCAAGAACAATCGTTTCCACCTCGACGATATCAAGGTCGAGTTTGTGAAATACGACGGAGATGTTAATTCCAATATTCCGGAGGTTAAGCAGGTTGCGGCTACTCCTTATGCTGTAAC
Organism: Alistipes sp.; assembly: GCA_045629905.1. Lineage (GTDB taxonomy): Bacteria > Bacteroidota > Bacteroidia > Bacteroidales > Rikenellaceae > Alistipes. The sequence goes on along the minus strand of JAZQSA010000032.1, from coordinate 4,838 downwards.
CATCGAGTGGAATGAGATGGAGCAGGCGACGCGCAAATATACCGTATCGCTCTACAAGGATTCATCTTGCACCGACCTCTATCAGTCCTATACATTGACCTATGCAACAACGGGCTATGTAGCATCGTGGCCAACTCGATTTACCTTCCCATATCTCGACGCGAGTCGTACCTACTATGCTACGGTAACTGATTTGGCGGGTAATGTGTCGCGTCCATTGGCGGTTCGTACAAACGATATTCCTGCACCTGTTGCAAATCAAGTGTTGTATGAGAGCTTCGACAACGTTTGCTGGGGTGGCGACTATATGAATATGGCTGCGAGTGTGAAACTCAATATCAACTCTCCTGCAACCTATAAGCCGGGTGTGTTGTCCGAGGCTATTTCGGTTAGTATGACAGTTACGCCAACCTCCGATGCCAGCCAGCTTACGACCTATTCGTCGGAGGTGCGTACGCTCTTCGGAATGAGCGATTGGACAAGTTCAAAGGCTCACTCGCGTCCTGGTTATCTGAAACTTGGTACGAGCTCGGCTGCCGGTTCGATTACAACGCCTCCAATTCTCAACTTGTCGAGTGGCGCTTCGGTTGTTGATGTGACATTCAAGGCTTGCCCATTTGTCGATAATGTTGAGAAAGACCAGACATCTTATGTCTATGTAGAGTTGCTCGATGGGGCAGGTACGATCAAGACATCGAAGCAGGTAACAATCGGTGGTCAGCGCAATATCCCTGGCTGGCAGGAGTGCAAAGTCCAATTTGCTTCGGTTGCCCCTGGCGATAAGATTACCATTCGCTCTGGCGCTGCAAGCCAATCGCGCTTCTGTGTCGATGATATTTTGCTTACATCGACCTCGGCTATTGTTGGCAACGTGGTTTCGGGTTATGTCAAAGATGCCGATGGTACTCCGATTGCAAACGTTGCTGTAAGTGATGGCTATACGGTTGTCAAGACGAGTGGCAATGGTTACTACTCGTTTGAGCCAAACGACGATGCTTGGTACATCTACTATTCGGTGCCTGCGGAGTACGAGGTTCCAATCAATAGCTATGGCCAACCTGCATTCTTCACCCGCTACAATAAATCGCAAAAACGCTACGACTTTACATTGACCAAGTTGAGCGGTGGCGCGGAGAAGAAGTTTGGCCTGTTGTGCTTTGCCGACCCACAATGTAAGGATGATACACAGAGTAGCCGCTTTAACAATGAGTGCGTGCCTGATGTTAAGTCGCACGTGGCTGGTAAGTCGTATCCTTGCTATGGTGTGACGTTGGGTGATGTGGTATACTCCGAGGGTAACCGTAATAGTGTTTCGCAGATGACCAAGATGCGCGGCTATATGGCCAAGAGTAACATCGGTATCCCTGTCTTCCAAACTATGGGTAACCACGACTATACCTTCTTCAAGTCGAGCCAGGCAATCTCTGCCGATGATACCAGCAGTACCTACAACATCAAGGCACAGCGTGAATTTGAGAAGGTATTTGGTCCTATCGACTATTCGTGGAATCGTGGTGATGCACATATCGTATGTATGCGTAATATGCAGTGGAACTCAAATACCGATGCTGCTAACTATACGATGATGTTTACCGACGACCAATACAACTGGCTCAAACAGGATTTGGCGTGTGTTCCAACAACAAAGATGGTTATCATCTGTGTTCACATTCCGTTTGCAAGTTACCCTAACAACAAGAATGTGCAGAACGTGATTTCGTTGCTTACAAAGTATAAGTCGGCACACATTATGTCGGGCCATACCCACTATATGCGTAATGAACCGACTAAAGCAAGTGGAGTGTATGAGCACGTTCACGCAGCGGTTTGTGGTTGCTGGTGGTGGTCGAAGATTAACGGCGACGGTTGCCCTAATGGCTATGCAGTCTACGAAATCGATGGTACAACGATGACTAATTGGTACTACAAGGGCGTCAATGCCGGTATGAATAGCGCCGACTTCCAGATGCGCCTCTATCCTGGCAACTTGCGTTGTGGCGGTAGGTATGACTATATCCAGCTCCAACACGGTAGCGGTGTATTGCTTGCCAATGTCTTTAATGGTGCGTCGGATTGGACTATTAAGGTTTATGAGAACGACGTCTATAAGGGTAATATGACCAAGATTACAGCCAAGAACGAATCGCCTGCTTATGGTGCAAGCGAGAGTAGCCCTTGTAAGCCGTCGACATCGTCGAGCCAGGACTGGTGGGCTATCGGCTTGCATACGGGCGTTGTCGGTCGTGGAAATTCGGCTGTGGGCGGTAACCGTAGTAGCTATTTGACTACTTGTCACCATATGTATAAGTATACGATACAGAATACGTCGGCCAAGATTCGTGTCGAGGCTGTCGACCGCTTTGGTAACGTCTATTCGTCGTCTACTCTTACAAAGGACTACGACTATACCTACGCTAAAAAGTAGTAGCGTTGTGTAGTCTCTGTTGAGGCGGAGGGGCTTTTGCTCCTCCGCCTCTGTTTTTTGCTTCGTTGAGGGCTTTGGCGCGTGCTTTGCTACGGACTGTTCGTAAACAAATCATACGCCTATGAAACGAATATTACTATTTATTGTCATTGCGGTATTGGCGACAGCGTTGTGTGTTGTCGGTTATACGCAATCATCGAAGAGTGTAGGTTCCACTGCGGCCACCAAGTCGATTAAAGCCGAGCAGCGCGAAGAGCGACATAAACAGCGAGAGGCAAGACGTGCCGAACGATTGGCCGAATATGAGCGTTTTGTGGATTCGATAGTTCTTGCTCGTAATTTTAAGTTTATACCGCAAAATATTCAGCAAGAGCCGGCAGGTTCGGTTCGCCTGCTCAATAATCCCAATTTTGAGCTGTCGGTGTGGGGCGATGAGGTTGATATATGCCTACCATATATTAAAGGTGTGACACCTCCATACTATTATGTGATGTTCAACTATACGCTTCCCTCGGTGTCGCGCTATGTGACTGAGCAGACTCGCGACGGCTGGCTTGTGACATTTACGACATCGCTCTTTTCGGCAACCGACTACCAATTCTCGCTTGCGATATACTCCTCGTCGGGTACAGCCACCCTGACCATATCTTCGCCCTGGTATCCCGATGTTGAGTATGATGGTTCGATTATAGGCCAAAACTAATATCGATGCGCAAATTATCTTGTTTGGTCGCAATGCTTCTGTTGAGTCTTGCGACCTTTGTGATTTCGGCTGCAAATAGGGCAGCAGAGCATCGCCTTGACAACGAGGAGCAACTTGCCGTTAAGATTGACTCACTCCTTGCATCGCGGAAGTGGGTATTTCGGCCTACGACGATGCAAAATCCGTCGCTCGGTACAACACGCGATGTCTATGCCTACAACCTGTCGATGGCGCTCGATGGCGATAACGTGACTCTGCATCTGCCTATCGAGGCGGTTAGCTATGTGATTTATACCGTTAGCGCCACTTTGTCGGTGCAAAACTACTCGTCGAGTGAGGTAGAGGGCGGGTGGCGGCGTCTGCTATTTACGGTCGAATATGAGCAGGAGGAGTGGGCTGTTGAGGTCTTTGTTAGGCCCTCTACGGGAGAAGCTCGGGTGGCGATAGTCGCGCGCGAGTGGGTGATGCGTTATATAGGTTCGCTATATAGTCTGCAAAAGTAGTTTTTAACCGAAAATTTTAGTAACTTTGCCGTAGAATGTAAAATGTTGCGAATATGAAATTCAGAATAGGTTACGGCTACGATGTTCACGCGCTCGATGAGGGGTTGCGTCTGGTGCTTGGTGGTGTTGAAATTCCCCATACCAAAGGCTGTGTGGCTCACTCCGACGGCGATGTGTTGATTCACGCTGTGTGTGATGCGATGCTTGGTGCTGCCGCTTTGGGCGATATTGGCAAACACTTTCCCGATACATCGGCTGAGTTTAAGGGTATCGACTCGCGAGTGTTGCTTGCCCGAGTAGTTAGATTGCTTGCCGAGAAGGGTTACAGCATCGGTAATATCGACTCAACGATAGCGATGCAACGTCCGAAATTGCGCCCATATATCGATGCAATGCGCGAGGAGATGGCTCGTGTTGTCGGTATCGATGTCGATTGCGTTTCGGTAAAGGCGACAACGACCGAGCGACTTGGTTTTGAGGGCGAGGAGCGAGGCGTCTCGGCTACGGCTGCTGTTTTGATTTACAAAGACTAAAAAGTTAGAAGATGAATATAAGAGATTTGAAACCGGCCCTTGTGTGGGGCATATTCGACGATATTACGCGAGTGCCGCGTCCGTCGAAACACGAAGAGAAGATAGTGGCTTGGCTGATAGATTTTGCCAAGCAGCACAACCTCGAATATAAGAGCGATGAGGTGGGTAATGTCGTTATCCGCAAGGGTGCAACTGTTGGCTACGAAGATGCGCCTACCGTGATTTTGCAATCGCATATGGATATGGTGTGCGAGAAAAATTCGGACGTGCAGCACGACTTTATGCACGACCCAATCAAAACCCGCATCGAAGATGGTTGGGTTAAGGCTTGTGGTACGACGCTGGGTGCCGATTGCGGTATAGGTATGGCTGCTGCTTTGGCAGTTCTGATAGACCCATCAATCGAACACGGCCCGATAGAGGCCCTCTTTACGGTTGATGAGGAGACGGGGCTTACGGGTGCATTTAACCTCGGTAAAGATATGGTTACGGGTCGCTATCTGATAAATCTCGATTCGGAAGACGATGGCGAAATCTTTATTGGTTGTGCCGGTGGAGTAGATACGCTTGCAACATTCCGCTATCGTCGAGAAGCGGTTGGTGGTGATATGTGCTTCTATCGTATTGCCTTCTCGGGTCTGTGTGGTGGCCACTCGGGCGACGATATTGATAAG
>JAZQSA010000031.1:0-22380 GCA_045629905.1 Alistipes sp. | reverse complement strand
CATACTCCGAATGGATAGCCTCGACACCGAAGGCATCGCACAGAACTCGATGCAACTCGGCCTTTGGTAACTCCTTGCGACGCCCCTTCATACCGCCCGTCTCCATCACTATCGTCTCGTGAAACTTCGGAGCAAACTGCTCGGCCAAATCGAGCAGCGCGTATGTCACACCAAGCAAAATCTTTGGTCGCGGGTCGGCAGCCATATCGCGAAGCATCTGTTCGTAGTTGTCGAGATAAAAGCCTCCCCGACCACTCTCACGAATAAGCACATCGACCATATAGACCAGCGACGAGCCACTTCGTTGCAGATACGACGGCAACAGTCCATAGATGCTCCACTGCGACGGCTCGCCATAGAACAAGCGGAACGACTCCAAGAAGTCGCGCTCGTAGAGCGACAGGTCGGCCACCGCGTGACGCGACGGCGTCATACCCGTTGTTGCGCTCGACGTAAAGATTTGTTGCGGAGCCTCTGCGCCACAATATATATCGTGGCTCTTGAATAGTTCGATTGGCAGGCACGGAATATCCTCGACACACTGCACCTGCGACGGCTCTACACCCAACAAGTGCAGATATTCGGCATAGGGTGCACAACGCTCGGCCTGAAAGCGAAATACCTCCAACGCCACACGCTCGAATTGCGCATCGCTTGCGATAGCAAATATTTTCTCTCGAAGTGCCATAGCCAAAGCAAAGATAATAAAAATATGTGAGCCGTTCAAATTACCACCGCCTAAAAACCGTTTTAGAGCGATGGTTGTAACCCGGCTACTGCATAAGCGCCTTAAACGCACCTACAACGTCTTGCCAGAAGTCGTAAGGAGTAGTATCACCATTCCAAGTTACAGGCAAAAGAACAAATTTAATTAGACGATTTATAGGCATACAAGATTGCGATTAAGCCGAGAGCAGAAGATGCTTGCAGACTATGCCGAGGCGGAGCAATCAAAAGCCCTCGTAGAGGGATTAAGAAAGCGAGTGCGCAGCATACTAATTTGACAATTAGTATGAGTGTGTTACCTATCCCCCAACCCCCTTTGACCTTTGGTCTTCCTCCTTCGCACCTCGGCAAAGGGTGCAAGCACCCTCTGCCCTCGGTTTGGCGTCGGTTCTGTAAAGGGGGCTTAATTTACACGACAAAAATTAACTTTTAAGCAGATGAGAACAAGGCGCACAAGAAAATCGCCCCGCAGCATACTTAGCGTATGTGAGGAGCGATTTATCGAAGTGCAACGCAGCTATCGCTGCTTAAAATTAATTTTTCTTTGGCTTTGGAGCAAGAATCATATTCATCTTCTTACCCTCCAACTGCGGCATAACCTCAACTTTGGCAATCTCTTCGAGAGCCTGCGCAAAACGGAGAAGGAGAATCTCGCCCTGCTCCTTAAAGACGATGCTTCGACCGCGGAAGAATACATAGGCCTTAACCTTCGCACCCTCCTTGATAAAGTTCTCGGCGTGACGCAACTTGAAGTTGAAGTCGTGGTCGTCGGTCTGCGGACCGAAACGAATCTCCTTGACAACCACCTTGGTCTGCTTCGACTTAATCTCCTTCTGCTTTTTCTTCTGCTGATAGAGGAACTTCTGGTAATCGACAATGCGACACACAGGAGGTTCGGCATTAGGGGAAATCTCAACCAAGTCGAGTTCCATTTCGTCGGCCAAAGCGATAGCCTTCGAGATTGGCAACACGAGGTTAGGCTCGACATTATCGCCTACGATGCGGACCGTTGGGGCGGTAATTTCGTTGTTAATGCGGTTAGGGTTCTCCTTTACGGGACGACGACCGCGATTTTGATTGTTGGCTTGCGCACTCATCGGACGTGGTGCGAACGGTTTGAATCCTGCCATTTAGTTAAATTAAAAAATACTGTTATGTTTGGTTTGTATGGTTACATCTTATTGGCTGCAATTTCGGCATCGACCAACGACTTCATATAGTCGCAGTATGCGTCGAGCGTCATCGAACCCTTGTCACCTTCGCCTTGTGCGCGAACCGATACCGTATGCTCGGCAGCCTCCTTCTCACCAACGATAAGCAGGTAAGGGATACGTTTGAGCTCGTTGTCGCGAATCTTACGGCCAATCTTCTCGTTACGGTCGTCGATATGAGCGCGGACATCTCTCTCATTGAGATATGCCACAACCTCCTCGGCATAGTCGTTGAACTTCTCCGAAATCGGAAGAACAACGCACTGGTCAGGCGAGAGCCACAACGGGAACTTACCTGCCGTATGCTCCAACAATACTGCCACAAATCGCTCCATCGAGCCAAATGGCGCACGGTGAATCATAATCGGGCGGTGCAACTTGTCGTCGGCACCCTTGTAGGTCAAGTCGAAACGCTCCGGAAGGTTGTAATCGACCTGAATAGTACCGAGCTGCCAGCTACGACCGAGTGCATCTTTGACCATAAAGTCGAGTTTCGGACCATAGAAAGCGGCCTCACCGGTCTCAACAACCGTGTTCAGACCCTTCTCCTGGCAAGCCTGAATGATAGCATTCTCGGCCTTCTCCCAATTCTCGTCCGAGCCAATATACTTCGAGGTATTTTCAGGGTCGCGCAACGAGATTTGAGCCGTATATTTATCGAACTTCAAGGTCTTGAAGATGTAGAGTACGATGTCGATAACCTTCTCAAACTCCTCCAACAGTTGGTCGGGGCGCACGAAGAGGTGAGCATCGTCCTGCGTAAACGAGCGCACACGGGTAAGGCCGTGCAACTCGCCCGACTGCTCGTAGCGATATACCGTACCGAACTCGGCCAAGCGAACAGGAAGGTCCTTATACGAACGAGGCTTGCTGCGATAGATTTCGCAGTGGTGAGGACAGTTCATCGGTTTGAGCAGATACTCCTCGCCCTCGAATGGAGTGTGGATAGGCTGGAACGAGTCCTTGCCATACTTTGCATAGTGGCCAGAGGTAACATAGAGGTCCTTGTTACCGATATGAGGAGTGATAACCTGCTGGTAGCCGTGCTCCTTCTGAATCTTGCGGAGGAAACGCTCCAAGCGGTCACGCAACTCTGCGCCCTTTGGCAACCACAAAGGCAGACCCTGACCTACGCGCTGCGAGAAGGTAAAGAGTTCGAGCTCCTTGCCCAACTTGCGGTGGTCGCGCTTCTTGGCCTCTTCGAGCATCGCGAGATACTCGTCGAGCATCGACTTTTTAGGGAACGAAACGCCATAGATACGAGTCAGCATCTTATTCTTCTCGTCGCCACGCCAATAAGCACCGGCAACCGAAGTCAGTTTGAGAGCCTTGATAAGGCCTGTATTAGGAATGTGCGGACCACGGCACAGGTCGGTAAATGCGCCATTGGTGTAGAACGATATTGTTCCATCTTCGAGAGCCGAGATAAGTTCGACCTTGTATTGGTCACCCTTCTCGGTAAATGTCTTCAAGGCCTCGGCCTTCGACACCTCGCTACGCACCATCGTCTCTTTATTGCGAGCAAGCTCGACCATCTTCGCCTCGATTTTAGGCAGGTCGCTCTCCAAAATAGGCACCGGACAATCTACATCGTAGTAGAAACCCTGCTCGATAGCAGGACCGATACCGAACTTAATACCCGGGTAGAGTGCTTCGAGAGCCTCGGCCAACAGGTGCGAAGATGTGTGCCAGAAGGCGTGCTTACCCTCGGCATCTTCCCATTTGTAGAATTTAATAGAGCAATCTTGCTCAATCGCGCGCGACAAATCGACAGTCACGCCATCTACCGAAGCGGCCAAACAGTCCGCAGCTAAACGAGGGCTGATACTCTCGGCTACTTGGTAGGCAGTTGTTCCCGCAGCATACTCTCTTACCGAGCCATCGGGAAAGGTTACTTTAACCATACTTTGTTTGCTTTGTTTAATTGTTATTGTTTTGGTCGCCTTCACAGCTCCACAATCACGAGACGGATTACTATTCAGTTGCGACCCTATCTATTATCTTTTCTATTACTCCTCGGCACTTTCTGGCAATTTCAGGTCCTTAACCGAAACGTCCTTACCCTTTTCGCGCTCAAAATGTTCGAGCGGATTGCTACTCCAACGCTCGTATGCTCGACGACGACGCACGATGTCGATAGCCGCATATATGGCGTTACGCATCGACTGCGCATCGGCCTCGCCCTTACCTGCAATATCGTAGGCTACGCCGTGGTCGGGCGACGTACGAACCAGGTCGATACCTGCCGTAAAATTGACACCATCGGGCGACAAGGTCTTGAATGGCGTAAGACCCTGGTCGTGGTACATAGCAAGCACCGCATCGTATCTCTTATAGCCACCACTTGCGAATAGGCCATCGGCCGAAAGCGGACCAAAGGCAAGAACACCACCCTCGTAGGCCTCCAACACAGCCGGACGAATAATCTCCTCCTCCTGCGAGCCGAGCATACCGCCATCGCCAGCGTGAGGATTAAGCGAGAGCACCGCGATACGTGGCTCAACCACACCGAAATCCTGTTTGAGAATCTGGCGTAACGAGTGCAACTGCTCAACCAACGACTCCTTCGTAAGTGACTCGGCCACCTTCTCGACAGGGATATGGACCGTTGCCAACGCTACACGCAACACATCGCTGCACATAATCATCGTAGCGCGACCCTCGGCCTTCGACGCAAAAAACTCGGTGTGGCCCGTAAAGCCAAAACCGACGCCCTGCATCGCCTCCTTGTTGATTGGGGCGGTAACGACTGCGTCCAACTCACCCTCCTCCAAGTCGGCCGAAGCCCTCTCCAACGCAACGACAGCCGCCTTTGCCGACTCTGCCGTAGCACGGCCTGCCTCGACACGAAGATTCTCGACACCACACTCGACAAGATTGACAGCACCTCGACGCGCATCGGCCGCCGAAGCACAAACATTGAAGCGCACCGGCTCTTCGAGTTCCAATCGCGAAGCGTAGAAATCGGCCACCTGCTTGTTACCATAAACGATAGGAGTGCAGAGTTCGCACATCGTTGCATCGCAGAGCGATTTGAGTATAATTTCCCAGCCGACACCATTGGTATCGCCTTGTGTAATTCCTATTTTAAGTCTGTTATCCGACATTACTATTACGTTTAAGATACAAAGATATATTTTCTTTTTCAATAATTTACAATTATTGATAAAAAATTATGGCTTTATATACGAAATTACACTGCGGTGTAATTTCGTTCCGCTTTTCGGAGCGCAGCGACCAAGTCCCCTCCCGAGGAGGGGATTTAGGGGAGGGTCAGACTTGTAAACGCGGCATTTAGCCGCGAGAAACGACCTCCATCAGCGATAAAGGGTTGATGAATTATGCATATAAACGCCATATATAAACACCAAAAAATTATGGCTATCCCGTGCGGGACAGCCATAAAATATCGATTTTCGCTATGTAAAAACCATTTAGAAATGCTTAACCGACTCGCCGACAATAGCCGAAAGCAGGTTGTTGGCAGCCGACGATGCTCCGATACGGAACAAATCGGTCGTAAGCCACTCCTCGCCAAGAATCTCCTCAACAATCGTATAGTAGAGGGCTGCATCTTGTGGGGTACGAACACCTCCCGCAGCCTTGAAACCAACCTTGCGGCCCGTCTTTTCGTAGTAATCCTTAATCGCCTGACACATCACAACAGCGGCCTCCGGAGTTGCTGCAACGTCGATTTTGCCCGTCGAAGTCTTGACAAAATCGGCACCGGCAGCCATCGAGAGCAACGACGCCTTGCGAATCAAATCGGGAGTTTTGAGTGCGCCCGACTCGATGATAACCTTCAACACAACATCGGCACCCATCTCGGCACGAATAACCTCAACCTCGGCAGCAGCCTCGTCGTAGACACCCTGCAACATCTTACCGACATTGAGGACAATATCGACCTCGTCGGCTCCGTTCTCGACAGCCATCGCAACTTCGAGCATCTTCACTTCGAGGAAGGTCTGCGACGAAGGAAATCCGCCACCGACACTCGTAATGCGCATTGGCAGACCCTCGATTGCCAAACCTACGGTCTCGACAAACGACGGATAGACACAAATCGACGCAACGTTCGGAATTTCGGGATAGGCCTCAACAAAACTAACCGTACGCTTCGCAAAATCGGTAACCGACTCAACCGAATCGTTACAGGTCAGTGTTGTCAAATCGACCGCCGAGAGGCAGAACTTATAGACATCGACATTCTCGTTGCGCGAAGCAACGGCACCTATCGCTGCGACTTTTGCCGCAACCTCCGCCTCCGACCAAGCGGGAGCGTACTCCTTCAAGATATTGCTATACTCCATATTTTCACACTATTTATGACAAAGATAGGTATTTATTTTGATTATTTCAACCCTCTCACATTTTTTTCCCACTCCCAAGCCGAACGAAGTGTATCGTCGAGCGAGCGCGTAGCCTTCCAACCGAGCTTTTCGCAAGCGAGCGACGTGTCGGCCCACACCGCTACAACATCGCCGGCACGACGCGGTGCAACCTTATAGTTGAGCGAGAGTCCATTTACGCGCTCAAACGTATGCACCAACTCGAATACCGACACTGCACGACCCGTACCAACATTGAAAATCTCATAATTTTCGCAATCGCCCGTCACCATACGGTCGATTGCCGCAACGTGAGCCTTCGCCAAATCGACAATATCGATATAGTCGCGCAGACACGAACCATCGGCAGTCGGATAGTCGTCGCCAAAAATCGACAGACACTCGCGCACACCGGCCGCCGTTTGGGTAATATATGGCACAAGATTCTGCGGAACGCCTCGCGGCAACTCGCCAATGAGAGCCGATGGGTGCGCTCCGACAGGGTTAAAATAGCGCAACGCAATACCCTTCAACGACGAATATGCAGCAACCGAATCGCGCAAAATATCCTCGCACATCTGCTTCGTATTGCCATAGGCGCTCGTTGCCGGCAGGCGCGGAGTACGCTCGGTTACGGGTAACTCCTCGGCCTCGCCATAGACTGTTGCAGACGACGAGAAGACGATATTGCGACGACCAAATTCGCGCATCAAATCGACCACGTTCATAAACGAAACGAGGTTGTTGCGATAGTATTTCATCGGGTCACTAACCGACTCGCCCACAGCCTTATATGCCGCGAAATGGATTACCGAGTGGAAGTCGTAGCGACGGAAGACATCGGCAAATGCCTCGCGGTCGCAACAATCCACATTCTCGAACGGCACATCGACACCCGTAATCTTACGCACGCCCTCGATACCCGACATATCGGAGTTCGAGAGATTATCGACCACAACCACATCGTAGCCTGCCGCGATAAGTTCGACCGTCGTATGCGAACCAATATAGCCACCACCTCCGGCAACCATTACCATTCCCTTTTTCATATCGTATCTCCTTTTGCCCCGCATCAAACGCATACATCGAGCCGAATGAGGGGCTTTTTCACATCTATTTTGCACAAAAGTATTAAAAAAAACAATATCTTTGTAGTCATAACAGGTTAATTTTGGGATTATGAATATCATTTCAGCCGAACACATTACCAAACGCTTCACCAACCATACCGCTCTCGACGACGTGAGTGTCGAGATTCCACAAGGCTCGGTCTATGGACTGCTGGGACCTAACGGTGCAGGCAAGACAACCCTAATCAGGGTCATCAACCGCATAACCATACCCGACGAGGGTCGAATTCTCTTCGAAGGCCAACCAATCAAGCAGGAGGATATTTACCGCATCGGCTATCTACCCGAGGAGCGAGGCCTCTACAAGAAGATGAAGGTGGGCGAACAGGCCCTCTTTCTCGCCCGCTTAAAGGGTTTGTCGCGCCACGAGGCTCTCGTAAGGCTGAAAGAGTGGTTTACACGTTTCGGCATCGAGGAGTGGTGGGAGAAACGAATCGAGGACCTGTCGAAGGGTATGGCCCAGAAGATTCAGTTTATCACAACCGTACTTCACTCGCCAAAGTTGCTCATATTCGACGAGCCTTTCTCGGGCTTCGACCCTATCAACGCCAACCTGCTGAAAGAGGAGATTTTGCGCCTTCGCGACGAGGGTGCAACCATCATCTTCTCGACCCACAATATGGCCAGCGTCGAGGAGATTTGCGACCACATAACACTCATCGACCGTTCGCACAACATACTCTCGGGTCGCGTCGATGAGATTCGTCGCAGCCACGGTGGCGACACCTTCGAGGTGCGATTCCGAGGCGACAACGCAGCCTTCGAAGCATCTATCGCACCACTTTGCGACATCATCGAGAGCGAGCGCGACATCACAGGCCTATACACCACAAAGATTCACATTCGCAACCACGACACGCGCGCCGCTGTCGCTGCCATAAACGAGGCGGTCGAGTTGCGCACCTTCTCGGAGGTTGTACCAAGTATGAACGACATATTTATCCGTGCCGTGGCAGGCAATCTGTAACGACCCGACCAACAACAAAGAGTTCGAATTATGAAGAATATAAGTCTGATAATCGCTCGCGAATTTAAGGAGCGTGTCTATAAAAAATCGTTTATCATAACAACGCTGTTGATGCCGTTGATTATGTTGGCTCTCGCCATTGCGCCGACGCTGATAATGATGTATGCCACGGGCGACACCCGCCAAATCACGGTCATCGACCATAGTGGCATCGTCGCCTCGCAACTCGCATCAAACGAGGAGGTTGAATTTACCGTTTCGGAGAGCAACTCGTTGCAGGAGGAGTTGAAACGCTCGCTCGAAAGCGAGAATTTCGGCGTTCTGTGCATCGGCAAGGATATTGTCGCCAACCCGAGCGACGTACAACTCTACACCAACTCTTCGTCGTCGCTTATGGTCGAAGAGGGTATCGCACGACAATTAGAGGAGATTATCGAGGAAGAGCGACTCAAAGAGTACAACATCGACAACCTCAAAGAGATTATGGAGCAAATCAAGGCCGACGTAAACCTCTCGACCTTCCGCAATAGCGAGGAGGAGGGCGAGCAGGGCAAAGCCTCGTCGTCGATTGCATCGAGCATTGTCGGTATGTTGCTCGGTTTTGTTCTCTACTTCTTCCTTGCAATCTACGGCTCGATTGTTATGCAGAGCATCATCGAGGAGAAGAGTTCGCGCATCCTCGAAGTGTTGGTTTCGACCGTCAAACCATTTGATTTGATGATGGGCAAAATTCTCGGTGTGGCCCTGGTTGCCGCCACGCAGATTGCCGTATGGGGCATACTCCTGATTATCACGAGCGGAGTGATTATGCCTTTGGTCGTTGGCGAGGAGGTGATGGCCGAGGTGGCTGCCGTACAGGCAGGTACCGACATTACCACCCTATCGGCAAGCGGCATCGATACCGATATGATAACCGCTATGGCCTCGGTACTCGACACGGGCTACATCGCCCAACTTGTCGGACTGATGCTTGTCTTTATGGTTGGTGGCTTCCTGCTCTACGCCGCTATGTACGCAGCCGTTGGCGCAAGTGTCGACGAGGCGCAAGATGCACAGCAACTCACCATTCCGATTACCATTCCGATTATCCTCGCATTTATCATAACCACAATGGTTATGAACGACCCAAATTCGCCTCTCGTATTCTGGTTCTCGATAATCCCGTTCACATCGCCTATCGTGATGATGGCCCGCATACCGAGTGGCATACCTGCTTGGGAGATTGCGCTCTCGATTGTGTTGCTCTATGCCACATTTGTCGTGATGGTATGGCTCGCCGGCAAGGTCTATCGCGTAGGTATATTTATGCACGGCAAAAAACCATCGTTCAAGGATTTGTGGCGCTGGATTAGGTATTAGAAATAGGCATAATAAGAAGAATGGGTAGCCCGTAATTTTCAGGCTACCCATTCTGCTTATTACACCACCCCACTCTAACGAATCAGGAGCGACGAATCGCCATACGACAGAAATCGGAAATCGTGCGAGAGCGCGTAGTCGTAAATCTTGTGCCAATCCTCGCCCAAATATGCCGAGACAAGCAACAACAAGGTCGATTTTGGCTGATGGAAGTTGGTTACGATATTGCGCACAATGCGGAACGAGTAGCCAAGCGGAGTAATCATTATCTGCGTTGCAGCGTGCAGACGCTCCAAGCCCTGTTGCTCCATATATAATATAAGTGTATCGAGTGCCTCCTCGCCCGAGAAATCGGCTGGAATATCATAGAGTTCCCACTGCCCTACCGTTGCGCAGTCGTAGGCCTTGCCATTTTTTATGCGCCACGCCAACGCCGTGAGCGACTCCAATGTTCGCACCGAGGTTGTACCTACGGCCACAATTTTGCCGTAGTTGGCACGCAACTTACGCAGTGTTGCAAGCGTAATATCGAAATGCTCGGTGTGCATTGCGTGCTTGGTAGCGTCCTCGTCTTTGACGGGGAGGAACGTACCTGCGCCAACGTGGAGCGTAACCTCGGCAAAATCAAAACCCCTCTCGCGCATACCCTCGATAAGTGGCTGCGTAAAGTGCAAACCTGCCGTTGGTGCTGCCACCGAACCCTCGAAGCGAGAATAGACCGTCTGGTAGCGAGTATTATCAATCTCCTCGCTCTCACGGTTGAGGTATGGCGGTATAGGAATGCGACCAAGATACTCCAACAACTCGCCAAAGGTCATCGGTGCCGACCACTCGAAACGCACGATATGCTCACGAGTGCCACGCTCGGCGATGTAGGCTTGCAGGGTGTAGTTCTCGCCCTCGTACTCGAACGGAATCTCGACTGCGCCCTCCTTCCACTTTTTGAGGTTACCCACAATGCACGACCACTCGCACTCGCCCTTCACTGCAAAGGCGTGTTCGTAGTCGGCAGGAGCGTGAGGCTCCAAGCAAAAGACCTCGACACGCGCACCCGACGGCTTGTGCATAACGAGTCGCGCACGCACCACCTTGGTATTGTTGAATACAAGCAACGACCCCTCGGGCAACTCACTCGGAATATCCGAGAAGTGTCGTTCGCATATCTCGCCACCGCGATAGATGAGCAACTTCGACGAGTCACGCTCCGAAAGCGGAAATTTCGCAATTCGCTCATCAGGCAACGGATAGTCGTAGTCGTTGATATTGATGTATCTCTCCATAAATTAGCCGTTAGCCATTGGCTTTTTACAAAATTGGGCCGCCCTCATACGAGCAGCCCAAGACATGTCAACTATTCGGTCTACCGAAATTGCTTTATAACGAGGTTTTGCAACGCTCTCGCAGCAGAGGAGGAGGGAGCATACTATGGCGTATGTGACCGACTCCGAAGTTGCGAGGAAGGCGGCAAAAACCGTTAGAAACAATTTCAACTAGAAACCCTTACCGATAGCAAGGAAGTCGCCAGCAACGAGTGCAGCACCACCGATAAGACCACCGTCTACATCCTCCTTTGCGAAGATTTCGGCAGCGTTCGATGGCTTGCACGAACCACCGTAGAGAATTGGGCACTCCTCGGCAGCAGCACCGAACTTCGAGCGAAGAACCTCGCGGATATATGCGTGAATCTCCTGTGCCTGCTCTGCGGTAGCGGTCTTACCTGTACCGATAGCCCAAACAGGCTCGTATGCGATAACGAGGTTAGCGAACTGCTCCTCGGTAAGGTTGAATACTACCTCCTCAATCTGCGCCTTGCAAACTGCAAAGTGGTTACCAGCCTCGCGCTCCTCCAAGTTCTCACCTACGCAGTAGATTGGAATGAGGTTGTTAGCGTAAGCCTGTGCCATCTTCTTGTTCAAAGTCTCCGAAGTCTCACCATAGTACTGGCGACGCTCCGAGTGGCCGAGGATAACATACTTGCAACCGAGAGCTGCAATCATCTGCGCTGCAATCTCACCGGTGTAAGCGCCCTTTGCCTCGGTAGCGCAATCCTGCGCACCTACTGCGATATCCGAGCCCTTAACAGCCTCAATAACCTGCGAGAGGTGGGTGAATGGAGGGCAAACGATGAAGTTTACGCACTCGCAAACCTCCGAGCGACCTGCAACAACATTCTTTGCCAATTCAACACCCTCTGCTGGCAATGTGTTCATCTTCCAGTTACCAGCAACAATCTTCTTTCTTGCCATAGTTTTCAAATATTTAATTTAAGTTTAACTTTTTTGATTATTCTTTATTATTCTCAATCCACTCCTTGATACCTGCGGTCGAAAGTCCCAACTTATTCTTCTTGTTGAAACCGCAGAGGTCATTAAAGAGTTTCATACCGCCACTCTTTGCTGTGTTTGCAAAGGCTTCGAGGGTGATGTAACCCATCTTCTGAATAGCCTCAACCCACTCGGCTGGAACACCCGCCTCGGTATATACCTCCGCTGCATCGGCAACAACCTTCTTCTCGGGGCGCATCGTTGGGAAGAACAATACATCCTGAATCGAAGTCTGGCCTGTCATAAACATCGTAAGTCGGTCGATACCCATACCCATACCCGAGCAGTTAGGCATACCGTACTCCAATGCACGAACAAAGTCCATATCGATAAACATCGCCTCGTCGTCGCCACGCTCCGACAATCGCATCTGCTCCTGGAAACGCTCCAACTGGTCGATTGGGTCGTTCAACTCCGAGTATGCGTTACACAACTCCTTGCCCGCAACGAACAACTCGAAACGCTCGGTCAAGTCCTGATTGTCGCGGTGACGCTTGCAGAGTGACGACATCTCGATTGGGTAGTCGCAGATGAAGGTTGGCTGCACCAAATCCTCCTCGCAGTACTGACCGAAGATTGCGTCAATCAACTTACCCTTACCCATCGTGTCGTCAATCTCGACATTCAATCGCTTGCAAGCCTCGCGCAACTGCTCCTCGCTCTGGCCCGTAATATCGTAGCCCGTCTTTTCGAGGATAGCATCGGTCATTGTCAAGCGACGGAATGGAGCCTTGAACGAAATCTGCTTGCCGTCAATCTCGACCTCGGTAGTGCCATTTACTGCCAAAGCGATACGCTCCAACATATTCTCCGTAAACTCCATCATCCAGCGGTAGTCCTTGTATGCGATATAAATCTCCATACAGGTAAACTCCGGGTTGTGAGTACGGTCCATACCCTCGTTACGGAAGTTCTTGCCGAACTCATAAACGCCGTCGAAACCACCTACGATAAGGCGCTTCAAGTACAACTCCGTTGCTATTCGCATATAGAAGTCGATGTCGAGTGCGTTGTGGTGAGTGATGAACGGACGAGCCGAAGCACCACCAGGAATTGGCTGCAAAATAGGGGTCTCGACCTCCAAGCAACCGTGCTGGTTGAAGTACTCGCGCATCGTTGCGATAATCTTCGCACGCTTTGCAAAGACCTCACGCACCTTTGGATTAACCACCAAATCAACATAACGCTGACGATAGCGCACCTCTGGGTCGGTCAATGCGTCGAACTGCTGGCCGTCCTTCTCCTTAACGATTGGGAGCGGACGGATAGACTTCGACAATACGGTGAACTTGCGGCAGTGTACCGACAACTCACCCGTGTTGGTGCGGAACGCATAACCCTCGACACCGATAAAATCGCCAATATCGAGCAACTTCTTGAAGACGGTGTTGTAGAGTGTTGGGTCGCCCTCGGGACAAATATCGTCACGACGGATATAGACCTGAATACGGCCAGTGTGGTCCTGCAACTCGAAGAACGATGCGCTACCCATAATACGACGGCTCATAATACGGCCGGCGATGGTCACCGCCTCGAACTTCGCAGGCTCGGCATCAAACTCGGCTGCAATCTGCGCAGCGGAGGCCGAAACATCGAATTTCTCGGCCGGATATGGGTTGATTCCGAGGTCGCGCAACGCTTGGAGCGATTGACGACGCAGTTGTTCTTGTTCGCTTAAATGTTCCATATTTTTATCTTTTTATTGTTCTCTTCGTCGACAGCCAATGGCTATAAGCCATTATTTAGCCTGCAAATATACATCATTTCGAGAGTTTCTGTATCGTTTTCGCAAGTTTTTTCCACAGAAGATACATCAACCAGCCCGAAATCAACCCGACAGCAAGGCCGAGAAGTATATCGAGAGGGAAGTGACAAGCCTTGTAGATGCGCGAATAGCAGATGAGCAACGTCGCTGCAACTATCGTTGCCGTATACCACTTTTTCCCTATCGCCGCAGCCGACATCAGGGCCAAAGCCGCTACCGTCGCCGCGTGGGCCGACACCGTACCATAGAGGCCGTGCTTGGTCGATGGGATATGGACTACGTCGCCCAAATCGAGGGCCAAAGCCTTGACCGAGATATTGAACATCGGACGCTGACGGCCTGGAAAACTCTCCCAGAGATTTTTCAACGGCCCCGTATGCTTAAAGATACCGCAAAGCATATCGGCAATACCCATCGCCAGCGCAAGGCACACGACAAAGGCCAAAGCCGACTTCCAACCATATCGACGCCAAACAGCATAGAGGATAAAGCCATAGAGCGGAATCCACATCGCTGTACCCGAAACAATCTCCATTGCGGTATCGAGAAGCGCTCCACCATCAAAATTGAGCCACAAAAAGAGTCGCTCATCAATCGAATATATCCAATTCATCGTTCACAAATTATTTCAATTCACACCCCATTGCCGTAGCCATACGCTTCGGAACATCGGTATTGTCGTAGCAATCCAAAAAGAGCAACTCGCCTGCGCCCTTTACATAGAGTGGCACCTGCATAGCCGTATGCGACAAGCCAATCCAATTAACGTAGGCTCGCTTGTTGAGTATTCGCACAGCCTCGGCCGCCATCTTCTCGTTGCTCGTATATAGGCCTACGACCTTCTCTCCATCTTTGAGGAAGTTACGCTCGAAGGTCTTTCGCAGATTGCGCTCGTCCTTCTCGCGCAACTTGACCTTATCCCACAGACCGAGATACTCGCTCAACAACGCCTTCATATCCTCCCACTCGGTCTTACCCGACTTACGCATATGTTGCATCTTGTGGGTCAGGGCCTCCTCCGAAGTGCGTTGGTGGGCCAAGCGCTCCATATTGACCTTGTAGGAGGAGTAGCCTATCGACATACCGCCCGTTTCGTGGTCGGCTGTAACGACTATCAACGTCTCGTCGGGGTGACGCTCATAGAACTCCAATGCGAGACTCACGCTACGCGAGAGGTCGTTAATCTCCTCGAATACGGTCACGGCATCGTTGTCGTGGCTCGCATAATCGACGTGACCCGCCTCGACCATCAGAAAGAAACCGTCGCCCTTCGATTCGCGTTCGAGATACTTTATCGCCGCCTCCGTATAATCGACAATTGTCGGCTCATCTTCGCCTCGGTCGGTCGCAAAACGCATCTCTCGGCGCGAGAGCGAGTCGGAGAGCAATATCACACGACGCCCCTTTACCTTGCCCGCCTTCTCGGCACTCTGCACAACCTCTATACCCGCAGCCCTGGCCTGTGCAACAACATCTTCGGGCTTTATTCCGCTCTTTCTGCGGCAATTGAATGTTGAGCCGGCAGCAAAATCGACATCGCTCGCTATAAGTTGGTCAGTGATTGTCGTATAATCGCTACGGCTTTGCGAGTGGGCGTAGAATGCCGATGGCGTTGCGTGGTTGATACCCACATTGGTCGCAATACCAACCTTATACCCACGACGCGAAGCCACCTCGGCAATATTCACAAGCGGTTGGCCATCAACATCAACTCCCAAATAGTTGTTGCGCGTCTTAACACCCGTAGCCAAAGCTGTTGCCGCAGCAGCCGAATCGGTCACGGCCGACGATGCCGAGTGGCTCGTAAGGAGCGTACGCACCGTGAAACGCGAAAATGGCAATATCGAATCACGACCATAAACGGCAGCGTTGTACATCTCCGTTCCGCGAATATGATTGACACTGATACCATCGGCTATAAAGTAGAATACATACTTGGCTTGTGGCTTACTCTTCGCCTCGACTCGTTCGGTTGCGAGCATCGCAAGCGACACCACCAGCACACAGGCCAAAAATCTTGTAAAAAATCGTTTCATCAAACTTTTATTGTTTTGTTGTTTTAGGGGCGTTAGGGGCGTTAGAGGCGTGAGGGGTTATTAGGGGGGGGGTACCCAGCAAAACCCAATCTACCCAGCCTACCCAGCAAAACCCAATCTACCCAGCCGCTTTATAATTGGCCACCCATCAACTTCGCCATAACCTTCGGTATATCGGTCTGGTCGCGGCACTCCAAGAAGAGCGACTCGCCAGCACCTTTGACGTAGAGAGGGGTGTACATTCCGGTATGCAAAATACTTGTCCAATCCAACGATGCGCGAGAGTTCAGAATTCTGATAGCATCGTAGACAAGTCGCTCGTTATTGTTGTAGAGGCCACTTACCACAGGGCCATACTTCAAAAATATCTCGTAGAAGTCGTGGCGCAGCAGAGCCTCCTCCTCTTCGGTCACGGAGACGTGACTCCACAAACCAAAGCTCTCGCTCAATGCCGCCTTATAATCTTTCCAATCACGCTTACCCTCCGCACGCATCTGACGAATAAGTTTGGTTGTAGCGATAGTCGAGCGACGCTGTCCGGCGAGCAGATTCAAGCGCACCTCGTAGCGGTCCCAACCGAGCGCAAAGCCACCTGTTTCGTGGTCGGAGGTTACGACAATCAACGTCTCATCGGGGTGCTCGGCAGCAAAGTCGAGCGCAAGTTGCACGGCCTGGGCAAACTCATTCACCTCGCTGAATGTTGCCACAGGGTCTTGTTCGTGAGCCGCATAGTCGAGTTTGCCACCCTCGACCATCAGGAAGAAGCGGTCGGTTGCCGCACCCTTCATATACGAGATTGCGGCACGGGTATGGGCCAACAGCGTATGTTGCTCATCGCCCTTGCGGTCGATAACGTATGGAACGTGGCTATTCTTATCGGGATTGGCAACCAGCACCACACGACTATCACTCATCGTAGCGGCACGCTCGACGTCGGTCTCGACTGCTATACCTGCATTGCGAAGTCGCTCGGCAAGTTGTGCGGTCGTAATCTTTTCGTATTTATCGAGACGAGGGCCGCTATGATAGTCCATAATCGTCGAACCCGCAACAAAGGCTATATCGCTCTCGATAAGGCGGTCGATATGGTCGGGAAAGCGGAAGCGGTCGGTTGCGTGGCTGTAAAAACAGCTCGGGGTGGCGTGGTTTATGCCGACATTTGTCACGAGGCCCACCTTATAGCCCAACTCGGAGGCTACGTCGGTAATATTTCGCAACTCTCGGCCCTCCGAATCGACACCGATATAGCTGTTGGCCGTCTTAATGCCCGTCGAGAGGGCTGTACCTGCGGCTGCCGAATCGGTCACCTGGCTCGATGCGGAGTAGTTGGTAACAAAGTTACGAGTATCGAACTGCGTAAAGTTCAGTCGCTCAATTTCACTCTTACCCTCCTTCACGGCATTGAACTGCTCGGTCGCAAGGATATGGTTGAAGCCCATACCATCACCGATAAAGTAGAAGATATACTTCGGATTTGGCATCGCCTCTTTCTCGCAATGCCACACAAGCAATGCCGAGGCAAGACAAATCACCGATAGGGCAAGGCTGATAAGTGTAAATTTAAGATGTTTCTGCATATCGTTATAGGGTTTCTTACGTTTGGTTTTATTAGTCTCGGCGGCGACCACTAATCAGCGCCACATAGTAGAGTATCGAGGCTATGGCCGAGAGTGCAGCGACAAGGTAGGTGCGCGCAGCCCAACGAAGCGAAGTCTTTGCTCCCTCCATCTGCTCGTCGCGCAACGTACGGCTCGACTCCAACCATTCGAGAGCGCGCTCCGAAGCGTTATACTCGACCGGCAGAGTAACTATCGAGAAGAGGGCCGAGAGCGACATCAGTCCGACTCCAATCCAGCACAATATATCGCTACTTGCCGAGGCGGTCATTATCAGACCTATCATCACGAGCCACATAGCCATTCGCGACGAGAAATTGACCACAGGCACAAGCGCCGAACGAAGACGCAACGGAGCATACCCCTCGGCGTGCTGAATTGCGTGACCGCACTCGTGACACGCTACGGCAGCCGCAGCAATCGAACGACCCGAATAGACCTCGTCGGAGAGATTTACGGTCATCGTCGCTGGGTTGAAGTGGTCGGTAAGCGACCCGGGAACGTGAGTTATGCGGACGTTGGTTATACGATGGTCGCGCAACATTCGTGCAGCAATCTCCGCACCCGTCATACCCTCGGGCAAGGCCACCTTCGAGTATTTTGCAAAGACCGAGCGAAGGCGCATCTGCACAAAAAAACCGACAATAGCAACGGCAATAATTATAAAGAAGGCTTGCGAGGTTGTAAGGTTGTAGAGGAGTTGCTCTCCCCCATTATTTCCGACCTCAAAAAGTGTTGCAAACATAATTATTATACTTTTTTATATGTTTATTCGTTTATATGACGGACAAATGTAAGAAAAATTGTGTAAATTTGCCAAAATTGCACAACCACCATAGGGGAATAACAAGCTAAAAACTACAAAAATATGGCAAAAACGACCATTTTCACAGCCGATGACGAGCGCTTTATGCAGATGGCCATTGACCTTTCGATAGAGAATGTCGCTAACGGAGGCGGTCCTTTTGGTGCTGTCATCGTCCGCGACGGAGAGATAGTAGCAACGGGTGTAAATCGCGTAACCGACGAGAACGACCCAACAGCCCACGCCGAGGTTAAGGCTATTCGTTCGGCCTGCGCATCGCTCGGCACATTCAAACTCGAAGGCTGCACCTGCTACACATCTTGCGAACCTTGCCCAATGTGTTTGAGCGCACTCTATTGGGCTGGTGTAGAGCGCATACTCTACGGCAACACGAAGGCCGATGCAAAGGCAATCGACTTCGACGACTCGTTTATCTACGACCAAATCGCTTTGGCCTACGACAAACGTTCGATTCCGTGCCTAAATTTTATGCGCGACAAGGCACTTGCTGCATTCCGCGCTTGGAGCGAAAAGGAGGATAAGACTCTCTATTAACCACGCTATGAATCTCGCCCTCTTTATCTCTCGCCGAACGGCCCGCGCCACAAGCTCAACGCAGAGCGTCATTATGCGGATTGCTACGGCAGCTGTTGCTGCGAGTGCAGCCGTATCGCTTATAACGTTGGCGATAGTATTCGGCTTTAAGGAGGAGATTCAAAATGTTGTCAGAGGGACAATGTCGGAGGTTATCGTAACCGACCTTCGCACACTCAACGCCACACAATCCAGGCCCGTCGAGGCCACGCCCGAGCTTACAGAGTTGATAGCATCGGCGCACGGCGTAAAGGGCATTAACACCTATACGATGCGGGGCTGCGTCATTCGCTCATCGCACCAATCGATGGGCATACTTCTCAAAGGTATCGACTCGACCGAACGGCTCGAATGGTTTGCCTCGCAGTTGGAAGAGGGGGCAACACCAGCCATCGACGGCACTCGCAAGAAGGAGATTATGATTCCGCGCACAACGGCCAAGAGTTTGGCCGTTGAGGTTGGCGACCGCATCGAGATAATGTTGCTCGATGGCGAGCGTCCGCAGCGCGATGTGATGAAGGTTTGCGGCATCTACTCGTCTATTGGCGACGAGGCGATGGCGGCAGCGATAACCGACATACGCAACCTCCAAAAAATCAACGGGTGGAGCGACACGACCGTATCGGGTTTTGAGATTGCGCTACACGACGGAGCCGATGCCGACCTTGTGGCCGACCAAATCAACACACGGCTTTGGGAGGACTACGAGGGCGAAGCCAACCTATCGGCCATCGCAGCCAAAGAGTTGTACGCCCCGATATTTGCGTGGCTCGGAACTCACGACATCAACGCTGCGGTAGTTATCTGCATTATGTTTGCCGTTGCGCTATTCAATATGATTACAGCATTGCTCATTTTGGTCTTTGAGCGCACGCGCACAATCGGCATATTGAAGAGCCTCGGTATGGACAATCGCACCATACGTCGCATATTCCTCTATCAGGCGGCACGACTTACGGCACAAGGCCTCTTAATCGGCAATGCCATAGGTCTCGGCATCGTTGCCCTGCAACACTATACGGGCCTCGTTCGACTCGACGCCTCGGCCTACTTTGTCAGCGAGGTACCAATGCGCCTTACGGCAGTCGATGTCGTCGGGCTGAATATCGGCTTTACGGCAGCGATACTTCTGATGGTCTTTGTCGCAACAGCCATCACGGCCCGAATCAAGCCATCGGAGGCCGTTAAATACGAATAATAAAACTAACTCAAACGATATGGAGAAACAGACAAGCAAACGCGAGCGAGTAAAGGCGATGTTCAACGACATTGCCCCGACCTACGACCGCCTCAACCACATACTCTCGATGTCTATCGACCGCCTTTGGCGACGTCGTGTGGTGCGCATCGTGCGGCGATTGGGCGCACAGCGTATCCTCGATATGGCAACCGGCACGGGCGACTTGGCTATCGCTTTGGCGCGTCGCATCGACAACGCGACCATTTGCGGTGCCGACCTCTCGCCCGAGATGCTGGCCATAGCGAAACGCAAGGTCGAACAGCAAGGTCTCGACGAGCGCATCACGCTCACCGAATGTGATGCCGAACATATCGATATGGCCTCGGAGAGCGTCGATGCCGTCACTGTCGCCTTTGGTGTTCGCAATTTCGAAAACATCGAGGCCTGCCTGGCCGAACTGCGTCGCGTAATCAAACCCGAAGGCCACCTCGTCATTCTCGAATTTTCAAACCCAAGCAATCGCCTTGTAGGGGCCATATACAGACTCTACTTCCACCGCATACTCCCATTTATCGGCGGACTTATATCGCACAACCGAGGGGCATACGAGTATCTGCCCGCGTCGGTCGATACCTTCCCTACGCCAAAGGAGTTTATCGCAATCTTGGAGCGCTGTGGCTTTGCAAACATCAAGGCACGCAGTCAGAGCCTCGGAATTGCTCAAATCTATGTAGCCAAACGACCATAACACAATCGAAAATATGAAGAGATTTTTACGCATTATCGCAATCTTTGCGCTCGCCGCAATCACCACCTTGTCGAGCAGCAGTTGTAACGCACAACGCCTCTCGGAGCGACTCCGCAAGCAGGTGGCAGTCGAGGCTGTCGAAGATATTTCGGGTTCGCTCGATGGAGGTTGGATTATCAAACTCCGCGTACGCAACGACTCGTCGTACAACCCCACTTTGAGCGCCGGCGAGGGCGATATATATATCGACGGAGTGCGTGTCGCTCACGCCTCGTTGCTCGCACCCATAACGTTGCACAAACGACAGACCGCCTCGATTTCGATTCCGCTCGACATATCGATTTACAACCCTCTAAAAGCGCTCTCGCTAATATTACGCATCAAGCAGCGCAACTTCGACGGTGTCGATATAGCCTTCTCGGCAAATATCGAAATGGCTGGCATCAAGCGCACGATTGGCACCGAGCGCATCGCAGCGACAACACTATTGCAAAGTTTCGGACTCAACAAATAAACACCCGCGAATATGAAAAAATATGCACTTTTAGTCCTCACGGCAATCTTGTTCGCCATAACACTCTCGGCACAAGATTTAACCACATACAAGCGCTATCTATCGGCACCCGTGCAAGTCGATTCGCTGACAAGAGTCGATGCCACGGTGCGCGTCGTGGAGCACGAAATCCCTGCGGCAAACCCTTCGGCAACACCAACGGCTATCAGCGGCCACCGCATTATGATTTTTATGAGCAACTCCGCCTCGGCACGACCCGACGCACTCGCTGCGCACGATTTGTTTGTTTCGCTATTCCCCGACCAATGTAGCTACATCACCTACGAGAACCCATATTTCAAGGTGACAGTCGGCAACTACACCTCGCAGGAGGAGGCTCTCATACAACTCGAACGCATCAAAGCATCGTTCCCAAAGGCCTTTATCGTACGCGAAACGATAGCATTGGAGGAATTAACACGATAAAAAGAGTGAATAAGTAGCAAAAAAAGGCGTTTTTCTTTGTTTTTTATTCAATTATATATAATTTTGTTGTGAATAAATGTTGAACTCTTAAAAATTTACAACTATGAAAAAGATTCTTTCGCTTGTAGTTTTGGCTGCTGCCGTTGCAATGGTTAGCTGCTGTGGTAATACCCAGAAACCAGCAGAGGCTGCCGAGGCTCCTGCATGTGAGGCTTGCGCACCAGAGGCTTGCGCAACTTGTGACAAGGCTGCTACTTGCGAGCAGGCTGTTGAGAGCGTAGAGGCTGCTGCTGCCGCTGTTGAGGCTGCCGCTGCTGCTGTTGAGGCTGCTGCTGCCGAGGTAAAGTAGTCTATCTCGACAAAAAGAGAGGGGCTGTCCAAATTTGTTGGACAGCCCCTTTTGCTTCCCGAGGATAAATGGTATTATTGGGCTTATTGGTCAAAAATCGCCCCGATTTTATGTACTAATTTTGACCAATAAGCCGCAATCTTCACCTATGCAAAAAAAAACAAGCAACCCGCTTCGGGTATGACTTTTAATTTTTAACTGATTGATTTTCAGTGTTAGTTTTTACGAAAATCGCTAAATCCTACATATAAGGCTACATG
>JAZQSA010000030.1:0-1759 GCA_045629905.1 Alistipes sp. | reverse complement strand
CCGCCTACAAAAATACGGTCTTCTACCTTCAACACCCTCGCTTCCGTATCTCAAACGAGGTGACGATCTCGACCGAGGCCAACACAGAGTACTATATCGAGGCCTCGCTCAATCAACTCTACCCAATCACGGTGCAGTCCAATGTTCCCGACGTCGAGGTCTATATCGACGGCGCGTTGGTTGGCCGCACCAATGCCGAGTGTGTGCTGTCGGTTGCCGATGTTTTGCCTGGCCAGCACCGCTTGAAGATGGTCTATGGCTCGTCGGTCAAAGAGCAGACCGTCGAGGTGCATCGCAATAGCACCTTTTTCCATCAGGAGGTCGATGCTATGGGTGTTCTGCCCCAGGACGTTATCTTCCAGGTTGAGCCTGCGACGGCTGTCGTTACATTCGATGGCGAGATACTTTCGCTCGACGAGGGTGGCGCAGCCTTCCGCACCAAGCGACAGGGCCGATATTCGTATAGCGTCGAGGCGCAGGACTACCACGTCGAGAGTGGCCAGATTGTTGTCGCCGGCGATAAGGTCGTGAAGCGCATAACGCTTCGCCCTGCATTCGGCTGGTTGCAGGTGTCGCCTACCACCAACCTCTCGGGCGCCAAGGTCTATGTCAATAATCGCTTGGTCGGCACCGTTCCACTCTCGGAGCGTGTGCGCTTGTCGAGCGGTACGCACGCCCTGCGCATCGTCAAGGAGAAGTATAAGGCCTATACCTCGCAGGTCACTATCACCGATAACCAAACCTCGACCCTCACTCCATCGCTTGCAGCCAACTTCGCTGTTGTGTCACTCTCGGTTGCCGATGGTGCCGAGATTTGGATTAACAACGAGCGCAAGGGCTCCGGCTCGTGGCGTGGCGAGTTGGCTTTGGGTACCTATCGTGTCGAGACGCGCAAGTCGGGCTACCGTACCTCGGTCGAGAGCCTCGATGTCGCTACGGCCTCGCCTATCAACCGCACGCTGACGGCCCCGTCGCCAATCTATGGTTCGCTGCGTATCGTCAGCCAGCCACTGATGGCCTCGGTCAAGGTCGATGGCCGTGCTGTTGGCGAAACTCCATCGACATTGAGCAAGGTCTTGGTCGGCAAGCATACTATCGAGATTACCAAGAGCGGCTATGCTCCATATAAGAAGGATATAACCATCACCGAGGGCCAAACGGCTAACCTTAACGCTATACTTACCAAGGCTGTGGCGACCTCGACTTCTCGTGCGACATCTACTAATAGCGCTACCCAAAATACCTACAAGGTGGGTGACTACTACAATGTTGGCGGTAAGGAGGGTGTTGTTTTCGAGGTAACCTCCGATGGCCGACACGGTAAGATTGTTAGCCTTAAAGAAACATGGTCAAAATGGGAATGGGCTAAATCGTGGTGCGCCAGTCTTGGTAGCGGTTGGTATCTGCCTACCGCAACGGAGTTGCAGACTATTTGTAGAGTAAAATCAACTCTCAATTCAACTCTTGCAGCAAAAGGTGATAAATTGGAAGTTGATTATTGCTATTGGTCGTCAAATGAATATAATTCATCTCGCGCGTGTAATGTCTCTGTGCGCAATGGCTACACCTACAACGGCAGTAAGAACGGCAGCCTCTATGTGCGTGCCGTGTCCGCTTTTTAGAAATTAGGCTTTTGGCTTTATGCTTTTGCCCTCCGCAAATCTGCGGAGGGCGATTTTTTTGTTGGGTAGGCTGGGTGGAGTAGGGGCGTTAGGGGCGTTAGGGGCGTTAGGGGGTACAGTCTACCCAAACTCCCCCA
>JAZQSA010000029.1:0-28724 GCA_045629905.1 Alistipes sp. | reverse complement strand
AACTACTCCTTCTACGCCACAGCCTACCCCGACGACCACACCGAGATTGTGAGGCGGTTTGTTGCGCTGCTCGAAACGCGCCTTACGCTCACACGCGCCGAGCGCAAGTTTTTTAGGAACAAGCGCGAGATAGTTGCAGTAATAGCGGGTCTTTTTAACCCAAGGGGTCGCATATACGAGTTGGAACACCTGCTGAAAGATGATTTTAGCGACCTTCGGCGACAGGAGATTATCGATGTTGTAAGTGAGGATAACCCACAACTCTTCGAGGCCGAGGAGTGTTATATCAACGACTACTACAAGGGTTATTTCGAGAGCGGAACCGATAGTCACGATGGTCTGCTAATGGGTGGAAAATACGAGCAGAAGGCGATTGCGATACATCTTATTTATGGTGTAAAACCAACAATTCTGTATTATGATATATTTCCAAAAGTGCCTCTACATTAACCCTTCCCTATGAAACACTCACTCGTAACTCTTATTTTGTTGCTGACCATTGGCGTCAATGCCCTTGCGGCACAGCAGGGCAAATCGGACCACACCACCGCTCGGACGGAAGCGACTTTGTTCGATGATGAAATCGAGGAGTCGATTTTGCATAGTCGTAAAATATTATTACCTTTATGGTAGATTATATAACCTATGCGTAAGATTGTCGCTATATTTTCGATTTTGTTGTTGGGTGTTGCCGTCGGGCACGCCCAACTAATCGAACTTGCAAAAGACAAATCTTTCGATTATCGCAAATGGCGTCAAGGGATAATAGATATTAGCAAAGAGCGGTCGCGCATACTCGGCCATAGACAACCAGCGATGTGGCTCTATGCAGAGGGGGAATATATTGACCCACAGAGGTATATAGAGCAAGCCAAGAGGCGGGAAAATATATCTTTGCCTCGGGAGGTAGACTCTGTTTTGAAATTCCACGCCAAGCCAAAACCAGTTCGTCCGCAGATGCATTTCGCGACCACGGCCGATGCCGAGCGTTTTTTGCGAGGCAACTACTCCTTCTACGCTTCGGCCTACCCCGACCGCCACGACGAGATTTTTAGTCGCTTTGTCGCCCTGCTTGATAAAGAACTATCCCTCACGCGTGCCGAGCGTAAGTGGTTGAAAAAGAGGCGAGAAGTTGTTGCGGTAATAGCAGAATTGTTCAATCCCGACACCCGTATATATGAGTTGGAACATCTGCTAAAAGAGGATTTTAGTGAGTCTCGACAGCGAGCGATTATCGACGTTGTAAAGGCGGATAACGCTCTGCTTTGCGAGGCCGAGGAGTGTTATATTTACGACCGCTACGAAGGTTATTATAGAGGGTACTATGTCAAACGAAAGGCCGATGCAATATACCTTATCTATGGAGTGAAACCCACAGTGTTGTATTACGACCTATTTCCCAATCCACCGAAACACAAACCGTTACAGCGATGAAACACCTCCTTTGCATATTGTTGCTGGGGTAGGCTGGGTTTGGCTGGGGAGGCTGGAAGGTTAAGGTCGTTAGAGGCGTTAGGGTCGTTAAGGGCGTTAGTGTTTCAGGCTACCCAATCTACTCATTCTACCCAATCTACCCATCACCCCTAACCGACGCCAAGCCGAGAGCAGAGGGTGCTTGCACACTATGCCGAGGCGCGAAGGAGGAAAAGCCCTCGAAGAGGGATTAACGCCCCTAACGCCCCTAACGACACCACCCCTTTTGCTAAAAATCACCCCAAGAGGTAAAAAAATCACCCTTTGGGTGCTAATCTTCCAAAAAGATTGTTACCTTTGCATTGATAATTGCCTTGTTTGGCAATCTTTTGGCTTTGTGTTGAACTAAACGCAACCTACTATGGACGATGGTTATCAAGCAGAAAATAGCAGCTATATCGTATCTCAATACGATACCATTCATCTATGGTATTCGCCACGAGGGTAATCTCGCGGCCGAACTCTTGCTTGCACCCCCAGCACAGTGTGTTACCAATTTTGTCGAAGGCAGGGCCGATATAGCCCTTGTGCCTGCGGCTGTTGTGCCGTCGCTCTCCGATGCCGAGGTCGTGACCGACTACTGTATCGGTGCGGTCGATGCGGTGCGCACGGTGGTTATCGTTAGCAACACCCCAATCGAGCGTGTGCGTCGCATTTGGCTCGATGCCCACTCGCGCTCGTCGGTGCAACTTTCGGGCTACTTGGCGGCCAACCGTTGGCACATCCGCCCCGAGTGGCTTGCGCTCGACGACTATGCGGTACTCGAAGCTCCGCAGGAGGGCGATGCCTACCTGCTTATTGGCGACAAGGTCTTTGCCTACGAGGGTCGCTTTGCCTACACCTACGACCTTGCGAAGGAGTGGATTGAGCAGACCTCGCTGCCCTTTGTCTTTGCGGTGTGGGTTGCCCGTAAGGGTCTGTCGTATAGCGCCCACGATGCGTTGCAACGTGCGCTGA
The DNA here is from genome assembly GCA_045629905.1 of Alistipes sp. GTDB lineage: Bacteria > Bacteroidota > Bacteroidia > Bacteroidales > Rikenellaceae > Alistipes. Next base: position 26,294 of record JAZQSA010000029.1, on the reverse strand, counting down.
CCTTCGGCATAGAGCACACCTACGAGGCTATTATCGAGAGCGAGGAGCATCGCGAAAAGCCTTATGCCTACGAATATCTTACGCGCAACATCGACTATCTGTTCGATGAGCAGAAACATAGAGCACTCCAACTCTTCTGGGACTACGGGTTGAAGATTCAGCCCAAGGTCAATCCCGGTTGAAGGTAGATGGGCCGCCGAGCGAAGGCGACCAATGTAATCGGGTGTTCGGGCTCTTGACAAAACTTCCACCGAACACACCATACAGCAAATCGAAGTTAAACCTTTGAAGCCGCTTTGGTTTCTTAAAATGGAAAAGAGATGATTACTATCTACTTGAAGCAATATAACAAAATCGTACGCAACGCCGATACCGAGCTCTTCGACGACCTCGGTTACGACGATATTCTCTGGATTGATATGGTGCAGCCGACCATCAAGGAGCGCAAGGCTGTCGAGAACTTTATGGAGTTGAGCCTGCAAACCAAGCAGCAGGTCGAGGAGATTGAATCGACCTCGAAATACTCCGAGTCGGAGAATGCCATCATATCCAACTCCAACTTCTTCGTGCCTGTGGGAGGCGAGGGTTTCGAGGTTGAGCCGGTGTCGTTTGTGTTGTCGAACGAGGGTGTGCTTGTCTCGGTGCGTCAGGCCGATATGCGAACCTTCCGCGAGGCCGAGAAGCGTTTGCAGATGAACTACCGCAGCTACTCGACGGGCTACCATATCCTCATCTCGTTGCTCGAAGTGCGTATCGACTTCGATGCCGACCTTGTCGAGTTGGTCGGTCGTCAGGTCTCGTCGTTGAGCAAGAATATGAATAGCGAGGAGAGCATCGACAAAGATGTAATCCGCCGCATCAACACCTTGCAGGAGCGTACGATGGTGCTGCGCGAAAATATCTTCGACCGCCAGCGTGTGCTGTCGGGCATCTTGCGAAGCGAGCGTTTCCCGAACGATATATATCCGCGCCTGCAACTGATGATTAAGGACGTTAATTCGCTTATCTCGCATACCGACTTTTCGTTCCAGCGTCTCGACTATATCCAGGACGCGGCGCTTGGTCTGATTAACATCGAGCAGAACGAGGTGGTCAAGATTTTCTCGGTCGCAGCCGTAATCTTCCTCCCTGCAACGCTCGTGGCAAGTATCTACGGTATGAACTTCAAGTTTATGCCCGAACTCGAATGGGTATGGACTCTGTCGAATGGTTGGACTATCCCGTTGGGCTACATTTTTGCGCTGGGCCTGATGATACTTGCGTCGGCACTTACGATGGGATACTTCCGCTATAAGAAGTGGCTGTAAAATTGTTTTGAGGGGCGAGACTGTAAAATTAAAAATTTTTGCTGGGTAGATTGGGTAGACTGAAAAACAAACTACCCAGCTCCCCAGCAAAACCCAGCCAAACCCAGCCTCCCCAGCACAACCCACACTACCCATTCACCCTCTAAATCCCCAAAAACGATATGAAAACTCTCTCTCTTACAAAATCTGTCGCTGTTGTTGGCGACTACGACGTGGTTGTTGTTGGTGGTGGCCCTGCCGGATTTATTGCAGCGTTGGCTGCGGCCCGCGAGGGTGCGCATACGGCCCTCGTCGAGCGATACGGCTTCTTGGGCGGTATGGCAACGACGGGTTTGGTTATGCCGCTCAGCGTCTTTGTCTATAACGACGAGCGCGTTATCGGCGGTCTGCCGTGGGAGTTCCTCGAAAGGTTGGAGGCTATGGGTGGCGGCTATATCGAGCGACCTCTCGGCAATGTCGCCTTCGACCCCGAAATCTATAAGCTCTGTATGCAACGTATGGCTTTGGAGGCGGGCATCGACCTCTATATGCACTCCTACCTCTCGGCTTGTGTAGCGGAGCAGGGGCGTATCGAGCATATCGTTATCGAGAATAAGAATGGCAGCGAGGCCCTTGCCTCGAAGCTCTTTATCGACGCTACGGGCGATGGCGATTTGGCTGCTATGGCAGGTGTGCCGATGCAGTCGCAGAACGGTGAGCCACTGCAACCGCTGTCGATGTACTTCGTGCTGTCGGGTGTCGATACCTCGTCGGCTCTCGTTTCGGAGGCTATGCACCACAATAAGCAGGGCGAGAATTGTCACTGGCTGCCAATCCGCGAGGCTCTCTTGGCACGTGCCGAGGAGTTGGGCCTGCCCGAATTTGGAGGCCCTTGGTTCTGCACGACGTTGCACGACGGCTCGGTCGGTGTCAATATGACGCGCACGGCGGCCGATGCGTGCGACAACCGCGACTTTACGGCGGCCGAGTGTCGCCTGCGCGAAGATGTCTTCCGTATGGCCGATGTTCTGCGTCGCAACTTCCCCGAATTTGCCTCGTGCTACGTCTCGGCAACCTCGCCACAGGCGGGTATCCGCGAGACGCGCCGCATCAAGGGTCTGCATACCATCACGGCCGACGAGTATCTCTCGGCCTATCGCTACGAAGATAGTATCTCGCGTGGTGCGCACCCAATCGATATTCACGCCTCGAAGGGGTCGTCGCAGGGTATCACCTTCCTCGACAAGGCCGCCTATGTTCCATACCGAGCATTGGTTGCGGCCGATTTTCCGAATCTGCTTGTTGCAGGTCGCTGTATCTCGGCCGACCGCAAGGCATTTGCTTCGTTGCGTGTTCAGGCAAGTTGTATGGGTACGGGTCAGGCCGCAGGTGTTGCCGCAGCACAGTGCGCTCGCACGGGTGCCGATGTTGAGTCTGTCGATGTTGGGGCTTTGGTCGAGCGTCTGCGCGAGATGGGAGCAAATATTTAGGCTTCGCCTAAATGAGTTAAAAATTAAAAATTGTTTTTTGCAGTCTACCCACTCTACCCAGCCAAATTTTTTAATTTGGCGAACCGCCACACATTGGGAAATGTTTAATTCTTTGCGCACCCTTGCGCCCTCTTCCACTCCTCCCAATCAATCTCGCGCAGTAGCGAGGCGCATATCTCGCGGCAAGCATTGAAGATTTCCGACGAATAGAATTCTCCCTCCTCGCCGAAGGTCGCCGAGGCCTCGTGCGCAATGGTGGGTTGCAGGTAGCCGAATACATATTTTATATATAGACTATCGACCAGCGACTTGTAGGCGAGAATATCGAGCGATGGGCGTTGTGCGCGAATCTCGTTGCAAAATTGGAGCGACTCGCGGCGATACTTTTCGAGCATAGCCCGATGGGGCGGTGTGGTCGGTGCGACGACGCTCGATGGCTCGATGGTCGTGGCGCTTGGTTGCTGCACGCCATCTTGACCCGCGACAAGGAGCGCAACGATAACCGCCGCCACTGCCACAACCCCTGCCAACGCAATCCACAGCCAGAGCCTTCGAGGTGTTGAGGCTACCGTTGGTTGCCCCTCCGAGGCTTGGCAAAATTCGCTCCACCCCGCATAACCCACATAGCGAGCCAATACCGAGAGTGTCGATGGGCGTGGCACGACTGCGGGCTTCGTATAGCCATAGAGTCGGCGCAGGGTCGAGGTGCTGACATTCTCGCCCGTGCGCTTGGCTACGTCGGCCGAGAGCGCATCGAAGTCGGTCGGCGAATCGAGTGTGCGTGCGAAGGTCGCAACAACAGCCTCTTTCAGGCGTTCTATGTGCGAAAGTTCACTCATAACAATACAAAAGTAGTAAAAATTGGCTATTTCTGCCATTTTTTGTTGCTATGAACTGCAATGAATCGTAATGGATTTGGTGCAGGAAGTCGCTTGCGCTACCTTTGCATCGAACAAAAAGCAGCCCGGCACTTTGATATTTTGAGCAAATTTACTACTTTTGTCTTTGCAACCCGCTGGTTGTAGGACATATTTAGTAGGTCGTTCTACCTTTGATTGACAAAACCGCCAATTTTGAACAACGTATACAGAGGTCGAGGACAAACGCTCACTATATAGGTGTGGGCTGCTTGTTTTCTATATGTATACGTCGGTGCTTGGCGGTTCCGGTCAGTCGTGTAGGGCGCGAGTGGTCCGCATTTTTTTGTGAGCAAACACGTTTAATTTTATAAAAATATGGAGAACAATCAGAAAATTTCGGAGCAGGAGACACAGAGTGCCTCGGCTCAAACTCAAACCTCAACCGAATCAACCGCAAAGACCAAGGTGCAGACCGTCGCCTCGGAGTATGGTTGGTGCACTATCGTTTGCTATGTAGCAATGGCAATGGCTCTTGCCGGACTGGCTCACGAGTTGGATATCCCAAGCAGTGGTAAAGGAGGTAGAATACTTTCGATTCTATCGTGGATACCCGAGTGGCTCACGACTATTCTTGACACCGCATCGTGGGCTCTGATTTGGTACGCTCTTGCGGGCATTGCCAAGCACTTTAAGATTAACCACAACCTCTTCATTGCGCTGATGGTGATTTGGCTTTTTATGGGCATCATCAGCCTGGTCTCGGGCTTTGAAGAAGAGTCGGTTATATGCGCCATCTTCGGAGGTTTGGCCATATTGCCATCTATGATTCTTTGCATAATTGGCGGCATAAAACTATTTGACAAAGTGTCAAAGAGGGCTGGCATCGCGCTCTTTCTCTTCCCCGTTCTATTTGTTGTTCTTCTTATCGCTATGATGATAAATGATACAATGGGAGCTGTTGTCAATGCCTTTTACCCTATCCTAATCCTCTATATATTGAAAGATTTTTTCAACTCGGATACCGAATTGCCAAATAAGTAGAATGCCAAACATTTAACAAACCATTATAAACTTATACAATTATGAAGAAAATTAAACTTTTAGCAGCAATTGCTGCGCTGTTTCTTGTTGCGTGTGGTGGCCCGCAACACGCCGAGAGCGAACAGATTAAGGCTTGGGTTTTGATGGAAAACATCAACTCCGACTACTCGGAATCGCTTGCCGATAATTTTATGGCAGAGGTCGTAGCGGAAGAGTCAATCGAACTTCTTAACTCCGAACACCCAACGGCAAAGGTTGTGATACAAGATGGAATAAACCCTTATGTCGGCCTGTGCCTTATGGAAGCGCGTCACGTACTTAAGCCATATCATTGGGAACTTAACCGCAACAAGCTTATCAAGTATATTAAGGAATGTGGCGACCTGGTAGAGATTGCCAAATGGTCGGAGATGGACGGCGAGTGCGTAGACTACTTCAAGAACCACAAGGACGAGGGTAAGCAACTGCTTGGCCAACTTGCCTCCAAGTGGGTCGATTACATCTACGCCTATGCTGCCGAGGAGGTAAAGGTCAAGGAGTGGAACCCCTGTCTGTCACAAACAACCGACACCATTTCGGCCTACTACGTTACCTACGAGGTTGGCACAGGCTACTATGTGCTTATCCGCCTTATCGAGGTCGATGGTGGCGACGAGTTTGAGGTTAAGCGTATCTATCGTGGTGATTCGCTGATTGATTTGGAGCAGGCGTGGCTTGATGCCGACTTGTAGAAGCCGTCTAACAAGGTGATTTCTGCGTTACGGCTGTCAAGTCGAAACAGTCACATACGCCAAGTATGCTCCTGCTTCGCCTTACCAGCCAAGCCTTGAAATCCCTCTTGTTATACGACTTCTACCCAAGCGGTGTACAACCTCTAACAAAAAGGGCTGTCACAACTTTTGAGTTGGACAGCCCTTTGTCTATGCTACGCCGCGAGGTCGAAACACATCGGCAAGTAGCGCATCGAGATACAACAGTTCGGCATCGCCGCAAATAACGTGGTCGAGCAGCAGTTGTTCGTCGTTAGAAATCGTAGTGTCGAGTCTATTCATAGGCAGCGCGTTTTATCTGTTTTGCAGATATAACGCACCGCGCCCGCGCTTTATTGTGCCGATTTAGCACAAAGCCAAATTTTTCTCCCTAATCATCTTGCGCAGATTGATAAGGGCATAGCGCATACGACCCAGAGCCGTGTTGATGCTCACGTCGGTCTGCTCGGCTATCTCCTTGAACGAGAGGCCTGCAAAGTAGCGCAACTCGACAACCTCGCGCTGCTCGTCGGGCAGCAATCCGACAAGGTTGCGCAACTCGCTGTCAATCTGCTCGCCAACGATGCGGTCCTCGACCGTCTGCTCGGCAAAGCGCATCGTGCCGAGTACGTTGTAGCCCGCGCTCGACTCGCTGACCATTGTCGCCTGACGTTGTGCGCGGAAGTGGTCGATAACCTTGTTGTGGGCAATACGCAACACCCACGACAGGAACTTGCCGTTATCGTTGTAACGGCCCTCGTCGATAACCCGTACAACCTTGATAAAGGTCTCTTGGAAGATGTCGTCAGCCAAGTCCGCATCTTTGACCATCATACGGATATAGTCGCGGACGCGACGGCTGTGACGCTCTATGAGTGATGAAATGGCACTACAATCACCTTGCAGATAGCGCTCCAACAAAACTTGGTCGCTAAACATCTGTGCATTCATATTCTTCTCCTTTCTTTAATGAGTGTAAAGAGTAGAATCTAAATCGATAGGCAATTGTTTTTTAAGGTTAATAAACTCGTTTTGTGCCAACTTTGGTTGGTTTTCTTGTCGCAAGATAGGCAATATTTTTCAAACCGCCAAATTTTTGGTCTTTCGGCCCTCTTGCGTCATTCGCCCCGAACTATTGCAAAAAGAGTGCCGAAACACACCTCTGCGCAATATTTTGTCGCAAAAATCGTTTGGCGAGCCTCGGGGGTGAAACGGCCAAAGCGAGCGGTGAAGCATTGCCTCGGCAAGCCCGTGTATGCGCCCGTTTAGTCGAGTTTTGCGGGGTGGGCGAGCAGTTGATATGCCAAGACTCGCGCTATGCGCAGGTGGCCTGCATCGTTGGGGTGGAGTCGGTCCATACGGGGTCTGCCCGACCTCTTGTCGGCTTCGAGCGAAGCCCTGCGCCAATAGGGTGCATTGGCCTCGGCAAGCGGATAGAGACCACTCGTCGAGTTGAGGTCGATAACCGGCACGGCCCAAACATTGCCAGCCTCCTTCACCACCTCGACATAGGCGTCGATATACTCGCCTACACCGTTGGCGTGACACTCGTCCTGCTGAATGTTGCGGTCGGAGAGGTAGGCGTTGCCACGATGCAGTGGCGTGAGCAGGATAATCTGCTTGGTGGGGTAGGCCTCCTTCAACTTCGACATTGCGATATTGATGCGGCCTCTCTCTGTCGTACCGTCCATCAGTCGCGTGCGCTTTTTACGCTCGACCATCGTACCCATCTTTGCCCCCTTTGGCCCCGAGACCTCGCACTCGACAACCTCCTCCGAGTACCACTCGCCAAGCGGAACGTTGGCGTTGTAGTCGTTGGTGCCGACAAAAATCATTATCGCATCAACCTCCTGTCCGCGTTCGGCTACGAGGCGGTCGGTTTGTGCAGGGATATGCTTCCATTGGTGGCCGCTGATGCCATAGACAAACGACTTGGTGCCGAGCAACTCTTCGAGGTAGAGCCAATAGGTCTTGTTCAGCCCCTGCTCGACCTGTCGTATCTCGGTAATGGAGTCACCGAGGTAGGCTACACGCGCACCTCGCCAATGGCTCTTTATAGAGGGCTTTGCCCCGACCGTGAGGCCGAGGCAAAGCGCAAAGACAAGTATCAAAAGTCGCTTCATACAACTAATAACTCTTTGCAAACAATACACGGCAGTGCGATGGCTTGCCCGTAAAGATGCACTTGCCCTCCTCCGGCTCTGCGTCGATAGGGATACAGCGGATAGTCGCCTTTGTCGCATCTTTGATAGCCTGCTCGGTCTCCGGCGTACCGTCCCAGTGAGCCGAGATAAAGCCACCCTTGTTGTTCAGCACCTCGACAAACTCCTCCCAACTATCGACCTTCGTAATCATCGAGTTACGATAGTCGAGTGCCTTCTGGAAGATATTTTTCTGCTGCTCGTCGAGCAGGTTTACGATATAGTCGATAAGACCCTCTTGCGAAACGGTCTCTTTGGTAAGCGTATCGCGGCGAGCCAACTCGATAGTTCCGTTTTCGAGGTCGCGCTGACCGAGTGCAAGGCGTACAGGCACACCCTTCAACTCATACTCGGCAAACTTGAAGCCGGCACGGACGTTGTCGCGGTCATCGACCTTGACACGCACACCCTTCGCCTTCAAAGCGTCGGCAATCTCGTTCATACGCTCGCGCGTCTTGGCCAACTGCTCCTCGCCCTTGTAGATAGGGACGATTACGACCTGAATAGGAGCCAACTTCGGAGGCAATACCAAACCGTTGTTGTCCGAGTGAGCCATAATGAGCGCACCCATCAGACGGGTCGAAACACCCCACGATGTTGCCCAAACATACTCCAACTTACCCTCGCGGTTGGCATACTTAACGTCGAACGCCTTTGCGAAGTTCTGACCGAGGAAGTGCGATGTACCGCTCTGCAAAGCCTTACCGTCCTGCATCAGGGCCTCGATGGTGAGTGTATCCTCGGCACCGGCAAAACGCTCGTTTGGCGACTTGTGGCCAACGACAACAGGCACACACATCCACTCTTCGGCAAACTTCTTATAGACGTTAATCATCTTTGTTGCCTCCTCGATAGCCTCCTCGCGAGTTTCGTGAGCGGTGTGACCCTCCTGCCACAAGAACTCTGCGGTACGCAAGAAAAGTCGCGTACGCATCTCCCAACGTACGACATTTGCCCATTGGTTGCAGAGGATTGGCAGGTCGCGGTATGAGTTAATCCAACCCTTGTAGGTGTTCCAAATGATGGTCTCCGATGTTGGGCGGACGATAAGCTCCTCCTCCAAACGTGCCGCAGGGTCTACAACGACACCCTTGCCATTCTCGTCGTTCTTCAAACGATAGTGGGTAACGACGGCGCACTCCTTGGCAAAGCCCTCGACGTGGCTTGCCTCGCGCGAGAAGAACGATTTGGGGATAAAGAGTGGGAAGTATGCGTTCTGGTGACCGGTCTCTTTGAACATACCGTCAAGCACTTCGTGCATCTTCTCCCAGATAGCATAGCCGTAAGGTTTGATTACCATACAGCCACGCACGGCCGAGTTCTCGGCCAAACCCGCCTTTACGACGAGGTCGTTGTACCATTGCGAATAGTTCTCTTCCGATTTGGTGAGGTCTTTCAATTCTACTGCCATATTCTTAACTTTTTCTGTATTTTGTCACTCTTGTAGGGCTTGGGTTGCACGCCCTTTTGCGGGCGCACGCAATAAAAATACCCTTGCACAAAGTGCAAAGGTATAAATATTTGACGAATAAAGTAGAGTCAGCCCCTTTTTTTCTCCGAATAATATCTTGCGAGGCCTCTATTTGAGGTACATACTAAAAAATTTCCATATCTCGACAGCCGCATCGAGGTCCTTTTCGGCGTAGGAGTGTTTGCCGCCGATAATCTCGTACAGCCAGACCTGGTTGCCATCTTTACCTCCGACAAAGCGGTGGGCAACAACCTTGTTGCGACGCTGTGGCAGCACCTCGACCTCCTCGTGGGTGCAGCGGTTGGCAGCGACCCAGAGCGACGTTACGCAAGGTATTGCAACATCGGGGCCGCGCAAATCTTTGTTGTGTGGGTCGCCATTCCAACGGGCGAGCGAGTCGCGTGTGCCGTGAATCTCGATGATAGGCACAGGGTTGGGAGTCAGACGGTCGTACATATACTTCATAATGTGGCCCGAGACTGCACCGAAGGCCGAAAAGACCTCGGGAGCCTTGAATGCCAACATATAGCACATCGCACCACCATTTGAGTTGCCTGCCGCAAAGACATTTTTCTTCGAGAGGCCGTGTTGGCGTTGGAGATGGCGTACGAGTTTTACGGCAAAGCCGACATCGTCGCGCATCAATCCGTTGTCGATATGGTATTGGTAGCCGATTGACCAATAGCGCTTACCGCCAGGGTCGGCAGGGCCACACGGGTAGCAGACCGCAAAACCCTCCTTGTCGGCAACGAGGTTGAAGCCATATTGCAGTGTCGGGATTTTGCGAGAGCCGTAGCCGTGAAAGACCATCACGAGTGGTGCGTCGGCAGGTAGTTCCTTCGGCATATAGAGCCAATAGTTATACTCGACACCTTTGTGTTTGAAGGTGTGCTGGGTGAGCGTTCCCGTGCCGGCAAATTTGTTTGCCGAGGCCACTCCGCAGAGCAAGAGCATCGAGAGCAGTAGTAACGATAGGCGTTTCATTATTTGTAGTGTTTGGGTTGATAATCAGTGTGTTGGCCTAAAATCTTACGCCGAGCGTGACGATTGCGGCGTGGCGGTCAATCATTGTTCGGTAGGTTGCCGAGGCGACGTCGAGACCATTGCGGTCGCTTGCGAAGAAGCTCTTGTATGGGGTCATACGGTTGTGGTAGTATTGGTAGGCCACGTCGATTGTAAAGTGTTTCGACAGAGCCACGCCAACACCTGCACCTGCATAGTCGGTGTGATAGATTACGGGCGACGAGTAGACGATGTCGTTGTTGTGCAACGCGCCGCTCCACAGACTATAACCTGCACGCACGGCAACCTGCGGAATGATGCGCCACTCGGCACCCACGCGCAGTGTGTTCGACCCCTTGAAACGCTCCTTTATGTAGCCCTCGAAGAGCCCTTTGCCGTATGGCGAGTGCTTGATGCGTATGCCGTTGTACCAATCGCGTTCGTAGTCAATCGAGAGTGTCAGACGACCACGCCACGAGTACGAAGCACCGAAGAGCAGTCGGGTCGGTGTCGTATATTTCCAGCCGTAGTTGCCATCATCGACCAGCGTCGAGGTGCGCTCCGAGAGTGGCGGGTTGATGTAGTCGCTACCGTCGAGCTGATAGTCATCTTTGTTGTTGAGCGCCTTCACGTCGGAGGTCATACCGCCCCAATACTTGTAGGTCAGCGAGTAGTAGGTCGGTGTGTGGATTGCAACACCGAGGCGCAAACCCTCGATAGGCATATATATCACGCCGAGTTTGAAGTTGATGCCGACACCCTTTATGCGGGCCGTCTGGTCGTAGTTGAACAGGTCCATACGGTAGTCGAGCGTAGGCTCCGACGAGTAGTGGTAACTCTCGCCGTAGTAGATGTTGCGCTGCAACGATATGGTCGGAATGCCGAGCGTCGCACCGATATAGAGTCGGTTGTTGATGTTCATACCGAGCGATATATCGTACTCGCCGGCCGAGCCTCGGCTCTCGATGGTTGCAAATTGGTCGGGTTGTGCCGTTGGGGCAATCATATCGCGCCCCCACACGCCATCTTTACTGCCCGTCAGACCCGTGAGGTAGCCGAGCGTTGCACCCCAATATGTAGGGTCGAGGTTTTGCCACTTGAAGTTGCCTTCGTGGTCGTAGTTCTGGCGTAGATAATCGACCGACACCCCTGCACTCTGCATCGCTCCGGCAAAGAGGTCGGCTATCGAGGCGCCACCCGCTCGTCCGCGCGTGGCGAACGAATATTGGTAGTTGAAGTCGGCTGTGCGCGTATAGCCCAGGCCGAGGGTTATGGCCGTCACACCGCGCTCGCTCTCGCGCAACTTGAATACCAGGCCGACACCTCCGAGTGCAAAGCGACTGCTCGTGTTGCTCTCAAAGGGGGCAGCCGAGGTCGAGGTGCGACCGAAGGTCATCAGCGGGGTTATCGTAACCTCGTTCTTTTTGTACATACCCAAGCCCGCAGGGTTTATAGCCATCGAAGCCATATCGCCACCGAGCGAGGTAAATGCTCCTGCCATAGCCGCCGAGCGTGCCGAGCCAAAGGTGAATTGGCTTTGCGAGGCGTTGAAGAGGTCGAAGGCCGTTATGGTCGAGGGGTCTATAACCACACCTCCCGACTCGAAACCTTGTGCTGCCACCGACCACGAGGTCAGCAGAAGCGAGGCTATTATGGTTGTGATGCGTTTCATCTCTCTGCATTTTTAGTTGTTGCACCTATCTGTCTATCTGCGACGCTGTCCTCCGCCGTGCGTTCCGCCCGAACTGTTGCCACCGCCCGAGTAGCCACCGAAGTTGCCGCCTCCGCCAAAGGAGTTGCTGTCGCCTCGGCGATTGAAACTATCGGTTGCTCGCGTTCCCGAATTTTGAGGGCGTGTCACGCTGCCCGATGAGCCGCGATACTCGCCACCGCCCGTCACCGTGCCGCTATTGCGACGTATGGTGCGGTTGCTGCTGCCTCCGCCATTCGACGCTGGCGATGAAGGTCGGCCTCCACTGCCCGAGATGTAGGAAGGTCTGCCTCCTGGGCGAGAGTTGTTTGGTCGGCCGACAATCGTCGGGCGGTTGTGGTGAATGTGACCTCCACCGACAAATGGCGGCAGATGGTGGTGAGGAGGGTAGTAGCCTCCGTAGCAAGGGTAGCCATACCCGAAGCCGAAGCCCCAACCCCACAGCGGGTCGTAACCTATCTGCCAACCCCAATCGTACCACGAGTAGCGCGGATAGCCGTAGAGCCACGACGAGTAATAAGGTCTGCTCCAACCGTAGTACCAGCCATAGGTCGGCACGAGAGCCGTTGCGCCCCATTGGCCGAACATCGAGGTTATGTATTTAGGCTCAACCCACACCTGGTCGCCTGCAACCATAATGTTGTAGAAGGCAGGGTCGTAGGCCGAGGCGTAGTGGAATGCGTCGGAGTATTGGAGCGAGTAGTAACTCGATGGCATACGGTAGGTTGGCGACGCGAAACCGTATAAACGTCGCGCGTAGGCACTCTCGTAGGTGTCGGCCAAAACCGACGAGTAGGAGTTGCTCTGCGGAGCATAGTACTCTCCTTCGGCAGCCGCTGCTCTTGCTTCGGCCAACTTTGCCTCCCACGCCGCAGCACGCGCTTCGGCTTCGGCCTTTTTGCGTTGAGCAATCTCGGTGCGGTTGTGGAGGGTGTAGAGGTCGTCACCAATCGATGCCTCCTTCCACGCTGCGGCACACCCCGTTAGGAGCGAAGCCGCTATGATGGTCAATATCAAAGATAGTCGTTTCATAATCATCAGTTGTTTGGCCCGTTTCCTATCAAACGAAAAATCGTGCCTCAATCTTATATTTTCATCACAAAAATAGTAAATAACCCCGATTTTTGTGGCACGAAATGGTTAATTCGACAAAAAAGAGGGTTAAAATGCACTTTTTTGCTTGGAAAGTGGCGAAATTCAAAAAATAGTTTTTATATTTGCAGGCCGATTTGAAAGGAGAGGTGCCGGAGTGGTCGATCGGGCCGCACTCGAAATGCGGTGTACGGGCAACTGTACCGGGGGTTCGAATCCCTCCCTCTCCGCAAAAAGAAAACAAATGATTTCGATGACTTCTGTTGCAAAACAGAAGTCTTTTTTTGTAAATAAGCCAGCTTGCCTAATTTATTTGAGCAAGCGGCTTATTTACAAGAAAACTCCCTAATAGGGAGTCATCGAAATCATTTGTTGTATGAAATTTTGCAAGGAGGCCCGCGGCAGCGAAGGGAAAACGGCGAAAAAGTTGCGCAAGCAACTCGCCGTAATCCCTCCTTGCAAAATTTCATTTTCTTTTTGCTCCGAGGTCGGGATTTTATCCCTTTTGTGTGTTACCTATCCCCCTAAATCCCCCTTTATCCACCTTCGGTGTCTTTTCCTCCTTCGCGCTTCGGTATAGTCTGCAAGCAGCCTCTACTCTCGGCTTGTCGTCGGTTCTGTGAGGGGGACTTTGATTTCTGCCGAGGGCAGGGGCGTTAGTGGCGTTAGGGTCGTTAAGGTCGTTATGGGTTACAATCTACCCAATCTACCCAATCTACCCAATCTCCCCAATCTCCCCAGCACCCCCTACAACCTGTCGAGGCAGCGGGTGATGATTGCTGCGCTGTCGCGAATCTCGTCGTCGGAGATTACCAGAGGTGGCGAGATGCGGAAGGCGGTGTCGCAGAACAGGAACCAGTCGCTCATAATACCCTCCTCGGCAAACATCTCCATCATACGGAACATCTTGGCCGAGTCGCCCAACTCGATAGCCAGGAGCAGACCGCTACGGCGTATCTCCTGCACTTGGGCGTGAGGTGCGAGCAGGCTCTCGTAGAGTGCGCCCTTGCGTTCGACGTCGGCTACAACATTGTTGTCGAGCAGGTAGCGCAGTGCGGCCAAACCTGCGGCACAACATACGGGGTGACCACCAAAGGTGGTGATATGGCCGAGCGCAGGGTCGTGGGAGAGCGAACTCATTATCTGGTTTGAGGCGACGAATGCTCCGAGTGGCATACCTCCGCCAAAGGCCTTGGCGAGGCAGACGATGTCGGGCGTGACACCATATTTGGTCATTGCAAACATCTCGCCCGTGCGGCCCATACCCGTCTGAATTTCGTCGAAAATCAATAGCGCACCCACTTCGGTACAGCGTTTGCGGAGCGCTTCGAGGTAGCCCGCAGCAGGCAAGCGTACGCCAGCCTCGCCCTGCACGGGTTCGCACAATACGCAGGCTGTGCGCTCGGTGATTGCTTCGAGTTGCTCAAAGTCGTTGAACGAGATGGCCTTCGTATCGGGCAGCAGAGGTCGGAAGGCTCGCTTCCACTCCTCGCCCTCGGGCGCACCCATCATACTCATCGCACCGTGGGTTGAGCCGTGGTAGGCTCGGCGCATCGAAATCATCTCGGTTCGTCCCGTGTATCGCTTGGCGAGTTTCAGCGCACCCTCGACCGCCTCGGCCCCCGAATTGAGGAAGTAGACACTGCGCAGCGGGTCGGGTAGCAACTCCGCTATCGACGTGGCATAGTCTACCTGTGGTCGTTCGAGCAACTCGCCATAGACCATAACGTGCATATATCGCTCGGCTTGCTGCTTAACAGCCTCTATAACAGCACGATTGGCGTGGCCTACATTGCTGACCGAAACACCCGACACAAGGTCGTAGTAGGGCTTACCCTCGGGGGTGTAGAAGAATACGCCCTCGGCTCTATCGACAGCAATCATCATCGGCGATGGCGAGGTCTGTCCGATATGCGCAAGGAAGCGACGACGAAGAATCTCGTTTTGACTTTTCATAAATTAACAATATCTTTACGACGGCAAATTTACAAAAAATCTCCACAAAAAGGTGTGATTGAGTAATAACTATTGTGAGTATGAAAATTAAGGAGAGAAGAGTGCTTATTACCGGCGGAGCGTCGGGTATAGGCAAGATTATGGGACGTCTGTCCCTCGAAAAGGGTGCCTCGGCACTGATTATCTGGGATATCAACCAACAGAGCATCGACGCTGTGGTTGAGGAGTTTAAGGGTCTTGGCCGTGTTGTTGGCTACCGCGTCGATGTGTCGGACCACGCAGCCGTTGCCCAAACCTATGCCAAAGTCAAAACCGAAATCGGCGATGTCGATATTCTGATAAATTGCGCCGGAATTGTCACAAGTAACAAAACGTTCGACCAAATCTCGACTTCCGAAATCGAGCGCACGATGGCTATCAATGCTGTCGGCCCGATGGTTGTGGCGTTGCAGATGCTTCCCGATATGGTGGCTCGCGACAGTGGCCACATCTGCAACATCGCCTCGGCGGGAGGTCTGATTGCCAACCCCCGAATGTCGGTCTATGCGGCAAGTAAGTGGGCTGCAATCGGTTGGTCCGACTCGGTGAGAGTCGAGTTGCAGGAGCGTCGTTCGAAGGTGCGCATCACGACCGTTGCACCTTATTATATAACGACGGGTATGTTCGACGGAGTGCGTTCGCCGATAATCCCTCTGCTCAAACCCGAGAAGGCGGCCAGGGAGATTATCAAGGCTATCGAGCGTAACACCAACTTCCGTTGCCTTATGCCGCTTATTCCGGTTGCCTACCACTTTACGCGCCTGATGCAGGGTCTGTTGCCATCGCCTGTTTTCGATTGGCTCTTTGGTCGCGTGGTCGGCATCTACCATACGATGGACAATTTTACAGGACGAAAAAACGCTTAAATTATGGATTTAGCAAATACTTCGGCCGAGCGTATTACGCATATCGTGGCCGCACAACGCAAATATTTCCGTAGCGGAGCAACGCTCTCGCTCGCAATGCGTCGCAAGTCGCTCCAACGTCTGCTTGCCGCTATCGAGAAGTGGGAGCGCCCACTCGCCGAGGCGCTCTGGACCGACCTCCACAAATCCTACGAGGAGGCCTATATGACCGAGTTGAGTATCGTGACGGGCGAGATTCGCAACCACCTGCGCCACCTCAAAAGTTGGGCCGCTCCGCGCAAATGTTCGACCCCGCTCAAAATGTTCCCATCGAGCAGCCGCGTCATCAGCGAGCCACTCGGTGTGTCGCTCATCATCTCGCCGTGGAACTACCCCGTGCAACTGCTGCTCAATCCGCTTGTCGGAGCAATCTCGGCAGGCTGTACGGCGGTGCTGAAACCGTCGCCCTATACACCCCACGTTGCAGAGGTTGTAGAGCAGATGATTGGCGAGACCTTCGACGAGGCCTATGTGGCTGTTGTTCAGGGTAATCGCGAGGTTAATGCACTGCTTCTGGCCGAGCGCTACGACCTGATTTTCTTCACGGGTAGCCCATCGCTCGGCAAGCGAGTTATGGAGGCTGCGGCACGCAACCTGACGCCTGTGGTTTTGGAGTTGGGCGGTAAGAGTCCGTGCATTGTCGATTGCGATGCCGATATTGCCGTTGCAGCGCGCCGTATCGCGTGGGGTAAGAGCCTCAATGCGGGCCAAACCTGCATCGCACCTGACTACCTGCTTGTCCACAAAGCGGTCAAGGAGGAGTTTGTCGAGGCCCTCGGTCGCGAATTTCGTGCGCTTTTGGGCAATGAGCCTCAAAAGAGCAACCACTTTGTGCGCATCGTGAATGATAAGGCCTTCGAGCGACTCGTTGGCTATCTCGATGGCGCTCACGTTGTTATAGGCGGCCACTACGACCGCTCGGAGCGATTTATCGAGCCTACGGTCATCGACTCCGTTACGGCCGATAGCGCAGTGATGCAGGAGGAGATTTTCGGCCCGATATTCCCGCTGATGACCTTCGACACCATCGACGAGGTGGTTGAGTTTGTCACCGACCGCGAGAAGCCGCTGGCCCTCTACTACTTCGGTCACGACAACGCCAAACATATCCTGCGCCACACCTCGTCGGGTGGTGCTTGCATCAACGATACTATTCTGCATATCGCCAACGAAAATCTGCCATTTGGCGGTGTTGGCAATTCGGGAATTTCGGCCTACCACGGTCGCAACTCGTTCGACGTCTTCTCCCACCAACGCGCTGTGGTTAAGACTCCGACTTGGCTCGACTTGCCTTTCCGTTATATGCCGTATAAGTGGTTCTGGCTGGCTAAATCGATTTTATAAGGTCTTTGCTTCGGCTAACAAAATTTCCGCCAATGGGTAGTACAAACAGTACAACCCATCGTCGATAAATTTTGCCGAGCCTTGCAAAGCCACTTCTAAAATCAATTTTGAAAATCGCTTCTAAAATACAATTTTGGGTCACCAGAGGGTGGCCTTTTTTATTAGGGTTGTTAGGGTGCTGGGTAGGCTGGGTAGATTGGGTAGATTGAGTAGATTGGGTAGGCTGTAACCCCTAACGACTCTAACGCCCTTAACGACCCTAATCTTCCAGCCTACCCAGCCTACCCTAATAGCCCCTAAATCCCTGCCATTGCTTTGAGGCGGGCAATCTCTTCGGGCCAGCGTGCTTCGTCGGGCGTTTCGAGTACGATAGGGATATTGTCGAACATCGGCTCTTGGGCCACAAATCGGAAGCACTCCCAGCCAATCTCGCCCTCGCCGAGAGGTGCGTGACGGTCTACGTGGCTGCCGAGAGGTTTGAGTGCGTCGTTGAGGTGCATACCGCGCAGATATTTCAGGCCGACAATTTGGTCGATGGTCTCGAATGTCTTGCGGCAAGCCTCCTCGGTGCGCAGGTCGTAACCGGCAGCGAAGGAGTGGCAGGTGTCGATGCAGAAGCCGACGCGCGACTTATCCTCGACACGCTCGATGATGTAGGCCAGATGTTCCCACGCAAAACCGAGGTTTGAGCCTTGGCCTGCGGTGTTTTCGATGACGGCCGTGACGCCCGAGGTGCGGTCGAGGGCCATATTTATCGACTCGGCGATGCGGTCGAGCGACATTATGGTTGTCGTCTTGCCGAGGTGACTTCCGGGGTGGAAGTTGAGGCGGTCGAGACCCAGGGCCTCGCAGCGGGCCATCTCCTCGAAGAACGACTCGCGCGACTTTTCAAGACCCTCGCTCTCGGGGTGGCCGAGGTTTATCAGGTAACTATCGTGCGGGAGTATCTGATGCGGAGCATATCCACACTCGCGGCAGGCCTCGCGGAAGCGCTCGCACTGCTCTGTGGTAAGTGGTGGGGCAATCCATTGTCGCTGATTTTTGGTAAAGAGAGCAAAGGCTGTTGCACCGATTGCTTTGGCGTTGTGAGGGGCATTTTCGACACCTCCTGCGGCACTGACGTGAGCTCCAAAATATTTCATATTCAAAAAGGCTTTATTCGATTTGTACAAAGATATGAAAAATTACTATCTTTGTGGCTGTTGATATTAGAAATATCAAATTCGGAGCAAACAAAATTCAAAACATAATGTCTATGAGAAAACTCTACACTTTGATTTTTGCCCTTTTGGCAGTCGTAGCAACAGCTACGGCACAGGTTTCGGTAGCGGGTGCAACCCCAACAGCCGAGGCAACATTTAACGACCAGGTCAAGACCGACAACATCAAGAGCGACTACACCTCTATCGCCCAGCGTAAGGCCGAGCGTGCCGCAATCCGCAAGGAGCGCAACACCATCGAGTTCAACGCAGGTCTGAACGGTTCGTTGTCGAACTTCAACAGCAAGTGGCGCGCCGTAAATGGTTCGACCAACTCGATTACCGCCATTGCTAACCTCCTCTTTACCCACAACTTTAAGAAGGACCGCTTCACCATCGACAACAAATTCACAGCTAAACTCGGTGCGACGAGCAAGAATAGCGAGTGGACAAAGAGTCAGGACGAGTGGTTTATCTCGACCGCTCCGGCCTACAAAATCTCCGACCAGTGGAACTTCGGTGCCATCGTTTCGTTGCGTTCGCAGTGGGCTAATGGCGTGAATGGCGACAATCAGCGCACGAGCAGCTTCTTTGCTCCTGCCTACTTCAACGTGTCGCTCGGTTTTACCTACGTCTGCCCAAAGCCTAAATTCCCAATCAAAATCAACCTCTCGCCAATCTCTATGAGTGCGACCTACGTTATGAGCGACGCAATCCAGAGCCACTTCTACGCTGCAAAGTGGGGCGATGCCGACAAGAGTACGCTCACCGAGGCCGATAGAATTGCGCCATACTGCTATGGCTTGACTCTTGCAGATGGTACATCGCGCTACGAGGGTGGTTCGTCGATTCAGATTGACTTCGACCGCACCTTTGGCAAGAAGGGTATCTTCCGCTACCGTACAACGCTCTACTCGTTCTATGGTTGGATTAACGAGGTTACCCAGCAGACCGGCAAGAACAAGAGTCTTGGTTACGACCATATCGCACCGACACTTCGTTGGGAGCATACGGTCGATATCAAGGCGACAAAATACTTCTCGACCCAATTCTACTTCCAGATGTACTACAACGAGGCTCAATGTTCGTCGTTGCAGACCCAGATTGTGTTGGGCGTAGGTTTGAGTTATACGTTTAAGAACAAATAAAAATAGATTTTATAAGGTCTTTGCTGCCGCTAACGCTTTTGTCAGCAAAGGGTAGTACAACAAGTACAACCCTTCGCCTCCAAAACCGCCGAGCGTTGCAAAGCCACTTCTAAAATCGATTTTCGGGTTGGTAGTAGTAAGGTCTTTGTTTCCGCTAACGCTTTTGTCAGCAAAGGGTAGTACAACAAGTACAACCCTTTGCCTCCAAAACCGCCGAGCGTTGCAAAGCCACTTCTAAAATCGATTTTCGGATTGGTAGTGGTAAGGTCTTTGCTTCCGCTAACGCTTTTGTCAGCAAAGGGTAGTACACCAAGTACAACCCTTCGCCTCCAAAACTGCCGAGCCTTAACGCAACCTTGTAAAGCCTGTTTCAAAATAATTTTTATCGATTAGATGCGCTCGTCTGTAAAACCTCTGCTTCTGCTCGTCTCGTTGGTCGTCCTGCTTATGGTGGTGGCGACCTTCGTCGTGGGGCTTATTTTGGGTAACTCCTATGGTCGTCGCATTACCGACGAGCGCATAATGTATCTGCTTGGCGGAGCTGCGAAGGGTGGCAAAGTGGGCGAGGTGGTCAAGATGATTGAGACGCAGTATGTCGATGCCATTTCGGCCGATTCGCTTGCCGAGTTGTTTATCCCGGCTATGCTCCACAAGCTCGACCCGCACTCGGTCTATATTCCTGCCCGCGAATTTAAGGAGGCCGAGGAGGCGTTGCAGGGCGAGTTCGACGGTATCGGTATCACGTTCAATATGGCGACCGATACGGTTATGGTGCTCAACGTCATCGCCGGAGGCCCGAGCCAAAAGGCGGGTGTGTTGGCCGGCGATAGGGTTATACGCGTCAATGATACGCTCATCTCGGGTGTGAAGATGTCGCAGAGCGAGGTGATGAAGCGACTTCGTGGCCCACGAGGTACGAAGGTGCGCCTTGCGTTGGGGCGTATGGGCATCGAGCAGCCTGTCGAGGTGGTCATCACGCGCGATGCGATACCGCTGCATAGCGTCGAGGCCTCGTTGATGCTTACGCGCGACGTGGGCTTCATCAAACTCTCGCAATTCTCGCGCACATCGTTCTCGGAGGTTACCGCCGCGATAGATACGCTTCGTCGGCAGGGTATGCGCAGCCTTATCTTCGACCTGCGAGGCAATGCGGGAGGCTTCCTCGACCAGGCGATACTTATAGCCAACGAATTTCTGCCCAAGGGGTCGCTTATAGTCTATACCGAGGACCGCGACCACAACCGTACGCGCCAATACAGCAATGGTCGAGGCCGTTTGACCGACCTCGAAGTTGTGGTGCTTATCGACGAGTATAGCGCATCGTCGAGCGAGATTTTGGCAGGTGCGTTGCAGGACAACGACCGTGGTACAATCGTCGGTCGTCGCTCGTTTGGCAAGGGGTTGGTGCAGTCGCAGATACCGTTTAACGATGGGTCGGCCCTGCGCCTTACCGTAGCACGCTACTTTACGCCGACGGGTCGCTCAATTCAAAAACCATATACGGCCGGAGGCGACGACTACGAGATGGATATAGTCAATCGCTACAACCACAACGAGTTCTTCTCGGCCGACAGTATCCGCTTTGCCGACTCGTTGCGCTTCACAACGCCAAAGGGCAAGGTGGTCTATGGTGGCGGCGGCATTATGCCCGACCACTTCATTCCGCTCGATACACTCGACGTGACGCGCTACTTTGCCGAGGTCTCGGGCCGCAATATCCTCTATCGCTATACGATTGACTATACCGACCGCCATCGCGAGCGTCTTAATGCCGTGCGTACGATGGCCGACTTGGAGCGTATGTTTGCCTCCGACAGTGGCCTCTTTGAGCGCTTTATCGACTATGCCGAGTCGCGAGGCGTCAAGCGTGCGCCACGTCAGATAGCCCGTTCGCGCCACCTTATCGAGAGCCAACTGCGAGCCTATATTGCCCGCAACTCGACGCTCGACAATGCGGCATTCTACTACTTTATCCGTCCGATTGATAAGACTTTGCAGTCGGCTGTTGAGTTGCTCGACACACTGCCTGCTGCTTCGCAAAAACCATAACCGATTATGTTGAAACGAACACTCTATATCCTGCTCGCACTTGCGACCATCGCCGCCGTCGCCCTTTTGGTGCTTAATCGCGGTCGCTATCACTCGCTGCTCTTTGTCGATAGCCCTGCGTCGGTCGAGGTTGCTCCGCAACCTGCACCTGCACCCGTAGCCGAGGTTGAGACCTCCGAGCCGACAGTTGCCGCAACAGCCGAGCCTGCCGATAGCCTTGTGTCGGACCCGACCATTGCTCCGATTGTGAAATAACCCTCTGCGTGCGTAGCATCGGAGAGCATAAATGAGAAAAGCCGTGAAAAACTTTATGTACAAACTTGCTCGTCTTTCGGCCGAGGGACGTTTTCAGACATTGGTGATTCTGTTTGTCGCCATCATCGTCTTTGCGTTTGGCTGTTTAGGTATCCAATATCTGCTTATCGGGGATTGGAGTCCGTGGCGAATTATCGAGTTGCTGCTCGACCCGGGAGCATTTGCAGGTAGTTCTACAAATAGTTTGCCGATAGAGTTCCAGCTGCTAATCACACTCTTTGGTGTGGTATTCTTTACGGCGATATTGATTAACGTCGTGGCCAACTTCTTCGATAGCGTGATTAACGACTACCGCAAGGGTGTCGAGCGCCCTCCGTTCAAAAACCATACGTTGATTCTCGGTGCCAACTCGATGCTCGACAACATTCTCCGCTCAATCAAGCAGAGCGAGGGGGCGAAGATGTCGAAGATTATGATTGTCACGTCGGGCGATGCCGAGGAGTTGCGCAACCGCCTTATTACAACCTTTGGCAAGAGTGTGATGGGTCGGATTTCGGTTGTGCGAGGTCGTCGCGAGATGCTCTCCGAGTTGCAACAACTCTCTGTCGCGATGGCTCGTTCGATATATATCCTTGGCGAGGACGATGAGCCAAATCACGACGCCAAGAACCTGCGTTGCTATCGCCACCTGCAAACGCTTTGTGCCGGTGCGAAGCGACGTCGTATAGAGTGTGTCGTGGTCCTCAATCAAACCTCGTCGTCGCATATTCTCCAATATGAGCAGACGACCGACGAGCATAGCCCAATCAAGACAACCTATATCAACGCTGTCGAGAACCACGCCCAGCGACTGCTCGTGTCGCGCAATTTCCGACTGCACGACAACAGCCTCTATCCGGCCCTCTATCGCGAGGGTATCACGGCCGAGAGTGAGTGCGGAGTTCATCTTGTCGTTACGGGTATGACCCCGATAGCCTTTGCTGTTGCTACGACGGCGGCACAGATTTGCCACTTCCCCAACTTCGTTACCAAAGGGGTGCGTACGAAGATAAGCCTTGTTGCTCCGAATATCGGCCACGATATGGAACTCTTTATCGACCGCTATGCCCACCTCTTTGCCCTCTCGCACTACAAACTCCTCTCGTGGGACGCAGAGGGACAACGTCGCGAGCAGAACTTCGAGCCGAAGGCCGAATATGGCGATTTCCTCGACATCGAGTGGGAGTTTATCGATGCCAATATCGAGTCGCCGCACGTTCGCGATTGGCTCTCGACGTGTGCCGAGGCCGACACAAAGAGCGAATATCTCTCGCTTGCCATCTGTGGCGACGATGCAGTGCAGAATGTGGCCTCGTCGCTCTATCTGCCGCAGTCGCTCTACGAGCGCAATATCCCGATATTTGTCTATCAGCCGACCTATGGCGAGGTGCTGCAACGCGCCCACAACACGAAGCGCTATGCCAACCTCTATCCATTCGGTATGCGTAGCGACTGTTTCGACCCGACCTTGCAGGCCCGCTTGCAGGTCGCAAAGCGTGTCAATGCCCTCTACTCGACCTCGTTTGGCCAAACGCTCGACGAGGAGACGTTGTGGGATTCGCTCAACTATACTCTCCGTCGTGCCAACCTTTGGGCGGCCAACTCGGTCGAGGTTAAGTTGTGCAGCGTTGTGACCAATCTCGACGACGAGGTCGAACTTATCGCCGAGGTCGAGCATAATCGTTGGAACGTCGAGCGACTGCTGATGGGCTTCACCTCGCTTTCGCGTGCGGAGCGCGAGGAGTATAACGCCATCGTGAATACCGCCGAGGCGGAGCGCACCGAGGCCCAGCGTGAGCAACTTGCGCGATTCCGCCTTGCCAAGCAGCGCGATTTTGTGCACTACGATATTGTTCCGTACGACTCTTTGTCGGACTCGGCAAAGGAGATTGACCGCCAATTTATCAAAAATATCCACCAACTTGTAAAGTAACCCCGACCTAACCCGAAGAGACCTATGAAACACGATGTATTTATAAGTTACTCGCGCAAAGATTTGGCAGAGGTTAAGGGTCTTGTCGAGACCTTGAAGCGGGCAATTCCTGGCCTTACCTATTGGTTCGACCTGACGGGCATCGAGAGTGGCGACGATTTCCAGGATAGGATTATCTCGGCAATCGACAACTCGAAGTATGTGATATTTGCCCTCTCCGAGAACTCTATCCAATCGACTTGGACAAAGGACGAGGTAATGTATGCCAAGAACACGGGCAAGAAGATTGTCCCCGTGCTGCTCAAAGGTGCGCAACTCAAAGGGTGGTTTCTCTTTAAGTTTGGCCGTATCGACTGCATCGACATCACCGACCGCGAGCAGATGGAGAAGATGGTGCTGAATCTCTCTAATTGGATAGGTCGCGAGGTTGATGATAGTCGGGTTGAACAACCATCGCCAAAGAGGTCAAAGAGAGGACTTATGCCCGAACTTGTAGCCGCCTCGACCAACAAGGGTGGTCGTTTGGCAGCGATATGGGCCTTTGTTTGTCGTTATTGGCGACGGATTTTGGCGTGGGCCGTAGGTGTGGGAGCGTTGCTCTTTGCCTGCTTTGTGCTGATGCTTTGGTGGTTCCTCAATAGCGACTACTATAACGACTACGTCAAAGCCCACGTTCAGGCCTATATTGCCAATGTTCAACAACAACGAGAGGGTGCTGTGACTACCCAAAATACCTATAAGGTAGGCGATTACTATAATGTGGACGGTAAGGAGGGTGTTGTTTTCGAGGTAACCTCCGATGGCCGACACGGTAAGATAGTTAGAGTTAATTACTTGGTATTAAGCTGGGAAGACGCTAAATATTGGTGTGCCGGTCTTGGTGATGGTTGGCGATTGCCTACCAAAGAGGAGTTGCAGACTATTTATAGAGTAGAAACAATTATCCATTCAACACTTGTAGCAAATGGCCGTGAATGGGAATGGAATAGTTGGTATTGGTCGTCGGCTGAAAATGAATATGAATCAGGTTGTGCGTGGGTTGTCAATATGGACAATGGCTACGCCGACAGCCTCTTGAAGTGCGATGAGGCTGGTGTATGCGCCGTCTCCGCTTTTTAGAAATTAGGCTTTTGGCTTTATGCTTCTGCCCTTCGCAAGAACTGCGGAGGGCGTTTTTTTGTTGGGGGGAGGGGAGGGAGGAATGCAAAATGCAAAATGCAGAATTAAAAATTTTTGGCTGGGGAGATTGGGTTTGGCTGGGTAATTTGTTTTCAGGCTACCCAGTCTACCCAATCTACCCAGTCTACCCAATCTACCCCTAACGACCTTAACGCCCTTAACGCCCCTAATGACCCAGCCTCCTCTGTCTGCCCCAATCTTCTTCTCTACTTCTGCTTTGGGGGGTTGAAGAGGGGGTAGCCAATCGACACGCCGATTTTGGCAGGGATAAAGTCGCTCGAACCGTTGAACGGGTCGGGTTTTGCGTAATCTTCGTGGCCGTTGGGGTTCATCACAATATCGCCATCGGCCGAGTAGCCGTTGTACCACGAGCGCATAAAGTCGATAGCGAGAAAGGCATCGACAACCCACCGCTCGCGGAAGGTGTGCTGATAGCCGAAGCCTGCACCAACCATCAGACCAAAGCCCTTGCTGTACTCATCTTTGAACGAGACCAAGCCGCCTCGGAATAGGCGCGGTTTGTTGATGTCGAAGCCCATCATACCTGCGTTGGCGCTGATGTACCAACCCTTTGTCGCCTCGCGGAAGTAGTAGCGGTATTCGCCCAGGAACATACCGAAGTTGGCGTGCTTGCCACCGATGCTGCGCCACGGCGAGTAGGTAGCCTCGACCTGCACCGACGAGTGGGGCGAGAAGCCAAACTCGATTTGGGGGTTGATTACGCCACAAAGTGCGTAGGGTATGTTGAGTTTGAGGTATGTCTGGGCCTGCGCTTCACAACAAAAGGCGAGCGCGATAACGAGGGCCACGATTTTGCAAAATCTTTTCATATTTATCGCTTCGTTTCCGCAAATATACAAAAAATCGGGTAACTTGCGCTACCCGATTCTCTAATATTGGTGATAGTCGAATGACTACTCTTCGTCGGTGTCGGTGTAAGCCTTCAACAACTTGTCCTGAACGTCGCTTGGCACCTGCTCATACGAATCGAACTTCATCGTATAGGTAGCAGCACCCGAAGTGAGCGACGAGAGGGTGGTCGAGTAGCGATAGAGCTCTGCAAGCGGAACGCGAGCGTTCAACTTATCGAAGCCCTTATCCGACTCCATACCCATAATCATCGCACGGCGGTTCTGCAGGGCGCACATCACCGAACCCATGTAGTCGCTCGGGGTAAGCACCTCTACATCATAGATCGGCTCCATGATCTTCGGACCGGCCGTACGGAAGGCATCCTTAAAGGCGTTGCGGGCAGCCAGCTTAAACGAGATCTCGTTCGAGTCTACCGGGTGCATCTTACCATCGTAGATCACCACGCGGATGTCACGGGCATACGAACCCGTCA
>JAZQSA010000028.1:0-2996 GCA_045629905.1 Alistipes sp. | reverse complement strand
TTCGATTTTCTGAAATTTCCGCTCGGCGAAGGAGCGTTAATATTTGGTATGGTCTACAACTTCCTACCATTTATGATTTACCCTATCTACAACACCTTGCAGAAGATGGACCACTCGCTCATCGAGGCTGCCGAGGATTTGGGCGCAACACCGATAGAGGTATTTCGCAAAGTCACAATTCCACTCTCGATGCCTGGCGTTATGTCGGGTATTATGATGGTATTTATGCCGACAATATCGGCCTTTGCCATTGCCGAGTTGCTCACATTGAACAACGTCAAACTGTTTGGTACAACCATTCAGGAGAACATAAACAACGGAATGTGGAACTATGGTGCCGCACTATCACTCATTATGCTCATAATCATCGGTGTTACATCGCTATTCTCCGATGGCGACGAGCAGAACGATAGCGAGAGTCTGATTTAAGCGAAAAGGTAGGCTATGAAGAGATTTTTTGCACAACTTTATCTGTGGTTTTTATTGGCGTTGCTCTACGCACCAATAATTATCATTGCTATATTTTCGTTTACCGAGTCGAAAGTACTTGGTAACTGGACAGGCTTTTCAACCGAACTCTACACCTCGCTTTTTAGCGGTGGTGCGCATCACTCGTTGCTCGATGCCATAAAGAATACGCTGACAATAGCCCTTATTGCGGCGAGTGCTTCGACCCTATTGGGCTGTGTGGCGGCTATCGGCATTTTCAATATGCGCGGTCGCAAAAAACAGGCTATCAACTTTCTGAACGATATACCAATGCTCAATCCCGACATTATTACGGGTATATCGCTATTCCTCTTGTTCGTAAGTTTGGGTATTTCGCAGGGCTATACGACCGTTGTTCTGGCACATATCGCATTCTGCACGCCATATGTAGTATTAAGCATTATGCCTCGACTGCAACAGATGAATCCCAACATCTACGAAGCGGCTCTCGACCTCGGAGCAACGCCATTTCAGGCGCTGCGCAAAATCATCATTCCGGAGATTCGTCCAGGTATGGTATCGGGCTTCATTTTGGCCTTCACGCTCTCGATTGACGACTTTGCCGTCACGCTCTTTACGAAGGGCAATGAAGGTCTTGAAACGCTCTCGACCTATATCTATGCCGATGCCCGTAAAGGCGGTTTAACACCGGAACTGCGACCTTTGTCGACCATCATCTTTGCGGTAGTGTTGCTGCTGCTTATCATTATAAATATCCGTGCCAAGCGTAATGCAAAGCGCAAACAAGCAATGTAAGAAGAGATATGAGACTTTTAACAAAGATTTTTATAGCTATTACCCTATCTCTCTCGGCGCTCACAGCCGAGGCTGCCGACCGCGCCCACACGCTAAAAATTTATAATTGGGCCGACTATATCGACGAGACTGTCCTGGACGACTTTAAGGTATGGTATAAGGAGCAGACAGGCGAAGAGGTAGAGATTATCTATCAGCTCTTCGATATCAACGAGATTATGCTTGCCAAAATCGAGCGTGGCAAGGAGGATTTCGATGTGGTCTGTCCATCGGAGTATATTATCGAGAGAATGTTGCGAAACGATATGCTTCTACCTATCGACAAAGACTTTGGCGATACACCTAACTATCTGCAACATATATCTCCTTATATCATCGACCGCTTTAACAAGATTGACGGCTCGGGAAAGAACGCCAACGACTACGCCGTAGGCTATATGTGGGGTACAACAGGCCTCCTTTACAATACGCGATATGTAACACGCGAAGAGGCCTCGACTTGGAGTGCGCTTCACAACGAGAAATTCGCAAAGAAAATCTTTATCAAAGATGCCTTTCGCGATGTCTATGGTACGATGCTCATCTATCTGCGACAGAAGGAACTGGCCGAAGGCACAACCACACTCGACGAACTGATGTACGACTCTTCGGACGAGTCTATTGCCGATGTCGAGGCATTCCTCAAAAAGGCGAAGAGATTGGTCGCAGGCTGGGAGGCCGATTTCGGCAAAGAGATGATGACCAAAGAGAAGGCCTACATCAACCTCACTTGGAGTGGCGATGCAGTTTGGGCAATCGAGGAGGCTGCCGAAGTTGATGTACCTCTCGACTATGTAGTGCCAAAAGAGGGCAGCAACGTATGGTTCGACGGTTGGGTTATCCCAAAATATGCCGTAAACACAAAGGCAGCTCGCTATTTTATCAACTTTATGTGTCGCCCCGACATTGCAATTCGCAATATGGACGAAATCGGCTATGTTAGCGTCATCGCATCGCCAGAAGTCCTTGAAGCGCAGAGCGATGATGAACTCACCGAGACTGTCGACGCCTCCTACTTCTTTGGCGAAGGTGCCGAGGCCGTAAAGCTAAACCCTGTACAATATCCCGACAAAACCGTTATCGAGCGATGTGCAATGATGCACGATTCAGGAGCGCGAACTCCAAAGATGTTGGAGATGTGGGCACGCATCAAAGGCGACAATGTAAGTCCTTGGATTTTGGCCATCATAGCCATATCGTTCGGCGGATTATTCATCATTGGCATACGTCGCAAAATCAAGCAGATGCGACGCAATGCCGCCAAGCAAAATCGTCGCCGCAAGCGCAAAGC
Source organism: Alistipes sp. (assembly GCA_045629905.1). GTDB lineage: Bacteria > Bacteroidota > Bacteroidia > Bacteroidales > Rikenellaceae > Alistipes. The sequence continues at coordinate 421 of JAZQSA010000028.1, read as the reverse complement.
CTAACATACTCGACCCAACAACCCGAACGCCAACCGTTCGGGTTGTTTTTTCATAGGCAGGGTTTTTGCAGAGAGATGTCGGTATATCACAATCCTTAAAAACGACAACATTATGAAAAGCATCAAAGGGTCGAGAACCGAAGAGAATCTTCTCAAAGCATTTGCCGGCGAGTCGCAAGCGCGCAACCGCTACACCTACTTTGCCGAGCAGGCCCGCAAAGAGGGTTACGAGCAGATTGCAGCAACATTTATCGAGACTGCCGAACAGGAGCGCGAACACGCTAAACTATTTTTCCGATTCTTGGAGGGTGGCGAGGCCACAATCACCAATGCCTCCTACCCTGCCGGTCGCATAGCCTCGACCAAAGAGAATCTTCTCGCAGCAGCCCAAGGCGAAAAGGAGGAGTGGGACGTGCTATAC
>JAZQSA010000027.1:0-21764 GCA_045629905.1 Alistipes sp. | reverse complement strand
CCACGCCGCAGTAAAATATCAAATCCCTATTTTCTACGAAGATAACTACAGGTTCTTTCCTATAAGTAATAGACGCTTTAGACCTAAATACAATCAATATGCGCTGCTAGATTATGTGGAATTTATAGTTCAGAATATTCGCACAATAAGCAGCATAAAAGAATATAACGATGGTAGTACCGCCTATGAATTTCAAGAATATGATGATGGGCTAACTGCCAAGGCTTTTAGGGATGAAATAAATGAGATCTTTGACTTAGGAGGAGTCTTGTACACTTTAACAGATGATAATATCATTGAGAGAATTACAACGATTGATGAGCAGATAAGTATAGAAGCGTCCAATATAGAAGCAATAAAAGAACCTGGTATAAAAGATCTGATGATTGAGTCCATCGAATTATATAAGAGCCCTCGCCCTGAACTTCACAAATTGGCAACTGAGAAGATTTGGGATGCTCTTGAACGAATAAAAACAATCTTTGTTGGCGAAGGATTGGATAAAAAACAATCTGTTGCAAGGTTGGTTGGAATAATGGCAAATGGCAATGAGTATTACAAGGCTTTGTTTGATTCTGAATTTACCGAATTAACAAATATTGGAAATAAATGCAGGATTCGACATCACGAAGCGGATAGGATAGAGATAGTCGATGAAAGATATTATGACTATCTCTTCAGTAGGTGTTTTGCCCTTATTGCATTGGTGATTAAGTATATTTAAATTTTAGGATATGAGAAATCTCTCTATTATTATAATCATTGCAGCGTGTCTATTCGGTTGTGGTCATAATACGATCACACAACAAGCAGAACCATCAAACCAAGGCAACTTGCGGTTCGAGCGAAATCGTCTGATTGTTAGTGCGATGTTGCCCGACTCAACTGCTATGGAGTTTGAGCTTGATAGCGGCTGTGCAAATGGACATGCAATTATCGATAGCGCCACATTGGTAAAATTACAAAACATAGCACCCCAAGATATCGATACAAACAACCAACACATTCAGTCGCTAATCGACAATCAAAAACTCACATATCGCTACTATATCAATCAACACACAAAACCTTTGATTGGCCTTAATTGTAAAGATTCGTTGCTCTGTTGGCATATCAACATTTCGCAAGGAAGGTTAGAGATTATCCCCAATGACAGCGTGGCTGATTTTTCGAGATTCGAGGCTATCCCATTACGCATTGCATACGGATTACTTCCAATTGTCGAGTTGCCGATAACCCTTTACAAAAATGGCAAGAAGCACTATTTCAAGAGATCTTTTTTAGTTGATACAGGCGCACCATCAGCCTTTTGCTTTACAGACCCCGACAGCAAATTGTTGAGTTTTGTTGATAGTATTACACATTGCGAATATGACGATGCTCTGACCGAAATGTTTAATCGCCAAGGTCGTGCAAGAGAGCATATAAAATTTATACTGGATAGTGTGGCACTTCAATCGTTTGTTGTTGGGCGAGCAAGTTGCGATATCGATGTCGGCGTGCGTTCCACTCGCAAGGAGTTTGGCGATGATGTTATTGGCACAATCGGAATGGGCATACTGAAAAACTTTGATATGGTATTCGACTATCGTGATTCGCAACTGCTGATAGCACCGCACGGTATAGAAATGCCATATTATGAGCAAGCCGAGGGCGGTTTGGGATTTACTTACAGCAAAAGCCTGCGTGTGTCGTTTGTTGCACAAAATCATAATGCGCAAATAGCAGGACTAAAACCTGGCGATAGAATCGAGGCAATAAATGGTATATCTCGCGAAAAACTGCTTGATGTTTCGGTAATGGATTCGTTGCGCACATTGCCAGACAACACGCCTCTAAATCTGCAGGTACAGCGTGGTGATACCGTAATAAATATCGAATACACCTCCTTTTGTCAATTGAGATAACTTTCTGTTGTAGAAAGTACAATTCTCTTCGCCCTGTTGTTGCAGCTCGTTGCACTCCATTGCACCTCATTGCACACCATTGCAAACTTGGCGAGATATTTTTGTTGAAGACATTAAGGCATAAAAAATCCCGAAAGTCGAGTATAACTTTCGGGATTTATTCGTCTATTTTTGTAGGAATTTCTGTCGCTATTTGTAGGCGTTAGCGTTTATTAGTGTGCATTAGAGGGCGTTAGTTACTTGCCGATGCAGAAAGTGCTGAATATCGTTTGGAGAATATGGTCGTTGGTGATGCGGCCGGTGATTTCGCCGAGGGCGTCGGCGGCGCGGCGGATATCTTCGGCAAGCAGCTCGCTCGAAATATCGTTGCGGATAGCGCTCTTGGCTTGGTGGATATGGGTCAGCGTGTCATTTAGAGCCGAGGCGTGGCGCATATTCGACACTACAACATCGCCCTTATATATGCCGTCGAGGCTTACCAACTCGCAGAGTGCGGAGCGGAGTTTGTCGGTGCCGTTGTCGTAGCGGGCCGAGATGCAGATAGCCCCCTCGATGCCAATCTCCTCGGTAGCAGTATCCATCTTATTTACTACCACAAGCGCTCTTTGCTGCTCTGTCAGTTCGGGTAGCTCGACTTGGGTCTGCGAAGGTTCAACCATATATATTATTATATCGGCCTCCTTTATTGCCCTTTCGGTGCGTTCGATACCCATCTTTTCGAGTTGGTCGTCGGTTTCGTGCAGACCTGCGGTATCGATAAACCTAAATCGAATATCGTCAATCATCACAACCTCCTCGATTGTGTCGCGAGTTGTACCGGCAATATCCGATACCATAGCGCGGTTGTCTTGCAGGAGTGCATTCAGCAGTGTGCTTTTACCAACATTCGGGCGACCGATAATTGCCACTTTGACACCTTCGCGAATAGCATTTCCCATACGGAATGAGCCAAGAAGTCGGCACACGGCACTCTCTACCTTGTCGAGCATTGCAGAGAGTCGTGTGCGGTCGGCAAATTCGACGTCCTCCTCTCCGAAGTCGAGTTCGAGTTCGAGCAGTGCGCAAATCTCCAATAGTTCGTCACGCAGGCTGTCGAGCAGGGCCGAATAGCCGCCGCGCATCTGGGTCGAGGCGATAGCGTGCTCGGCACGAGATTCGGCTGCAATAAGGTCGGCAACAGCCTCCGCTTGCGAGAGGTCAATGCGACCGGCCAATATTGCGCGTTGCGAGAACTCGCCCGCTTGGGCCATACGCGCACCTTCGGCACAGAGCAGACGGACAATCTCGGCAACGATATACCGAGAGCCGTGACACGAAATTTCGACACTCTCCTCGCCCGTGTATGATTGTGTTCCGAGGTATAGTGCAACGACTACATCATCTACCACACGCTCGCCATCGACAATGGTGCCGTAGTGGAGCGTATGCGTCGAGGCTGTGGTGAGAGGTTTGCGCCCCTTGAAAATCTTATCGCAACACGCAACCGAGCCTTCACCGCTCATACGAACGACGGCTATTGCTCCACCCATAGCTGTTGCGGGTGCTACTATGATATCTTTGTCGAACACTTATGCGCGAGGTTTAGGTTTGTTGATACGCAACTTCTGGCCTGGTTTGATGACTGTCGATTTGAGTCTGTTCCACTTCATCAGCTCCTTGACCGTTGTGCGGTTTCGCTTGGCTATCAATCCGAGATTATCGCCCTTGCGCACCGTATAGGTGTAGCCGACCCCCTCGGCGCGTTTCTTTTCGAGGTTGGCCGGATTTATGTACTCTTTCAGGTAGAGCGAATCTTTGGCATATATCTCGCTGCGGTTGGTTATAAACTCCGTGACGTAGCGTTGAGGCAAGCGAAGTGAGTAACTCTTACGCGATGCGGGAATGATGTCGATTTTGTATTGCGGATTGAGCTGTCGCAACGTTTCGAGCGGAATGTTGAGTGTCGAAGCAACCTGTCCGAGGTGCATTACGCGGTCGATTGTTATGGTGTCGGTTGCGATGCAGTCGGGCAGTGGCTCCGGTTCGATGCCGTGGAGGTTGTGGTATGTATAGGCGTAGGTCGCGGCGATAAATTTAGGTACATATCCGCGAGTCTCCTTTGGCAGGTAGTCGTATATATCCCAAAAAGTTTTGCAGTCGGCACCGGCTCGCGCCAAGGCCTTATTGACATTGCCTGGACCGCAGTTGTAGGCTGCGATAGCAAGTGTCCAATCACCGTAGATGCGGTAGAGGTCGCGCAGAAAACGACACGCCGCACGGGTCGATAGCGCGAGGTCGCAACGCTCATCAACGAGCGAGTTAATCTCCAAACCGAGATTTTTGCCTGTGGCCGGCATAAATTGCCACAATCCGACAGCTCCCATACGCGAGGTTGCTACGGGCGAAAGGTTCGACTCGATGATGGGTAAGGCTCGTAACTCGATAGGCAGACCTGCGGAAATCAATTCTTGCTCGATAATCGGGAAGTAGAAGCGCGATAGCGATACAACTCGTTTGAGCGGACTCCAACGACCACTCAAATATTGGTCGATGTGGCGACGCACGATATAGTTGTAGGGGAGTTGTACGGGCGATACCAACGCCTGCAAACGTGTGCGATAGAGCGTGTCGGTAGGCATCGCGACCTCCTCTTCAAGGCTCTCGGAATAGGGACCGAAGAAGGCCTTGTCGCCTTGTGCCGAAAGCATATTGTGCCAGAGGTCTACGAGCGAGTCGATTTGTGCAGGCGTATGCTCGATGGCGAGCGTGTCGATACGAGGGGCAGCTTTGGGTGCAACCTTTATGGTATCGGTTACGACAACGCGGACGGTGTCGTAGATGGTTTGTACTTCGATTTGCTTTGTGCGTTTGCGTGCGGCGGTAGCACTGCCGAGCATCGCGACGAGCATCAGTGCAAGAAGTAGTGGTCGTAGATGTTGCATAGTTGTTAGAACGTGAGTGAGATATTCATACCGACCGATAAATCGGCACCACCCATTACAGGGTTATAGGCGCAATTAACCATTGGCGTAATATCGACGCTCAAATCGTCCGATATGTCGTAGTCGCGCAGATGGGCGTCGACGTGTGCATCGACAATCTGCAAAACATAGAGACCTGCCGTGAGGATTATACAGAGGTCGCGGTTGCGACGGTAGCTATTGCGCAAGTTTTTGAGGAATGTGCCCGAGTATCGGCCACCAAACTCGTCTTGCGAGCCGTTAGGGTAGGCCTCGGGGTTGGCGTCGTAGTCGGCACGCAAGCGGTAGGCCTTTTTGAAACGCTGATAACCGCGGTTGTTCCAGTCGATACAGTAGATGGTTGTGGCAAAGCCACCGAGGACAATCGGCACTCGCCAATAGCTTTTGTTGTAGATTTGACCGGCACCTGGGCAAATCATCGCCATCGTTGTTGCTCGCTGTACCGACGAAACGTCGTTTGTCGAGTAGCACATCGCCGTATCGCCGATGAAGTAGAGGTACGAGGCGATGGTTGTCACCATAAATATCTGTTTGAGTGTATTGTGGTGAATCATTCGGCGCTGTAACGAGTTTAGCTCCTCGGTGCGCAACATAGTCTGGTCGGTTATCGACTCGAATTGTCGTTTGAGAGGCTTGTATTTGCTATCCTCGTAAATCCACATACCAATTGACGTTCCGAGCGTACCATATAGGATAGGGAGCTTCCAATATTGCTTGTTGTAGATTTGACCAAAACCAGGGAGTACGGCCGACGTAAAGCAGACCTTGCGTAACGACATAGAGTCGCTGAAAAACGGTTTGCGGTTTTCGCGACGCTCCTTGCGACGCTGTTCTCGCTCGGAGAGTTGCGATAGACGTGTGGTGTCGGCAGCCAAAGAGTCGGTTGCAAGCGAATCGGTAGCGGGTTTTGGTGTGGCGATTGCAAGCGAGTCGGAGGCCGATGTTGCCAACGAATCGGGTGCTGCGACCATTGTCGAGTCGGCTTTGACAATCTTCGTGGTGTCGGCCTTTTGGGTCATACCGCCACGAATAACCTGTCGATTGCTACGCAGTTGTCGGGTGTATGGATTGAGTTGCGCGTGGGCTGTTGGCAACCACGCGACCACACAAACCATAATGGCGACAACTCCTGCGAGTGTCGTTAAAAGATTCGATATGCCGTGTTTCGAAAAGTTCATTCGGCTAACAATTTTTTGAGAAGCGCTCGATAAAACGCTCAATATCGTTGTCGTTGTCGAAGTCGATGGTAATCTTGCCACCACCGTTGCGGCCACGCTTGATGGCGATATTCTGCGAGAAGAAACGCTCCAAATACTCGACCAAACGAGTATATGATTCGGGATACTCCTCTTCGAGTTGATTGTTTGCAGGTTTCGATGTTGCGTTCATCAATGCGCGAACATAATCCTCGGTTTGGCGTACCGAGAGGTTGCTCTTGATGCTCTTTTTGAGGGCTGCAATCTGCTGTTTGCGCTCTTCGAGCGATGCGATAGCCTTGGCGTGGCCCATCGAAATAGCACCCTCCTTAATAGCCAACTGCACCTCGTCGGGCAGGCGAAGGAGTCGCATATAGTTGGCTACGGTCGAACGCTTCTTACCCACCTTGTCGGCCAAAGCCTCCTGGGTCATACCACACTCGTCGATAAGGCGTTGCATACCGAGTGCAATCTCTATGGCATTGAGGTCCTCGCGCTGGATATTCTCAACAAGCGCCATAGCGTGGAGGCTCTCGTCGTCCACGTTGCGAATATATGCAGGAAGAGTCTCCAAGCCGGCAAGTTGCGCTGCACGCCAACGACGTTCGCCACTGATGATGATATATCGCTCGCCATCGCGCTTAACGGCAATAGGCTGAATAAGACCCAATGTGCGAATCGAGTCGGCAAGTTCGGCCAAAGCCTCGTCGTCGAATTGGGTGCGTGGCTGTGTCGGGTTGGGGAAGATGCTGGCAATGGCAATCTCGGTCATCTCCGACATCGGCTTCGCTTTGATATTTATGGTGTCGTTGTCGAAAATAGCATCGAGTCCGCGACCTAATCCTTTTAGTTTCATATTGTTATATCTTTTTACGGTTTCTCTTCAAAAATTCTTTGGCCAACAGCAGGTAGTTGGTTGCACCCGTTGCCGATGCGTCGTAGAGCATAATAGGTTTGCCGTGCGACGGAGCCTCGCCCAAGCGGATATTGCGCTGGATTACTGTGTCGTATGCCAGCGAGCCAAAGTGGTTGCGAACCTCGCCTGCAACCTGATTGTTGAGGCGGTTACGCATATACATAGTCATTACAAAGCCCTCGATTTCGAGCGACGGATTGAGGCCGCTCTTGACGAGTTTGATTGTGTTGAGCAATTTGCTCAAACCTTCGAGTGCCAGGTATTCGCATTGCACGGGAATCAACACCGAGTCGGCAGCCGTGAGGATATTGACGGTCGTAAAGCCAAGCGATGGCGAGCAGTCGATGAAAATGTAGTCGAAACGGTCACGCACGCTGTCGATAATTCGTTTTACGACGTGGTGGCTATGCTCCATCGATGGGAGTTCGGTGTCGGCTGCAACGAGGTCGATGCTCGATGGTAAGACCCAAAGGTTCTTTACGTCGGGACTTTTGAGTATAACCTCCTCGGCCTGACACTTGCCCGTAATACACTCGTAGATGCCGTTGAGATTGATGTCGAAGCCCAATCCCGATGTGGCATTTGCCTGTGGGTCGGCATCGAGCAACAGCACCTTCTTGCCGAGAAGGGCGATTGATGCCGAGAGATTTATTGCGGTCGTGGTCTTTCCAACACCGCCTTTTTGGTTTGCCAAAGCGATTACCTTTGCCATATTGCGAAATCTGCGTTTTAGTTGTTTTTGGATACCTGCACGGCAGAACTTTTGTCTGCACAATGCGCAAATAATCGGGCAAATTTAATAAAATTAAATTGATTTCATATAAAGATTGCCGATTTTGATTATCTTTGTCGTGAAATTTTCTGTTATGATAGAAAAAGATTTGATTCCGAAAGTCGATACATTCGACGAAGAAGATGAGCAGGGGGTAGAAAAACAACTTCCACCGGTCGAGAAACCCAATCGTTTTCCGACCGCAGGTAGTGTAGTTGTTATGGTGCTGATAATTTTTGTGGCACAGGTGCTGGTCGGCGTGGTCAGTATGCTCGTCGGAATGGGTGCTCCCGAGATGGGTGACAACCGTATGGAAGTTGAGAGTTTTATTGGTGCGCAAGTTGCTCGTGGAGAGTGGTTTGCGATTATATATCCATTGTCGATGGGTGTCGCGTTGGCGCTGCTTTTGCTCTACGTTCGTTGGCGTGGCGGAAAGGGTGTTGTGGCTCGATTTTCGTGGCGCGGTTTTGACCCTTCGGTGGCCCTTTGCGGACTGCTCTGTATGCTGTCGGCGCAGGTGGTTTTGGAGCCTCTGACGGAGTTGCTTCCTACGGTCTCAAACGAGAGTGTCGGCCGAGGTTTTTGGGCTTGTATTACGGCAGTGGTTTTTGCCCCCGTTTTCGAGGAGTTGATTTGCCGTGGCGTAATCCTCGAATCATTGCGTCGTCGCCATAGTAAATTCGCTGCTGTGGTTGTCTCTGCGGCTGTTTTTGCACTGATTCATATCGAACCGTCGGTGATGATTCAGGCCTTTGTTGCAGGCCTTGTTTTTGGTACGGTTTATTTGCGAACTTCGTCGATAATTGCACCGATTTTTCTGCACGCAATAAACAATGCAATCGCCTTTGATTTGATAGTCTTGGAGGTGGGCGACGTGTCGTATCGCGACCTGCTTGGCGGTAGTACTCTCTACTATGCGGTCTATGTCGTGTCGGCGGTGGTCTGTGTGCTCTTCGCAGTCGAGGCTTGGCGTCGAGTCTATAAACCTCAATCGGAGGCGTCGAAATAACCTTTGGTTATCCCTTTTGTGAGAATGTCACGTGTTGTCTTTGCTCGTTGTGCGGGCAAAAAGTCTGTTTTTTGCCTAAATTTTGGCCAATCTGCAATATTATTACGGAGTAATACGTTGTAATTCCGTCAAAAATAGTATATTTGCAGGTTGTATATGAAACATATCTTTGAGACCATAATAATTTTTGCGCTTTTGGCCCTTGTGTCATGCCGCGATGCTTCGACCTTTTTTGGCCGACAGCCTGTTGCTCGTGTAGGCGATAAGATGCTCTATGCGGAGGAGGTTGCAGCCGTAATCCCAAAGGGGGTGTCGGGTGCCGATTCTTTGAGCTATGTCGAGTCGTATATCGATAAATGGGTTGTGCGCCAACTCAAATTGCAGGAGGCTGAATTGATATTCTCGTCGTCGGCTACCGATATCGACAAGATGGTCGAGGAGTATCGTCAGTCGTTGCTGATTCGTAAAATCGAGCAGTACTATCTCGATGTCGAGAAGTTGCCCGAGGTGAAGGAGTCGGAGATTGAGGCCTACTATGCGCAACATAAGAACGATTTTCGTTTGACTACACCTGTTGTCAAGGGTTTTGTAGTTCCTATTCCCGAGCAGGCTCGCAGTCGTGAGCGTATTGTGGCGATGATGCGTTCGCCGAAGCGTGATGCGCAGAGCGATTTCGAGCAGATATGTGTGAAGAACAACTACCGTTTGGTGAAGTTCGACGAGTGGGTCGATTTTAACGAGTTTTTGAGTCACCTCCCGTTGCTTCGTTCGGCACGTCACGACAATCTGCTCTCTAACCGTGCGGTACAACAGATTCACCATAACCATACATACTACTATTTCAAGATAACCGACGTGATAAATACCGGCGACCCTATGCCGTTGTTTATGGCCAAAGATAATATTGTGCGAATCCTGACAACGCGTCGTCAGGCCGAGGTTATTCGTCTTAACGAGGAGCGAATGGTTGGTAATGCGGCTTTGTCGGATAACGTGAAAATTTGGCATCGCGAGGCTGCCGAAGAGTAGGCGGCCAATGGAGATTGGAGTAGAAAAGTTTTAGAGAAAAAGAGAAAAGATGAAAGATATGAAAAAAGTATTGTTTGTAGCACTCGCATTTATGGCATTGGTTGCGGGTGTTGATGCGCAAAAGCGATTTGTAATGCTCGACAAAGTGGTGGCCGTAGTCGGCAACTCGTCGATTATGTACACCGAGGTTGAGCAGGTTGCCGACCAACTCGTTAAGCAGCGTCGTGAGGCGGGATATACCTCCGACCGTGACCCGATGAACGAGGCGTTGGAGCAGTTGCTTATGCAGAAGTTGCTCTACAATCAGGCCCTTATCGACTCTGTGCAGATTAGCAATAGCGACGTGTTGCAGCGTGTCGAGCAGCGTGTACAGAGTATGATTGATGCCGAAGGCTCGGTTACAGCTTTGGAGAAGAAGACCCATATGGCTGTCTATCATATCCGTGAATTGGTGCGTAAGCAGGTCGAGGAGCAGTCCTATGCATCGGCTATGCAGCAGGAGATTATTGGTAAGACGACCATCGTTCCTGGCGAGGTGGAGCGCTACTATCGCAGTATCGACAAGGATAGCCTGCCAATTATCGCCGAGCAGTATGTCTATGCTCATATCACCAAATTCCCTGCGGGCATTGATGCGGCAAAACGTCGCGCTCGTGAGCGTCTGCTCGAAATGCGCGAGCGTATCGTGACCGGTAAGGCGAAGTTCGCGACTCTTGCGCGTATGTACTCGATTGATGGTGCTGCAATTCGTGGTGGAGAACTCGAACCTTCGCAGTTGAGCGGTTTTGTGAAACCGTTTGCCGATGCTCTCTCCGAGTTGAAGCCTGGTCAGGTGTCGGAGGTTGTCGAGACGCAGTTCGGCTACCACCTCATTCAACTTATCGACAAAAATGGTTCGCTCTACCATTGTCGTCACATCTTGTTGCGTCCGACCTATACTTCGGAGGAGATTTTGCAACCGATGATGGAACTTGATAGTATTGCCGACCTGATTCGTCGCGACTCGATTTCGTTCGAGGTTGCCGCCGCAAAGCATTCCGACGATAAATATTCGAGTATGAATGGCGGTATCGTAACCAACCACGACCTCTTGGAGCACTACTCGGCATACGATGCAAAACTGACAGCGACAAAGTTCCTTAAAGAGGATTTTGGTGCCGGAGGTGGTAAGAGCATCGATGACTACAATGCAATTCGTCGTTTGAAGGTGGGCGAGGTTTCGCCTGCATATCGCACTTCGGACCTCAATGGTAACGATATGTGTAAGATTGTTAAACTTGTTGAGGTCTTGCCTGCTCATATCGCAACGCTCGACGACGACTATCTGCGTTTGGAGCAACTTGCGCTCAATGCAAAACAGCATCGTGTATTGCAGGAGTGGCTTAATAAGCGCATCGAGGCAATGTATGTATATATCGCACCCGAATTCCGTGACGGAGCGTTCGAAAACAAGGGTTGGATAAAGTAGGATAAAGGCTAAAACGAAGAGTAAGGTGCGTAGAAAATTATTGACCATAGCAACGCTCGTTTCAGCATTTGCCAGCATTGTCTTTGCGGGCAGTGTCGGTATGCCACAGGTCGCTACACCTGCCCCATCGGTCGAACAAGCATCGCCTGCACCACAACGTGCCAAGAGCGATAAATATGTCGATATGAAGTCGGACGGAGGTCGTCAAACCGAGCACGGAGGTCGTAAGATTATTATTGCGGTTGGCAACTTTGCAGCCCATCACAACGGGGCGGTTATCACCTGCGACTCGACGGTGCGTTATTCGGATAGCCACATCGAGTGTTTCGGCAATGTGTTGATTAACAAGGGTACGACCTACATCTATGGCGATAGAGCAGAGTACGATGGCGAGTTGAATGAGGCCCGTATATACTCCAATATCGTCAAGGTACTCGACCGTGGTACGACTCTCTATACCTACAACTTCAAATTCAACACTAAAACCAACATCGGAGAGTTCTCGGGTGGTGGCGTTGTCTATGATGGGGCAACTATGCTCGAAACCGACAAGGGTTTCTACTATGCCGACAGTAAAGATATTGTGTGTGTTGGTGGTGTTGAGTTGCGTGACGAGGAGTATGAGATGAGGGGCGACTCGGTTGTCTATAATATGGAGACAAACCGAGCCAACTTTTTCCGTAATACGAATATATGGAATCCCGAAAAGGGAGAGTATCTCTATGCCGACCGAGGTGTGGCCGATAGCGATAACGACCATTATATTCTGACCGAGAACGGCTACCTGCTTACTCCCGACCAAGAGTTGTGGAGCGATACGCTCGACTACTATCGTGAGCGAGGCTATGCGTTGTTGCGCAACAATATCCAAATCGACGACTCGAAGCAGAAGTTGCTGGCTTTTGGCGATTGGGGCGAATATTGGAAGGAGCCGGGCAATGTGGTGCTTACTCGTGAGCCGTCGCTCATAAGCTACGATATGGAGCAGGGTGACTCACTCTTCTTGCGCTCCGATTCGATGTTCCTCTATACGAAGGACCCTGTTGCCGAACGTCGCGCTCGTGAGCAGGAGAAGGCTCTTGCCGACTCGTTGCAGCGTGTCAAGGCGGAGGCTTTGGCTTCGATTGGCTCAAAGGCGGAGGCAAATAGCGAAGCTGTCGAAGGTGAGGAGGGTGTAGCGCCGGTCGATGCCGAGCGGTTAGAGCGTATTAAGGCACTGCGCAACCAAGCCAAGCAGAGTAGCGAGGCTTCAAATGGTAATAATAGCGCCTCGTCGAAGGCCGTGACCGCAGCCACAGCCGATAGCGGCAATCAATCAACTACGGCTGCCGATGCGGTAAGTTCGGCGAAGGATTCGGTGCGTGTCGATTCGCTTGCAACCGACTCTGCGCGTGTTGATTCGCTCCAAAATCCGCTTGATACTTTGACCGCAGCCCAGCGCAAGGCTTTGGAGCGCGAGGCTCGCAAGGCTCAACTCAAAGCGCGCCGCGACTCCATAAAGCACGAGCGCGATTCGATAAAGAAGGTCAAGGCCGAAATCCTGCGCAAGAAACTCGACTCGATAGGCGAGATTCGTCTTCAAAAGCGTGTGGCATTCCAACGCAAACTCGACCGTGCCGATTCGTTGCGCAAGGTGCGAGAGAAGGAGCGTGCCGATAAACGATTGCGTCGTATGGTGCTTCGTCGTGAGCGTCGAGGTATAAAGACCTTGCCTGTCCACGACTCGGTTTTGCTCCGTATCAATGATACGATATTGGCCCACGAATTGCAATGGGACTCGGTGGCAAGGCGTATGGTCGATTCATTGCTGCTTATCTACTATCCAAAGGCAAAGGTCGATACGCTTGCAGTCGATACGGTTGCCGTCGATTCGACCTACCGAATGATATTGGCCTATCGTAATGTGCGTATGTATCGTCGTGACTTCCAGATGGTGTGCGACTCGATGGCAACAACCTCTATCGACTCGATAATCCACCTCCATATAAATCCGGTGTTGTGGAATGAGCGAAATCAGGTTACCTCCGATATTATGCATATCCACACCGATAGTGGTCGCATCGCTCGTGCCGAGTTTGAGGGTAAGCCGCTTACGGTTGCCGAAATCGACACAACCTATTACAATCAGGTGACAGGTAAGTCGATGGTGGCACTCTTTAAGGATAATCAAATCTATCGCAACGATGTCGATGGCAATGTGCAGACAATCTTCTTCCAAGAGGAAGAGGATACAAAGGAGGTCTCGATGATGGTCTATGTCGAGAGCGCTACGATGACGTCGTATATCGAGAATCGCGAATTGGTTGGTATTACCTATCGTGGCAATCCGACCTATACCTTCTTCCCGATAGACAAGATTCCGGAGACGCAGCCTATGCGATTGCCGACGTTTAAGTGGGAGGCGCATCGCCGCCCGACACGCGATAGTGTATTTACACGCCATATCCGCCCGACAGAGCGCATAGTTAAGGAGGGCGAGCGTCGTCCGCAGTTCTATATATCGAAGTCGATGGAGCGTCGCAAGATGCGCCTGCTTAATCTCAAAACGTGGGTTGATAGAACCGATACACTCTCACTCGAAACCATCGAGTGGGTCGAGTCGGTCAAATAGTGAATAATAGAAAAGAGATAAATATATGTCGGAAAACAACAAAAAACTCCGTTTCGAAACGCGCCAAATTCACGGCGGTTATCATATCGACCAAACAGGGTCGCGAGGCATTGCAATCTATCCTACGGCAGCCTATCACTTCCGCTCGTGCGACCACGCTGCCAAACTTTTCGAGTTGAGCGAGCCGGGTAATATCTATACCCGTCTCCACAATCCGACGACGGCAGCCTACGAGGAGCGAATCGCATCGTTGTATGGTGCGGTGGGTGCATTGGCTGTATCGTCGGGAATGTCGGCGATATTTCTCGTGGTCTCGGCTTTGGCTTCGGAGGGCGACAATATTGTCACCTCGCCACTGCTCTATGGCGGAACCTATAACCAATTCCGTATATCGCTTCGCAAACTCGGTATCGAGGTGCGTATTGCGTCGAGCGAGCGAGCCGAAGATATGGCACCGCTGGTCGATGAGCGTACCAAGATGATATATGCCGAGAGTATGGGCAACCCAACCTGTAATGTCCCCGACTTGGAGGCGTTGTCGGCTCTTGCCAAACGTAGCGGAGTGCCACTCGTTATCGACAATACGTTTGGTGCTGCGGGCTACCTTTGCAATCCGTTTGAGTGGGGCGCAAATATCGTGGTTGATTCGGCAACGAAGTGGATTAACGGCCACGGTACGGCTATGGGCGGTATTATTGTCGATGGTGGTAACTTCGATTGGGGAAATGGTAAATTTCCGCAGATTGACGGCCCATCGGAGGGTTATCACGGCCTGAATCTCTACGAAGCATTTGGCTCGTCGGCCTTTATCGTTAAGTGCCGTGTCGATGGTTTGCGCGACTTCGGTTGCTCGCCTTCGCCATTCGATGCCTATCTGATGCTTATTGGCTTGGAGACTTTGTCGTTGCGCGTCAAGCACGAGGTTGAGGCTTGTCGCCGTTTGGCCGAGTATTGCCGCAACCACCCAAAGGTGGCAAAGGTAAGTTATGTCGGCTTCGAAGACCACGCTGGTTATTGCAATGCTCAACGCTACTATCGCTATGGAGCATCGAGTGTGATGAATATCGAGTTGAAGGGTACGTTGGAGAGTACCGTCAAGTTTGTTGAGTCGTTGCGCCTTATGGGTAATATGACGATGATTGGCGACTCGATAAGTGTCGTTACTCACCCTGCATCGACTACCCACAAACAGCTGAGCGAGGCCGATTTGAAGGCTGCGGGCGTAACGCCTACATTGTTGCGTCTGTCGCTCGGTTTGGAGAACGTCGAGGATATTATCGATGATTTTGAGCAGGCTTTTGCACACGTTCGCTAATGAGTACAATATATAAATACCCCCACGCCTTTACGCTCGAAAGTGGAGCCGTATTGCCGTCGCTCGAAATAGCGTACGATACCTACGGCACGATGAACGAGGAGCGTAGCAATGTTGTGTGGGTTTGTCACGCGCTGACGGCTAACTCCGATGTGGCCGATTGGTGGCCACATACGGTCGAAAAGGGGCGCTTTCTTGACCCCGACCGCTACTTTGTGGTCTGCGCCAATTTTCTCGGCTCGCACTATGGTACAACGGGCCCACTCTCTGTAAATCCGCAGACGGGCGAGCCGTGGTATGGCGATTTCCCGCTTATCACGGTGCGAGATATGGTGCGCGCACACCAACTGCTGGCCGAGCATCTCGGTATCGAGCAGGTAGCACTGCTTATCGGTAGTTCGATTGGTGGTTTTCAGTGCCTCGAATGGTGTGTTATGCAACCCGATTTTGCTCAAAAGGCGGCATTTATCGCAACGACACCTCGCACGAAAGCCTGGGCTTCGGCCTTCAATGAGTCACAGCGTATGGCTATCGAGTGCGACCCAACCTTTGGCGAGCGTTGTGCCGATGCAGGCGAGAAGGGTATGGCTACTGCCCGTAGCATCGCTCTGCTCAGCTATCGAGGCGGTATGGCCTACGATATATCGCAGGAGGACCCACAGCCAGACGAGGCATCGTTCGAGCGCAGAGTTCACTCCTACCAACGTTATCAGGGCGAAAAGTTGCGCCGTCGCTTTAACGCCTACTCCTACTATCGTCTTTCGCAGGCGGTCGATTCCCACAATCTGGGTCGGGGTCGAGGCAGTGTTGAGCAGGTGTTGCAAACGATTCGTGCCAAGAGTCTCGTCGTGTCGATAACTTCCGATATAATCTTTCCGCCATCGGACCACCAAATCCTTATCGACAATATACCCGATGTCGAATACCATACGATAGACTCGATATTTGGTCACGATGGTTTTCTGGTCGAGCACGAGCAACTCAATACGATTATTACCGAATTTATGAATAAATAGTACTATATATGAACAACAAAAAACTTCAAATCGGTCTCTTTGGTTTTGGAACGGTGGGCAAAGGCCTCTACGATGTTCTCGAAAGAATTGGCTCCAAGAATGTGGAGATTTGTCGCATCTGTGTCCGCGATATAAATAAACCCCGTTCTGTCAATGCGGCCTTTACCGATAACCCCGACGAAATCTTTTCCGACCCACAAATCAACTTCATCGTCGAACTTATCGACGATGCCGATGCTGCATACGATATCGTAAAGCGTGCGCTGATGAAGCGTTTGCCTGTCGTCTCGGGCAATAAGAAGATGTTGGCACGCCATATCGAGGAGTTGATAGAACTCCAACAGCAGTACAATACCGCTCTGCTCTACGACGCCTCGGCTTGTGGTTCGATTCCGGTTATCCGCAATTTGGAGGAGTACTACGATAACGACCTGCTGACCTCGGTTAAGGGTATCCTTAACGGCTCGTCGAACTTTATTCTTTCAAAGATTTTCAACGAGAAGATGTCCTATCCCGATGCACTCAAATTGGCCCAAGACCTGGGCTTTGCCGAGAGCAACCCGTCGCTCGATATCGATGGTTGGGATTCGCTCTTTAAGCTTATTATTATTACCGTTCACGCTTTTGGTCTCTATGTCGCTCCCGAGCAGATATTCACCTATGGTATCTCGAATATGAACGACGACGATATCCGCTTCGCTTCCGAAAAGGAGCGTCGCTTCAAGTTGGTTGCCCACGTCGAAAAGTTGGAGGGTAATCGCCTTATTATGAGCGTTATGCCACAACTTATCTCGCGCAACAAATATATATATAGTGTCGAGGACGAGTTCAATGGTGTAGTAATCAAGGGTCTGTTCTACGACAAGCAGTTTATGTTCGGCCGTGGTGCAGGAGGCTATCCGACAGGCTCGGCTGTGTTGAGCGATATTACTGCGTGCCTCTACAACTACAAATACGAGTACAAGAAACGCAACGATTCGCAGTTGCCAACCTATACCACCGACCACTCGTTCCGTATATACTATCGCTATACCAATGCCGACGACCTTGCGTTGTTGCACTTCGATTCGATTAGCGAGAACTATATCTCCGATACCAACAAGTATGTCGTTGGCCGAATATCTCTTGCGGAGTTGTGGCGCGTGCAGGAGGAGTTGAGGAAGCGAAATGTATTTGTGGCGGCATATCCGCGCGATTAAAATCGATTTTATAAGGAGTTTACTTCGGCTAACAAAAAGGAGGCCAATGGGACGTACACCGAGTACTACCCATCGGCCTCCTTTTTGCCGAGCCTTGTAACCTCTTTTCTAAAATCAATTTTGAAAATTGCTCTTATAAGGAGTTTCCTTCGGCTAACAAAATTTCCGCCAATGGGTAGTACAACAAGTACAACCCATCGTCGATAAATTTTGCCGAGCCTTGTAACCTCTCTTCTAAAATCAATTTTAGGTCACCGATGGGTGGCCTTTTTTATTAGAGGCGTCAGGGTGGGGTAGCCACTCCTCAAAAACACAACCGCCCAACCTGCGAAAGGTCGGGCGATTGCTAATTTGTTAATCGACGGGTCTTGCTATTTTATACCCTCCATAGGCTCCACGAATACATAGAATACCATAGGCGAATACGGCATAATTTCAGTCTCGATGGTGGTCGTTGTTTCGCCCGAATCGTAGGCCGAATTATACGAGTAGTAGTCGATAGGGTAGCTATAATAGTCGTTATAGTAGTAGGAGTTGGCGTAGTTGTAGTAGTTGTTGTAGGCGTAGTAGTTGTTATAATACGACGACGCGCCCGACGATGTTGTGCTACTCGAACCCGAAACGCCCTCCGCACCATAGGCATAGCCCGACGATGTGAGGATTGCACCCCAACGGCCATAGCGCAGTTTCGGAATACAGTGGAACCACGCGCTGATGTAGTCCTTTTCGTCCTGCTCGGCCTCATAAGTGATTGCGCTTGCACCACTTTCGGTGTCGAAAACAAGCTTCTTAACCTCGGCGATATTGGTGTCGAAGATAAATCCATCGAGGAAACGGCCCACATACCAAATCTTGGCAGCGTTGCTCTCGCCGATAACCTTCGCATCCTCGTCACTTGTTTTGGTAATCATATCGCCAAATTTCTCGTCGAGAATCTTGAATAACTCCTCGTCGAATTTCGCCATATCGACATAGCGGTCGCTATCCTTATACGGGTCATTAACAGCGGTCGATTGTGGCAACATATATCCGAGGTGCGTGTTCGCATTGGCAGGGTCGAATTGTTGCGTATAGTAGAGGCCCTTATACATTCCGTCGCCTTCCGGCTCTTGTTCTTGGTTGCTGTTGTTGTCGGTAACGCCTTCGATGGTCGTCTTATCCTTGATTTTGACCTTCTCCCAGATGTTGCTACCCGCTTTGGATTTGCTATCCTCGACAAGGGCCTCAATCATTGCAAGCTCGTTATCCGACGGATTCTTGATGACACGCAGCACCTCGACCTCCATAATAGCCGGTACGTTCATATCGAGGGCGTATTGGCCTTCGTAGCCGCCCTCCTCCAAAGAGCCCGACGAAAGGTAGGCGATGGTCGATGGCAGATAAAGGCGTACCTTTGAGCCTTTGCGCATCACGAACTCCGTTCCGCGACAAATATCCCTCTTATCTTCACGCTTAACATACTCCTCCGAGAGTGTAATCTTGTTGCGGGTCGAGATATATGTTCCTTCGAGCAGACCATAGTAGTTGTTTACACCGCAGTAGTTCATATACGGAACATAGTGCGTGTAGTCGGTATATGTGCCCTGCATACGGGCAACCATCTCCTTACGCGTTGCGCAGACGTTACCCTCCAAGTCGTAGCCCGTGTAGTTATAGACAATCCAGCAGGTATCCTGCTCCATTATAGGCTCGCCACCAAAGTCGTTCTCGTCTATTGCCGGTGATGTTTCGCCCCAAGCAAGCACATCGACATAGTACTCGCCTTCGGTTTGGTAGTTGCCCAGGAGTTCGGGGCGATTCTTCTTAATCCAGGCGCGAAGCGAACGCTTTTCCATCTTCTCGCCCGAGAAAGCCTCCTCTTTGGCGCACGAAACAAGTGCTATGGCGCACAAACAAACTGCTATTGTGAAAATACGTTTCATATAATCGTTAATCATCTCTATTTCGAAACATTCAAAATCTTAATATACCACGCGATTGACGAACGTTTGGGAACTGTGCCAATCTTGTTTTTGTTGTAGGCTGCCGTATAGGCCATATAGACCTGTACGGAGTCCTGGTCACGACAGCCTATCAATGCCGTCTCTATGCCGCTGATAATATCCGTACGGCCGAGGGTGATAGTCAGAGGCTCCTCCGACCACTTCAAATCGGCATACGGATTTTTGCTCTCACTCTCGACTTTCGATATCGATTCGGGAATGTTGGACCAATAGAGCTCCTTGACCGATGGTTCCGAACCGTTGAAAACATAGGCGTCGAATGCAATCTGAACCGTACTGCCTCGCTCGATGACGCTCCACTCGTCGCGCCCCTCCTCGTAGTAGTTGGGTATGTGACGGTAGACCGATTGACCGAATTGGGTATAGAACGCAGGTTGCTCTTCGATGACATTGCCCATATCCTCTTCGGCAACCAGACGACGAGCCGAAGTGAGGTAGCGGATAATCGCCTCTTTTTGTGGAGTGAATATATCCTCTTCCTCGTTGCAACCACAGCAAATCAACGCTGCAACCGATATTGCTATGTAGAAAAGTCGTTTCATAGTCGTATAACGCGCAAAGATATGAATTATTACATAAAAAACCGAATAATTCAGCCCGATTGTGCCAATTTTACAACTGTTTGAGTGCCGAGCGTACCGCATCCTCGACCGATAAGGTCGGGTCGTCTTTGAAAAGTCGGCGCAATACCTTCTCCGATGCACCCTTTTGGAAGCCGAGCATAACGAGTGCCGAGAGCGCTTCGTCGTATGCCTCGTTGTGAGCGTCGGCCGTGAGTGTTGGCGTTGCGTCGGCCGTGAGGTCGAGCATACGACCGCTCAAATCGACGATGATTTTTTGAGCCGTTTTAAGACCCAAACCCTTGACATTTTTGAGCAATACGGCATTGCCTGTTGCTATAATGTTGCGCAACTCCGAAGGGGAGTAGGTCGATTGAATCATTCGCGCAGTGTTGCCTCCCACGCCAGAGACGCCAATGAGCAGGCGGAAGAGTTCGCGCTCGGCCTTCGTCGCAAAACCATAGAGCAGGTGAGCATCTTCGCGTACGATGTGGTGCAGGTAGAGCGTTGTTTGCTCGCGATTCTCGATTTCGGAGTAGGTCTGCAACGAGATATTGATAAAGTATCCGATGCCGCCGGCCTCGACAACAGCGTGTGCAGGGGCGACCTCTGTCAGTTTTCCGGTAATGTATTCGTACATAATAGTCGTTTGTCGGTGTTTGTTCGACGTAAATAACCTACAAATATACGATTTTCGCGTGAAAATTACGTCGGTTGCAGAAAAATAGTTGTAAAATATTGTAGGAGTTGGTTGTGTAGTGGTAGGAGGACTCTTAACGACAGTAGTATTTGATAGTTCTTTTAAGTATGCTGACCCACCCCCTAAATCCCCCGCCTCGGCAGGGGACTTTGGTCGCTTTGCAAACAAAGCTCCAAAAGCCAAATCAGTATGTAAGAGTAATTTTTTATTCCTTATCCTTTTTGTTCTCCTCTTTCTTGGTATTGGCAGAATAGGCTGCACCGAGGGCAACACCGATACAAATTCCAATCGGAATGTTATCCATCGCAACACCAAAGCCAAGACCTATCGCTAAACCAATAGCAAGGCTATGACCTGGGTGAAGTGGTTTCTTCTCTTTTGCCATATTTTTATTACTTCCCAAAAACTTCTTATGATTAGGCTGCTCGCAGTCTGCAAAAACAGTCATCAACCTAAGCGTGAACTATTTTTGAGGAAATTTTGTTCCAAACTGCGCAGGTAATAGTGGACCTATTTCCAAGCAGAGCGAAACAAAATTTACCAAAAAGAGAAACGCTATTCAAGCTCCCAATCTACACCATCCTTACGATCCTTAACGCGGATACCGATGGCAGTAAGTTCGTTACGGATCTTGTCGGATGTAGCCCAGTCCTTGTTTGCCTTGGCATCCTGACGAACTGCGAGAATCATATCGACAACCTTGGCGAGCATATCGCTACCGCCTGCTGCACCCTCCTGCTTCTCGTTGCGAAGACCCAAAATCTCGAACACATAGAGGTCGAAGATGCGCTTCAACTCCGCCAAATCAGTCTCCGAGATGGTCTGCTGACCCTCGGCAATCTGGTTGATGATACGCACATAGTCAAACAACGCCGAGATAACCATTGGCGAGTTCAAATCGTCGTCCATAGCCTCGCGGCAACGAGCCTCCAACTCAGATGGCTTCACAGCCTCCGAAGTAGTGGCCGAAGGCTTAATCTTACCCAAGGTCTCCACACCCTTCATCAAACGATCAAAGCCCTTCACGGCAGCCTGCAATGCAGCATTAGAGAAGTCGAGTGTCGAGCGGCAGTGCGCCTGAAGAATAAAGAAACGGATGGTCA
>JAZQSA010000026.1:0-3236 GCA_045629905.1 Alistipes sp. | reverse complement strand
GATATCTGTTGCGGCATTTGCGTAGTGTGCCAACTTGTCGTGGTCGTGGAAACGGTAGTTCTGATCGCCAAAGCCCAAAGCTCGATGCCAAGCCATACGGGTATTCTTCCACTCGTTCCACCACTGCATCTCGGTACCAGGCTGCACGAAGAACTGCATCTCCATCTGCTCGAACTCGCGCATACGGAAGATGAACTGACGAGCAACAATCTCGTTACGGAACGCCTTACCAATCTGTGCGATACCGAATGGCAACTTCATACGACCTGTCTTCTGAACATTGAGGTAGTTTACGAAGATACCCTGTGCAGTCTCGGGACGGAGGTAGATGGTGTTTGCACCCTCGGCAGTCGAACCCATCTGGGTCGAGAACATCAGGTTGAACTGGCGAACATCGGTCCAGTTGCGAGTACCCGAGATAGGGCATACAACCTCGCAGTCGAGGATAATCTGCTTCAACTCCGCAAGGTCGTTGTTGTTCAAAGCCTCGGCAAAGCGGTTGTGAACGCCGTCGCGCTTCTCTGCAATCTCCTTCACGCGTGGCGAAGTTGCGCGGTACTGCTCCTCGTCGAACGACTCACCAAAACGCTTGCGAGCCTTCTCAACCTCCTTCTCAATCTTCTCGTCGAGCTTGGCGAGGTAGTCCTCGATAAGCACATCGGCACGATAGCGCTTCTTCGAGTCCTTGTTGTCGATGAGTGGGTCGTTGAATGCTGCAACGTGGCCCGATGCCTCCCAGGTGCGTGGGTGCATAAAGATTGCAGCGTCGATACCCACGATATTCTCGTGGAGCTTAACCATCGAATCCCACCAATAACGCTTGATGTTGTTTTTCAACTCAACACCATTCTGACCATAATCATAGACGGCACCAAGACCATCGTAAATCTCGCTCGAAGGGAAGATAAAACCATACTCCTTGCAGTGTGCGATAAGTTTTTTGAAGAGTTCCTCTTGTGTCATAACTATATATCGTTTTATTATATTCGGTTCTAACCCGACAAAGATACGAATTTATGGCGGAATCCGTAGCACTCAAAGGCACAATATTTTAGTTCGATGCAAAATTTGTCGAACAAAGGCCCTCGAAGCCTCGGATTTTGGTCGGCCGACCCTTAAAGAAGGCCGCCTTGTTGGAAAGAGAATGATTCGCCCGACGAGGCGATGATGATGTGGTCGAGCAGCGTGATGTCGAACAGAGCAGCCGCTTCGCGCAGGCGCTGGGTCATCTGCTTGTCGGCCTCCGATGGCAATGCCGAACCCGAAGGGTGGTTGTGGGCGATGATGATGCGTGTAGCCAGAAGTTCGAGAGCGCGACGCACAATCAATCGGTAATCGACAACCGTAGCCTGTATGCCGCCCTGACTGACACGCATACGCTCAATGACGCGATTTGACGAGGTGAGCATCAGCGCCCAGCACTCCTCGTGACCAACCCCTTCGAACAGAGGGCGCAACGTGCGTAGAGCATCGGCTCCCGTTGCAATGCTCTCGACCTGCTCGCCTTCGATGGCAGCGATGCGACGACCCAACTCGGCTGCGGCTGCAACCTTCGTGGCATTGCGCAGACCAAAGCCCTCGCACATACGCAGACGCGGAAGGTCCATCTCGGAAATCTCGGCCAACGTGTGGCGCGATAGAAGTCGCTCGGCGAGCGATGCATCGTCGGTCAGCACTGCGACCAACTCGGCATCGGTAAGGTTGCCGACACCATAGATTCCGACCTTGTCGCGAAGAGTCTTCATATTGTCGATTATTTGTTGTTATCCAGACGGTCGAGCTGGTCGAGAAGTCGTGCGCATTGCTCGTCGCTAAATTCGAGTGCAACCGACTTTGCAGCACTCTGCTCGGCCTCCTTCTTCGATTCGCCTATGCCGTGGCCGCTCTCCAAGCCGTCGATGAGTACGACGCTGCGGAAACTGTGCGCTCCGGCACTCGACCCATTGGTTGCGCTACGCGTGCGGAATACGACCGCGTGGTGGTTCTTCTGACCCCACTCGATAAGGCGACTCTTGAAGTCGGTCTCAACCTCATCGACCTCCTCCAACGATAGGAATTGCTGGTATATGTAGTTGATAAGCAGTCGATTGGTGAAGTCGTAGCCCTGGTCGAGATAGATTGCACCCATCATAGCCTCGAAGGCGTCGCCAAAGATGTGTTTCTGGGAGAAATTGACCGAACGGTTGCAGATGATACACTCATCGAGGCCAATCTTCTTGGCTATGCCGTTGAGTGATTGACGCGATACGATTTTCGAGCGGAGTTGAGTCAATCGGCCCTCGTCATATTCGGGATACTCGATGAACAGGTAGTCCGAAGTGACGCTCTCGATAACGGCATCGCCCAAAAATTCGAGTCGCTCATTGTTGATGGTGTGACCCTCGACCGTAATCGAAGCCGATTTGTGGATTAGGGCCAACTTGTACAATTCGATATTGTGCGGTATGAAGCCGAACATATCGTCAATCATACGATAGTATGTTTTATCGCGTCCGAAATTTCGTTTTATCGGACGAAGCAGAAAATCAAACACTTGTCAAATGGTATTATAACTTTCGGAAGACAACGGTCGAGTTGTGGCCACCAAAGCCAAAGGTGTTGCTCATAGCAACCTTCACGTCGCGCTGTTGAGCCTTGCCGATAGTAAGGTTGAGTTTTGGGTCGATTTGAGGGTCTACCTCCTCGACGTTGATTGTCGGAGGAACTATGCCTTTGTCGATAGCGAAGATGCAAGCCAAAGCCTCAATCGCAGCCGTAGCACCGAGCAAGTGGCCCGTCATCGACTTGGTTGAGGAGATGTTCATCTTGTAGGCATCGTCACCGAACAGGCCTTTGATAGCCGTAATCTCGGCCAAGTCGCCGAGCGGAGTGCTTGTTCCGTGAGCATTGAGGTAATCGACATCGGCAGTTGTGATACCGGCATCTTCCAAGGCCAAACGCATAGACATCATAGCGCCTTTGCCATCGGCACAAGGGGCTGTCATATGGTAGGCATCGGCCGACATACCGCTACCTGCAACCTCGCAATAGATTTTGGCACCACGGGCCTTTGCGTGCTCCAACTCCTCGAAGATGAGCGCACCGGCACCCTCGGCGATTACAAATCCGTCGCGCGTAGTGTCGAACGGACGCGATGCGTGTTGAGGGTCGTCGTTGCGGGTCGAAAGGGCGTGCATCGAGGCAAAAGCACCGAGGCTTGGGATTACGACAGGGGCCTCCGAGCCACCTGTAACAAT
>JAZQSA010000025.1:0-7249 GCA_045629905.1 Alistipes sp. | reverse complement strand
CTCTGGTACACGCAACTGGACAGAGGTACGTCAGTTCAACCTCATGTTCTCTACCGAGATGGGTTCTACCGCTGACGGTGCCATGAAGATCTACCTCCGTCCCGAGACTGCACAGGGTATCTTCGTAAACTACCTCAATGTTCAGAAGACGGGCCGTATGAAACTTCCGTTCGGTATCGCGCAGATTGGTAAGGCTTTCCGTAACGAGATTGTTGCACGTCAGTTCATCTTCCGTATGCGCGAGTTCGAGCAGATGGAGATGCAGTTCTTCGTGCAGCCTGGTACCGAGATGCAGTGGTGGAACGAGTGGAAGAATACCCGTATGGCTTGGCACCGCGCACTCGGCTTTGGCGACGAGAACTATCGTTTCCACGACCACGACAAGTTGGCGCACTATGCCAATGCCGCTACCGATATCGAGTACAACTTCCCATTCGGCTTCAAGGAGGTCGTGAGTATCCACTCACGTACCGATTTCGACCTTGGTCGTCATCAGGAGTTCTCGGGCAAGAAGATTCAGTACTTCGACCCGGAGCGTGGCGAGAACTATGTTCCTTACGTTGTCGAGACCTCGATTGGTGTAGACCGTATGTTCTTGCAGATTATGTCGGCTGCCTACTGCGAGGAGAAGTTGGAGAATGGCGAGGAGCGCGTAGTTTTGCGCATACCTGCTTGCTTGGCTCCTACGAAGGTTGCCGTTATGCCGCTTGTTAAGAAGGACGGTCTTCCGGAGAAGGCTCGCGAGATTATCGACTCGCTCAAATTCGACTTCAACGTTGCATACGACGAGAAGGACTCGATTGGTAAGCGCTACCGTCGTCAGGACGCAGTTGGTACTCCATTCTGCGTAACCGTAGACCACCAAACTTTGGAGGACAACACCGTGACGGTTCGCCACCGCGACTCGATGCAGCAGGAGCGTATCGCTATCGACGAGTTGTATGCAATGGTCGAGAAGCAGACCTCGTTCCGCGAGTTGTACAAGAAGTTGAAGTAATAGCGTATGGGGCGTATCTTGGCGATAGACTACGGTGTTAAGCGAACGGGATTAGCCGTTAGCGACCCGTTGTGTATTATTGCCGGAGCGCTCGAAACGGTCGAGACCAAGCAACTCGAACGATATATCGCCGACTACTGCTCAAAGGAGGACGTTACGACTATTGTCGTGGGCAAGCCCTCGCAGATGAATGGCGAGAAGAGCGAAACGATGCGCTACATCGAGCCTTTGGTTGGTCGCCTGCGACACAATTTTCCCGACAAGGAGGTCGTTCTATACGATGAGCGATTTACGTCGGTCCTCGCACAGCGCACTATCCGCGAGAGCGGCATCGGCAAGATGGCTCGTCGCGACAAGGCGTTGGTCGATAAGGTCGCAGCAACGATAATTTTGCAGTCCTATATGGACTCTGCAAGATAATTAAAAGTTAAAAATTAAAAATTAAAAATGATATACCCAATAGTCATTTACGGTAACCCAACGCTTCGTAAGGCAAGCGAGAACATCGACGCTTCGTACCCCGACTTCAAGAAGTTGGTCGATGATATGTGGATTACACTTGGCGAGGCGAGTGGCGTAGGTTTGGCCGCACCGCAGATTGGCAAGAATATCCGCCTCTTTATCGTTGATTGCACTCCGTGGGCCGAGGAGGTTCCAGAGTTGGCAAACTTCCGCAAGGTCTTTGTCAATGCCGAGATTTATGAGCGTTCGGCCGAGGTGTCGCACTTCGAGGAGGGCTGCCTCTCGATTCCGGGCATCAACGAGGATGTGGTGCGCCCTGTCTCGATTCGTATGCGCTACCACGACGAGAATTTCGAGGAGCACGACGAGGAGTTCTCGGGCTACCCTGCCCGCGTAATTCAGCACGAATACGACCACCTCGAAGGCAAGGTCTTTACCGACCACCTCTCGCCATTGCGTCGCAATCTGCTGAAAAGCAAGATTCTAAAACTCTCGAAGGGGCAATATCGTTGCTCCTACAAAACAAAATAAGCAAAGAGGCCTGTTCCACTAACGAGAACAGGCCTCTTTGTTATCAACGCCAACCTACTCCTGTGGTAACGACAAAGCCTCGGCAACCACAAAGGTCGAGCCACCGATAAAGAGCATATCATCGGCCGACAACATAGCCTTCGCAGCCTCGACAGCCTCGGTAACCGACTCACGACACTCAAAGTCGAGGCCCAACGTACGAGCCACATCGGCAAGCACCTCGGTTTTGGCGGCACGCGGCATATCGGCACGCGTAAAGATGTAGTGAGCATCGGCAGGCATCAGCGACAACATCTGCTCTATATCCTTATCCTCGCAGAATCCCATCACGCACAACAATCGCCCGCTATTACTGCGCTCTCGTAGCTGCTTGGCAACGCACGCCAAGCCGTGGGCATTGTGTGCCGTATCGCAAACCGTCAGCGGCTCTTGGTTTAGCACCTGCCAACGACCCTGAAACGCGGTAATCTGCAACACATCGCGCACACCTTCGACAAATGCACGGCGACTTATCGAGAGAGGTGTATTTTCGTGCAAGTAGTCGGCAACAGCACAAACAATCGCCACATTCTGCTGCTGATACTCGCCCAGCAGACCCGTACGCAGACGGTAGTGCTGACCATCGCGCAGACGGACCATATCGAAGAGTTGCTTGTCGCCCTCCACCGAACGATTTTGACACTCAAAGGCATCTTCGGCATAGATTACCGTCGAGCGTTTATCGTCGGCTATATCCTCAATCACAAGGTTGTAGGCCGAATTGCGCTCGCCCACAACTACCGGGATACTCTTCTTGATGATACCCGCCTTTTCGCGAGCAATCTTCGGCAGCGAGTCGCCAAGCAGAGCCGTATGCTCCAACCCCACATTGGTAATGACGCTTATGGCTGGGATTACGATATTCGTAGCATCGAGTCTTCCGCCAAGTCCCGTCTCGATAACTGCCACCTCGACATCGGACTGCGCAAAGTAGTCGAACGCAAGGGCGGTAGTCATCTCGAAGAACGAGAGTTCGCACTCCTCCATATCGCGACGATACTTATCGACAAAATTGACCACCTTCTGCTTCGAAATCATCTCGCCATTGACGCGTATGCGCTCACGGAAGTCGCACAGATGGGGCGATGTGTAGAGGCCCGTCTGGTATCCCGCTTGCTGAAACACCGCAGCCAAGAGGTTCGATACCGACCCCTTGCCGTTCGTTCCCGCAACGTGAACTATAAAGTAGTTGCGCTGCGGATTGCCAAGCTTACGGCAAAACTCCGTGATGCGTTCAAGGCCCGGCTTATAGGCTGTGCTACCGACATTCTGAAATGTTGGCAACGACGAAAAGAGATATTCGATAGTCTCCGAATAGTTCATATCTATATTTTTTAAGGTACTAAATAGAAACGACGCTTGGCCCAATATGCCACAGCGTAGAGCAACGACAAAATCGCAAGGTATAGCGACAAGCGACCAATGTAGTCGCCATAGCGGGTATAGAGCGTCGGCTCATCGTTGAGAGGCAGGTCGGCCGTCAGCACTCCGCGCTCCTCCCATTCGAGGCGCGAAACGTCCTCGCCACGCATATCAATAAAGCCCGACACACCCGTATTGGCACTACGGGCAATCGCACGACGATGCTCTATGGCTCGCAATCGGCAATATGCAAATAGGTAGCGATGACCCGGTGTATTACCCCACCAGCCATCGTTCGACACTACGCCCAAAATCTGTGCGCCACCCCTCACAAACTCGCCCATAAAGTCGCCATACATCGCCTCGTAGCAGATTGCAGGGGCAACAGCAACGCCATTATGCACAAATGGCAGAGCCGACTCTCCAATGCCGAGTTGGCCTGTAATACCGCCCAAATCGACACCAAACAGACCATTGCTACGGAACCAGGCAGGGAGGGTCTCAACACCAATTACGAGTTTGGCCTTGTGGTGCATTGGCAAAGCGTTAGCCAAAGAATCGACACCGAGCGACGAGTTGTACAAATCGTAGTATAGGCCGTTTGAATAGCGAGCCGTCGCAGAGCCTGCAACATTGCCATAGAGGCGAAGGCTCGACGTTCCGCATACGACCATCGCACCCATACGACGCGCACGCAACTGCTCAACCATACGACGCACAACATCGTAGTCGCCACGACGCGACTCGTCGATAGTCACACCAAGCGACGTCTCGGGCATCAACACAAAATCGACACTATCCGACACCTCACCCAACAGAGCGACGAGATTGTCCTGCTGCGTTCCCACGTCGGATATGAATTTCTCGTAACAAGGGACATTGGGCTGAACTACGGCAACCTTCACCCTCTCGCGCTCCGTATCTCGGGCCGACGAAGGGTCGTTTGCCATATAGAGTGCGACCGACAGCACGATTGGCAGAGCAAGGGCGAGGGTCGTCGCAATCCACGTCCGCTTACGCATCGTGAGCAACGACTTAAAAGCCAACACATTGACAATCAAGACCCACAACGAGCCGCCAAGCACTCCCGTATATTCGTACCACTGCACTGCCCACACATCGTTGGCAAAGCCGTTGCCCAGCACCAACCACGGGAACGACATCGCAGGGGCTTCGATATAGATATACTCGCAAGCAATCCACCCAACGATAAAGAGCATATAGGCGATAGCACTCGGCGCACGCTTCGACACGACGTGAAAGAGCATAAAAGCCACCAAACTCCACCACGACGATACGACCGTAGCCGCTATCGTACCAATCGGAGCCGCATTCCACACCCACCAAACTGTCGCCACGTTCCATACGACAAACGACAGTGCTGCCCAACCGAGCATCGCCATCGTATCGCGCAACGAGCCACTATATTCCGCACTGATAAACAACAGAGGCACAAAGGCGATAAGCAGAGGCAAACCGCCAGCCCCAATCCAACCCGCAGATAGAAGCAGAGCCGAGAGCAGTGCGAGTAGCAGTCGCACACGCGTCGAGAGTCGTCGATTAAAGTATATCATCGTACGTTGAGTATATTTACAAAAGCAAAGATATAAAATTTAGCGGAATTATCCGCTTTGCAGGGGCATAATTTCATTCGCTATCAGCCGCTTCGTTTACACGAATGAGTTTATTTGCAGAAACAAAATCCCCAAGACCATTTTCAGTCTTGGGGATTATATCGCGCTCCTCGCGCAGTTGATTAGAAAGGTCTTATTTCAAGGCTTGGAAGGTAAGGCGAAGTAGGAGCATACTTGGCGTATGTGACTATTTCGACTTGCCGACCGTAACGCAGAAATCAGCCTTTATAATCGGCTGCTTTTAGAAGCAGTATGCGCACGATATACCAAAGTTAGCCAAACCGTACGAATTAAACTTCGCAACAGAATTGCCACCACCATAACCAATCTCCGGACCGATTACAGGAGTCCAATCTACGGCAATGCGCAAAGGTACGCTATTGAGTTTGATACCCAATTTAGCACAACCAGCAGCACCTACATAGCAGTAATGCTCACGGCCACCTACGCCAACACCGCAACCTGCGTCGAAGAACCACTCACCTGCCGATGGAGTCCAGTCCATAGTGCAAACATTCCAGTTGTGAAGAGCCGTAAAGTCGGCCATAACAACAGCTCCTGCATTGCACCACGACATACCGAAACGACCCTCTACATAAGCCGCGTCGCTATACATCCACTCTGCGGTAGCCTGCAAACCCGAGCCAACGCGAAGACCTGCTGTCCAAGTCTGCTCTGCTACGGCGTTACCAAAATCTTTGACGCCCGAAACGAACTTACCGTCCTTTGCCGAAACGGTTGCAACACAGAACAATGCTGCCAAAACGAGGATAATCTTTTTCATAATTTTAGTTTTTAGGATTTCTTAAATGTAAAGGTATGAAAAATATCTGTTTTTTACAAATATTTATCGCATAAATACCTAAAATTTATACGAGATACCGACTTTTGGAACAATCGGATTTTTGAGGTAGCGATGGTTTGCCGTCTGCACGACATATATTACCTCGGTAGTAAATACCCAATGGCGATGAAAATCCCAATCGTAGCCGGCGCCGAGATTGACACCCATCGACCAATGATTTACCTCATTGACTCCAATACCGACAATCGGATAGAGCCACATATTATTTCGGCGCGTAAGGCTAAACGTGTAGTGAACGTTGAACGACACATCGACCGAACAGCCACGACCTACAACCCACAACACCGAAGGCTCGATACGCAATCCATCAATAGGATTGTAGCGGCTCGTAAGACCAACCGCATACTTTGCGCCATTGCCCGAGTGGGTGTATAGACCTGTACGCACACCAAGAGTCCAATCACCCTTCTCTTGTGCGGCCGCCCGAGAGGCGGTCGCACAGAAAAAGGCTATGGTTAATGCGATTATGAAACAGAGTTTTTTCATCGCATCGGTTTACTATTTCTCTTTGAGAGCAGCGTGAGCCGCAGCCAAACGTGCGATAGGCACACGGAATGGCGAGCAGCTTACGTAGTTAAGACCTGCGAAGTGGCAGAACTCTACCGACGATGGCTCACCACCGTGCTCACCGCAGATACCACACTTCAAGTCGAGACGAGTCGAGCGACCCTTCATAACAGCCTCACGAACCAACTGGCCTACGCCATTGCGGTCGAGAACCTTGAATGGGTCAGCCTTGATGATGTTCTTGTCGAGGTATACAGGCAAGAACTTCGCGATATCGTCACGCGAGAAGCCGAGAGTCATCTGGGTAAGGTCGTTGGTACCGAACGAGAAGAACTCTGCAACCTCGGCAATCTGATTTGCG
Organism: Alistipes sp.; assembly: GCA_045629905.1. Taxonomy (GTDB): domain Bacteria; phylum Bacteroidota; class Bacteroidia; order Bacteroidales; family Rikenellaceae; genus Alistipes. The sequence goes on along the minus strand of JAZQSA010000025.1, from coordinate 491 downwards.
GTTACGGCAGCGCGTGGAACCTCAATCATAGTACCTACGAGGTAGTCAATCTTATCGTTGCGCTCTGCAAATACTGCGTTAGCGGTCTGGTCGATTACGTTCTTCTGGTAGCGCAACTCTTTGTGGTTACCTACGAGCGGAACCATAATCTCAACCTTTACAGGGGTACCCGAAGCCTTAACGTTCATTGCAGCCTCGATGATAGCGCGTGCCTGCATCTCGGTAATCTCCGGATAGGTGTTACCAAGACGGCAACCACGGTGACCGAGCATAGGGTTAACCTCGTGCAACGACTCAACCTTAGCAGCTACCTTCTCGAACGAGATACCCATCTCATCTGCCAACTCCTTCTGATCCTTCTCAGTGTGAGGAACGAACTCGTGCAATGGTGGATCGAGCAAACGAACAATCACTGGATAGCCCTTCATAACCTTGAACAAGCCCTCGAAGTCACCACGCTGCATAGGGAGCAACTTAGCCAACGCTACACG
>JAZQSA010000024.1:0-57839 GCA_045629905.1 Alistipes sp. | reverse complement strand
TAACCGACGCCAAGCCGAGTGCAGAGGGTGCTTGCACGCTTTGCCGAGGCGCGAAGGAGGAAAAGCCCTCGAAGAGGGATTAACGACCCTAACAAAAAAGGCCACCACAGGTGACCCAAAATTGATTTTAGAAGAGGCTTTGCCACGCTCGGCGGTTTTGGCGGCGATGGGCTGTACTTGACGTACTACCCTTTGCTGACAAAAGCGTTAGCGGCAGCAAAGACCTTATAAAATCGATTTTTCCGAAAATTGCATTTTAGGCAAGCAGTTGCAAGGCTTGCGAAAATCCCCAAGGCAGGAGCATACTCGGCGTATGTGACTGTCTTGGGGATTAAGCGTAACGCAGCAAATGCTGCCTAAAATCGATTTTTTACAGAGTGCCGCCAACCTCCCACCAGAATGCCCGAAGACCAAGCTGTGGGTTAGCGTTATCGATTTGGCGAAGAGCCTCCATAGCGACGTCGAGTTGCGAATCCTCGACCACGGTAATAAGAGAGGAGTTCATTGTTGGCCAAACCGCATCGCCGAGGTGGGGCTCACCGGTTGCAGTACCGCAACCGATAAGTTCCTCCCAAGCCGTATAGCCTCGAACACCGAGTGCCGACAAGCGCTGCTGAACCTCTTCGTAGAGTGCCTGATTGCAGGCTATAAATATTGCTTTCATATATTTTCTGCTTTAAGGGTTATTACTGCGCATTTTGAGCTGCAAGACGCTTGGCGCGACGACGCTCGCCACGCAATGCGAACACTGCAAAGAGAACAGGAATCAGGTAGAGTGTAACGAGGGTCGAGAAGGTCAAACCGCAAGCCACAACCATACCGAGCGAGTTCCACATCTCCGAGCCGACGCCCGAGCCAACAGCCATAGGCACCATACCGAGTACGGTCGTTGCCGTAGTCATCAGGATTGGACGCAGACGCGAACGACCCGCAGCAACACAGCCCTCGATGATACCCATCTTACGGCCAATGAGAAGTCGGGTGTAGTCGACAAGCACGATACCGTTATTAACCACGATACCAACCAACATCAGCACACCAAGCAGACCCATCACACCGACAGCCGTACCCGTAAGCCACAAGCCGAACAATACACCCACGATAGCAAATGGCAACGAGAACATAATCACGAAAGGATAGAGCAACGACTCAAACTGCGAAGCCATAATCACATAGACGAGGATAACCATCAGCACGAGCAACATAAAGAGGTCGCGGAACGTATCCTGCTGGTCCTCGTAAGTACCACCCAGGCCCCAGGTTACACCTGCCGGCAACTCCATCTCTTTAAGGCCGGCAACCGTACCCTCGATAACGTCGGACATAGCATAGCCGTGACCTACCGAACCCGAAATCTTGACATAGCGCGAACGGTCCTTACGCTCGATGGTCGGAGGCGACTGCGTTTCTACAACGTGGCCCAGGTCGCGAACCTTCAACGCCGCACCCGTCGAGGTGTTGTAGAGCGTGATGTTCTCAATCTCCTCGACCGACTCACGGAACTCGCGAGCATAGCGCACGAGAATATCGTACTCCTCGCCATCTTCACGGTAGTACGATGCTACCGAACCATTGACTCGATTGCGGAGGAACGTTGCAGCAGTTGCCACATTGAGGCCGTTCATCGCCAACTTCTCGCGGTCGAAGACAACCTGATATTCAGGCGTATACTCGTCGCGCGAAATTACAACCTCCGTACAGCCCGGAACCGAGAGCATCATCTCCTTGATTTGGGCAGCCGCAAGGTCGGTATCGGCAAAGTTGTAGCCATAGAGCTCGATATCGACCGAAGCCTGACCACCGGCACCACCCTTCTGACCCGACTCGATAACCTCGAAGGTACGAACCTCGGTATAGCCCTCCAAATCCTTACGCATAAGGTCGGCAATCTGGGTCAGCGTACGCTCACGGTCGGTCTTACGAACGAGCGAGATATTGAGCGAAATATGGTGAGTACCATTATCCTGAATTGCTGCAAACGAGTTGTCGGTATCGGCAACACCGAGCGACGCACCAATAGTCTTAATCTCGGGATAGCTCTCGCGGAATTGGTTGCTGATACGCAACGCCAAATCGCGGGTAACCTCCTGACGCGTACCAACCGGAAGCTTCACGGTAGCCGTAATACGGGCATTATCCTGCACAGGGAAGAACTCGGTCTTAACACGCGGGCCAATCAACACAACAACGCCTACGAACAGAAGCAACGCTCCGACAACGAAGGTCTTGCGGTGATTTACGCACCACTCCAACGTCTTCTCATAGATGTCGTCCAACCAGCCCATAGCCGCATCGACCCAGCGCTGCAATGGCGACTTAACGGGTTTCTGCTTCATAATGAGCGAGCAGAGTACCGGCGTAAAGGTAAGCGCAGCAGCCATCGAGACGGTCAGCGTGATGGTTACCATCCAACCCATCGGCTTAAAGAGCACACCGGCCATACCCTCAATCATCGTGAGCGGCAAGAATACGGCCAACGTCGTCAGCGTCGAGGCGATAATCGAAAGACCAACCTCCTTGGTTGCAAATATCGCAGCCTGCTTAACTCGCGAGCCTCGGTCGACGTGGGTCGTGATATTCTCCAAGACCACAATCGCATTATCGACCACCATACCAATCGAAATCGAGAGGGCCGACATTGTGATAATATTGAGCGAGTCGTCGGTGAAGAGCAGATAAATCAACGCCGAGAGCATCGAGATTGGAATCGTCAAGATGATGATAAACATCGCACGCCAACGACCGAGCATCAACATCACGACAAACATCACGACGATAAAGGTTGTCATAATCGTTTCGAGCAACGACGATGCAGTGTCGAGAATGTTGTCCGATGTATCGACAAACGGAACTACGCGCACATCGGAAGGCAACGTTGGAGCAATCTTTGCCAACTCCTCCTTAACCTTCTGCGAAATCTGCACCGAGTTGGCACCCGTCTGCTTCTGGATAATCATCAGACCGCTACGCTCGCCATTGTTGTAGGCCTCCTGCGAACGCTCCTGCTCGGTATCGGTCACCGTAGCAACATCGCGCAAGTAGATATTGGCGCCACCACGCGAGCCGACAACGATATTCTCCAACTCCTTGGCATCGGTAAACTCCTGGTCTACACGCAAAGCGTAGGTGTTGGTACCAATATCCATCTGACCCGCAGGGATTGTCATATTTTCGTAGGCGATGGTCTGCGAGATACCCTCGATAGTCAAGCCATAGGCCTCCAACTTGTATGGGTCGCAATAGACCTGCAACTGACGCTCCGGAATACCCTGCACCGAGACAGTACCCACACCGCTGACACGAGCCAACGGAGTCGAGACACGCTCATCGATAATCTTATAAAGGCCACTCCACGACTCATTAGCCTTAATCGACATCAGCAAGATAGGAATCTCGTCGGTCGAGAATTTGAAGATGATAGGCGTATTAACCTCGTCGGGAAGGTTGTTCTTCGCAACGTCGAGTTTGTCGCGCACGTCGTTGGTAGCCACATCGGGGTCTACACCGTACTCAAACTGCAACGTTACAACCGAGATATTCTCCTTCGATTTGGAGGAGATATGTTTGAGGTCGTCCACTCCGTTGAGTGAGTTTTCGAGCGGTTTGGTAACGTTCTCCTCAATATCCTCCGCACTTGCACCCGGATAGGCCGTGATAACCATAATATACGGCGTATCAATGCGCGGCAACAGGTCGATTGGCAACTTCACCAACGAGAAGATACCGAACAATGCTACGGCGACAAATACGAGTATCGTCGTAATCGGGTTATTGACTGCTGTTTTATAGATATTCATCTTGCTCTGTTCTATTTATTTACAACCTCTGCCTGTGCGCCGTTCGTAAGAGCCAACTGACCCTTTACAACGACAGCCTCACCAGCCTTGATACCCGAGATAATCTCGTACTCGGTACCCATATGGCGACCCAACTCAACCTTGCTGTAACAAACGGTCGAAGTTGCCGCGTCGAAGATATATACATAGCGGTCGCCCGAACCCATCAACTTGTTGATAGCACGGTCCTCAACAACTACGCGCTTTGCCTTACCGTATGGAAGGGTCACGCGGGCAAACATACCCGGACGCACACGCTCGTCGCGGTTAGGCACCGAAACCTCGACAGGGAAGGTGCGGGTTGCGTTGTTGATTGTCGGATAGATGCGGGCAATCGAGCCGGCAAACTGCTCCTCGCCATAGGCGTCGAGCGTAACATAGACCTTCATACCCTTGCGGATTTTCGAGAAGAGGGCCTCCGACACGTTAATCATAATCTTTACAGGACGAATCTGCTCGATAACAAGCACAGGGCTACCACCCGTCATATCGCCCTTATCGTAGTTGCGAGCCGAAACGATACCCGAGATAGGGGCTACCAAAGTGGTGTTCTCCAATAGGTTCTCGTATGCCGACTTTGCAACCTCGTATTGCAGACGACGAGCGTCCCACTCCGACTTCGAAGCACCGCCAAACTCATAGAGTTCGTTCGTACGCTCATACTCCAACTTGGCATTATCCATCTGGGCCTTTGCCTGCGAAAGAGCCGTATTTTCAAGGCTCACAAGCACATCGCCCTTCGATACGTGGTCACCCACATCGACACGAATATCGGTAATACGGCGAGGCGACTGCGGTGCGATATTATTCACAACCTCGGCCTCTACGCTACCCGTAAAGATAACCTGCTGAACGACATCGCGAGCAACAGCCTTCTCAACCTCGATTTTAGGCAATTTTACCTCTGCCTGCGCTGCGCTCTTATCCTCGGCTCCGCCACAGGCTACTGCTGCCATTGCAACCACAACAAGCAGCGACTTAAACATTGTTTTCATAATCATCTATCGTTTATTTATTATTCTCGTAGTTACCCAGAACCTTATCCAACGAAACCTTCGCCGTAAGGAAATTGAAAATCGACTGATTGCGGCTCAACTCGGCCTGTGTAAGCGCAAGCTGCGAGTTGTCGATATCGACCAACGTACCGCGACCCACCTCGTAACGCTTTACCGAGATGTCGTAGCCGCGTTGCGCCTGCGAAACGGTAGCTGCCGAGGCATAGTACTTCTTCACGCTCGACTCCATATTGTTGAGATACTGCACAACCGAGACGCGCAACATACGCTCGGCATTCTCGCGCTGCAACTTCAAGTTCGAGAGGTTGAGACGCTGCTCACGAGTTGCGGCACGCTTCGCATTACCGGCAAAAATCGGAATATTGAGCGACAAGCCTGCATAGGAGTATGGATTCCACGCACCCTTGTTGAAGAATTTACCGTCGTTACCAAGTGCGGTATAGAGGTAGGCAGCATTGATTGAGAGGGTTGGAACGTTGGCCATCTTGGTCAATTTCACAGCCTTCTCCAACTGCTGCTCCTGAATATCGAGCTGTTTGAGGGTCGAGTTGTTGGTCAAATCGATTTGCGAAATCTTATAACCATCGTTCATCACACCCTCGTAGTCGGTCAGCGTACCGGCAACATCGATATTCTTTTCGAGGTCGATACCAAGCAACGCCTTCAACTGCCAGAGCGTAAGCACCACGCTATTCTCGGCCTCGATAACATTAGGTATCGCATTCTGCACCGAGACATTCGACGAAATCATATCGTACTCCGACACTTGGCCCACATCGTATCTCTTCTTGACAATCGAGTTATTCTCGACAGCATTGTCGTAAACTCGCTTATAGAGGTCGCGCGACTCCTTTGCCAACAGTGCTGCATAGTATGCCTTCGTCACCTGCTCTACCATATCAATACGCGACGAACGAGCCTTCTCGACAGCCAACTCAACATCGAGGGCCGAGATTTTGAGGCTTGTCCACAACTGCGCGTTAATGATAGGCATACCTGCCGTAATACCACCATTGAACGAGTTGTCGCTACCAACCTTAATAGTCTGTGTCTGACCACCGAAGTCCATACTCATCGTCTGCTTTGCCAACACACGCTGATAGGTGGCCGTTGCGTCAATCTGCGGATAGAGCTTGGCGTAGGTACCCTGCTTGGCATAACGCTTCACCTCAATCTCCTTATCGGCAACCTTGATGGTCGGATTCTCGCTGAGCGCGATATCCAACGCTTGATTAAGGGTCAATACCAACGCCTCCTTCTGCTGCTCTTGCGCCGAAATGGAGAGTGTCGCGGCAATGAAGCCCAACATCAAAACCAATCTTTTCATAATTTTACTACAATTTATAATTTTATACTTTATCAATTCTTATTCGGAGGCCGACTCACCGTTGGCGGCAAAATATTCGTCAATCTGCAAAACTCCCTTTACGGTCGATATTCCACGGAAGAAATTTACAACCGCATACATCAACAACTCCTGCCTATCGACACTCTCCGACGAAGCCTTACCAAGCGGCATCGAGATAATCGACATCGTCGTATAGTAGAGCAACGTAATAGAGAGTCGCACGTTGGTCTGTGGCAAAATAAGTCCCTCGTCGATATAACCCATAATCATATCGTACAAACGCGCTCCGTGCTCCTGCTCCATTTCGCCCCTAATACGCTCATAGAGTGCCGGATAGAACTTTTGGAGATTGCTCATAATTCGGTGCATCGTCGGCTGAACCTTCATCGCAACCCTGATACCCTCAAAAATCGCGACAATATTACCCTCGAAACGTTGCATCGCCTCTCGCGACTGCCGATTCTGCACCTCGGTCAAATGGCGAACAGAGTGGTAGAGCAACTCCTCCTTATCGGCAAACATCTCGTAGAGCGTACGCTTCGACATACCGAGCGACTTGGCCACATCGTCCATTCTGATAGACTTTATGCCCTGCTCGGCAAACATCGTTGCCGCACGTTCTACTATTCTTTCGCGGTGTGACATAACCTTTGTACCTTTTCAAACTATTACGCCATCAACAAATGATGAGTTTTCAGGGTGCAAATATACAAGAAAACTTTGTAAACGAAAAAAGTTTTGTAGGTTTTTTTCGCGCCTATAATATTGCTTTTGGCACATCGGGAGGCAAAAAAAGTGGCCGATGGATAGTACTCGATGTACGTCCCATTGGTCACTTTCTTTGTTAGCGGAAGCAAAGAGCTTATAAAATCAATTTACGCGCGGTATATCTTCCTAAACGGCAACTTCAAGACCCCAAAGAAGGCCTCGCCAAAGATACTGCTCGACATTTTGGAGACACCGGCCTCGCGGTCTACAAAGATAATCGACTCCTCGGCAATGCGGAAGCCCAACTTCCAAGCCGTATATTTCATCTCGATTTGGAATCCGTAGCCAATCATTTCGATTGTAGGGAGGTTCATTGCCTGCAATACCTCGCGACGGTAACCGACAAAACCTGCGGTTGCATCACATACGGGCATACTTGTTATGATGCGGACATATTTTGATGCAAAGTAGGACATCAGCAGGCGCGAGAGTGGCCAATTCACCACATTCACACCTCTCACATATCGCGAGCCGACCGCCACATCGGCATCGTTATCCAAGCGGGCTGTTAGGCGCAACAAGTCGTCGGGATTGTGCGAAAAGTCGCAATCCATCTCGAAGATGTAGTCGTAGTCGCGCTCCAAAGCCCAACGAAATCCGGCAATATAGGCAGTACCGAGACCCAACTTGCCGGCACGCTTAATCAGATTAACGCGCTCGCCATATTTTGCCTGATACTCCTCGATAATCTCGGCCGTACCATCGGGCGAACCATCATCAACAAAGAGCAGATTGAAGTCACCCTCCAACGACAACACCTTTTCAATCATACGAGCGACATTCTCTCGCTCGTTGTAGGTCGGAATAATTACAAGTTTACGCATCTTTACATCAATTTATCAAAGCTTCGCCACCCCAACAGATAGCGTAGCGGAATAATACCCTTATATATATATTGCGAACGCGATACGGCCGTATGCTGTATCTCACGTCGCTCGTGCGACAAACGTCGATGCCACGCCATAAAGTCGCAATAGGCCCTCCACACAGCCTTCGCCGAGGCCCAATCGCCACCCACGCCATAACTCAACGCCGCAGCCAAATCGAGTAGCGGTCGAACAACGGCCACCACCACACGCTGCATTGGCGATGCGCAGCGGAACAACATCGCCAAGTTGTTGCGATGGTTGTAGAATCGTTTTTGAGGCGAACTGCTCTGCAACGTTCCTCCGCCCAAATGCCAAACACGGCTTCGCGGCTCAACGACCACTCTCCAACCTGCAAGTTGCATACGCCAACAGAGGTCTATCTCCTCCATATGGGCAAAAAATTCGCCACAAAAGCCACCCAACGCCTTGAAGAGTTCGGCTCGGCAACAAAATGCTGCACCCGAGACCCAAAACAGGTCGCGGCGGTCGTCGTACTGCCCCTCATCACGCTCCGTAGCCTCCAATATTCGACCACGACAGAACGGATAGCCCAGATAGTCGATATATCCGCCCGACGCCCCCGCATACTCAAAGCGGTCACGCTCGGCAAGTGACAATATCTTCGGGCCTACGGCTGCCACATCGGTCTCGCTCTCCATAACCTCGACCAAAGGGGCAAGCCACCCCTCATCGGGCTCGACATCGGAGTTAAGCAACACAAAGAGGTCGTAGCCGTGCAACTGCCCCAACGCTCGATTGTAGCCCTCGGCAAATCCATAATTGCGGTCGAGTCGCACAACCTTCACACTCGGAAACTCACGCTCCAACACCTCGACCGATTCATCGGTCGAGCCATTATCAGCCACAACAATATCGGCACCCTCCGTTCGGCCAACCACCGATGGCAGAAAGCGACGCAGATGCGACACTCCGTTCCAATTCAATATGACGACTGCAACCTTCATCTAACTCTCGACACACTATCCGACCCAGCGTGGTCGACCCGTTTCGGGGTCGGGTACTATCTTCCAACGACGATGCGACCACATCCACAACTCGGGACGTCGGCTGATGGATTGCTCCAACAGACGCACATATCGTTCCGTAATCTCGTGAGGAGCAACCTCGGCCTCACCATCGTAAATCTTCGTAAATGAGCAATTATAATACCCTCGGCGCACGTGCTCAACCTCGACATAATAGACCGGCAGGTGGTACTTCAACGCCAACGCCTCGCCACCCTCGAAGAAGAGCGTCGGGTGGTTGAGGAAGTTGTACCAATGGATATCCTTGCGAGGCGGACTATTCTGGTCGGCAATAAGGCCAAGCATCAAGTTCTTGCCATCGATACCGTCGCGATTTTCGATATAGAAACGCATAAAGGCGTTGCTCGCCACAGGCGTCACTCGCTCGTGGGTACGCATACGAAGCAACAGACGGTCTATCAATTTGTTGGTAAGCGGGTGATATGCCGCAACCAGATGCACATCGGTAAAGAGTTCGACCACAAACGAGGCGTATTCCCAACAGCCATAGTGCGACGTAAGCATCACGCTGTTGCGATTCTCGATTTCGGAAGCGACAACATCGCCACCCTCTATCGTCAAGCGACGCGACCGCTCCTCGGCCGACATACCCGCCAACGTCACAATATTGACCACCATCTCGGCGAGCGTACGATAGTAGTCGTTGCAGATGCGACGGCACTCCGTATCACTCTTTTCGGGGAACGATTCGGATAGTTGGCGCAAAATCAGGCGACGTCGATAGCGCAAAACATATCGCAGAATGAAATAAATCCACTCCAACACGACATAGTACTTGAACCAATCGGGCATCACGGCCAGCAAACGGCAGAGCCACCACAAAAATCCAACGCGCCAATCTCTATCTACACCCCTACTCATCGTCCTCCTCGCTTTGTTGTTGGTCACACTCCGTTGCGTGCGGTTTATAGTTACTACCCGACAGGACTATCACAAATTCGCCCTTTGGGGCTTGGTGGCGGAAGTGGGCAACCACTTCGGCAAGTGTTCCTCGCACGGTCTGCTCAAACTTTTTGGTCAATTCGCGCGACACCGATACCATACGCTCCGGACCAAAGGTCTCGACCAACTGCTCCAAGCACTTGACTACGCGATATGGCGACTCGTAAAAGACTATCGTACGAGGCTCGGCGGCCAATTCGGCCAAACGTTTGCGACGGCCCTTCTTCTGCGGCAAGAAGCCCTCGAAGCAGAAGCGGTCGCACGGAAATCCACTCTGCACCAACGCAGGAATACAAGCCGTTGCACCAGGCAGAGTCTCAACCTCGATACCCTGCTCAACGCAGGTGCGCACAAGCAAAAAACCGGGGTCGGAGATACCGGGAGTACCCGCATCGGAGACCAATGCCACGTTACGCCCCTCGGCAATAGAGTCGGCAACGGCAGCGACGGTCGCGTGCTCGTTAAATTTATGGTGGGAGCGCAAAGGTTTATCGATTCCCAAATGCTTCATCAACACCGACGAGGTGCGCGTATCCTCGGCCAATATAAAATCGACCTGCTGCAACACCTTGACGGCGCGCAACGTGATGTCGTCAAGATTGCCTATCGGTGTGGGAACAATATAGAGTTTTGCCATATACTACTGAAATTTGCGTTGCAACAAATCGACCACAAGTTTCGCTCCATTCGAGGTTGGCAACCACGAGTAGTTCTCAACAATATGAACCATACAGTCGTCGAAGTTGTCGATTGCATCGAGGGCCTTCAACGCCTCCTCGCAAGCCTTTGAGTCTCCATCGAACAACTCGCGAGCGAGCATATATCGGTCGGCAACACCTATCGCCTCACAAATCGACGTAAGCGGCAACGAGTCGGAAATCGATGGTCGCGCAGCCATAGCATCGCCCAGGACCTGCACATCGCCACCCAACACCTCGCCAAGCACTCGTGGCGACTCCTCGGACGGCAACTCGACACCCTCCGACTCCAACGGCTCTGCAACAGCAACTTGCGGCTGCTCAACTTGTGGCTCAACAACTTGCTGCGCCACCTCCTCGACCTGCTCAACAACCTCGGCCGACATCTCCGCTTTCGGCTCTGCGATATGCGACTCCTCGGCCATCGTTGCCGGACTCTCCTCCTCGTAGAGCGACCTGATTATATTGCGACGCGCCTTGCGACTCTTGCGCTCAACCCTCTCTTCGTCACCAAAGAGCGAGAGTTCGCCACCCGACGATGCCTCGACCACGGGGCGCTCGATTGGCAACGCCTCTATCATCGGCAGACCACCAAACGGTTCATCTTCAACCTCATCATCTTCGGCCAACTCTTCGACGTGGGACTGCTCGGGCGCAACAACCGTTTCGACCTCGGCAGACTCCTCTTCGGTATCCTCCTCGGCCACAGGCTCTTCAACATAGGCAGGCTCCGTTTCGACCTCTTCTTCGGTCTCTTCTTCGACCTTCTCTTCGGCCACAACCTCCTCGGCTACGATAGACTGTTCTTCGTCGGCCTCGTCGTCAGCCTCGTCATCGGCCTCGTCGTCGGGCAAAATAAACTCGACCTCGATTTCTGGCTCCTCGTCGCTATCCACCTCGCTATCAACGCTCTGGTCGGCCACAATCGCAGCCTCCGCCACAGCAGCCAAAGGGGCTAACTCCTCCACCGTAACCGATGCCGAGCCAAATCGAAGCTCCTCGTACGCACGGCGCACCTTCTCCATCGCCAAATCGCGCACCAGCGTCGTATCTTCGACCGCATCGGCCATATCATCGACCAGCGCAAGCGCCTGCAACAAATTTTGCTTTATCAGGTTTAAGTCCATATCAAGAGTATATTTAGAGTCTGTTTAAGATGCAAATATACAAAATTAAAAACAAAAAACCGCGTTTTTCCGACAAGAAAACTCGCATCATACACCCTCCCACCACTTTTCGGTTTCAGCAATAGCACCTTATCGTTCTGCACCGACACTCCGCCAACCAACCCTGCACCCGAAATTGCCATCACTATACGCTACAACGACGGCTCGGTCGTAGAGAGGCAAATTACTCTCGGCAAATAGCAACCAAAAACGAAAAAGAGAAGCCATAATATCGGCACTGCACAGAACGAAAAAAGAGGGAGAATATTGATGTCAAAACAGCACAATTTTCTCTTTTTTTTTGGTAATTGACTTATAAAGTCATACCTTTGCCGATTATGAATTCACTCAAACTTTTTTCGACTCTTTTCGGCACTCTCGCCCTATCGCTGATTTTAGCGTTGCCAATGCGGGCGCAGAGCCGAGCAAGCAAGGTAATCGTAACGGGTCAAGTGACCGCAACCGACGACAAACAGCCGATGATTGGCGTCTCGGTAGTCGTTGTCGAGACTATGCAGGGAACGACGACCGACCTCGACGGCCGCTATTCGATTGAGGCAGCGACAGGACAGACCCTGTCGTTCTCTTATTTGGGCTACACCGAGACGACCCACGAAATCGCATCGGGCGAGGCCAATCAGACTCTCGACATCGCACTCGCACCGACGACCGAGGCAATCGACGACGTGGTCGTAATAGCCTATGGCGTCCGCAAGAAGGGCACCATCACAGGCTCGGTCTCGACGGTCAAGATGGAGAAAATCGAAAAGACCCCGACCGCAGCCTTCGACCAAGCGTTGCAGGGCCAGGTTCCGGGTCTGTCGGTCCTCTCGAACACGGGCGAGCCAAGCGCCTCGACCGTAATGACCATTCGCGGTACAAACTCGATTAACTCCGGCACAGCACCGCTCTACATTCTCGACGGAGTGCCTATCGAGGCCAAAGATTTTAATGCCGTAAATCCTGCCGACATTGAGTCGATTTCGGTCCTCAAAGATGCCTCCTCGACCTCTATCTACGGAGCGCGAGCAGCAAACGGCGTAATCGTCATCACAACCAAGCGAGGCCGCAAAGGCGACCGTCCGCGCATCGAGTACCGTATGCAACTCGGTCTGTCGCAGATTGCCAACGACAAAAAGTGGGATTTGATGAACACGGCCGAGCGTATTCAATACGAGAAAGAGATTGGTATGGACGCAGGTCAGGACTACAATCTCCTCTCCAAGACCGACGTGAATTGGTCGCGCAAGGTCTTTAACTCGGCAGCGCTCTTGCAGAGCTACGAACTTTCGGTTTCGGGTGCAAACGACAAGACCAACTACTATGTTTCGGCCGGCTACTACAACCAAGATGGTACGGCTCTCGGCTCGTCGTTCCAACGCTATTCGGCCCGCGCCAACTTCGAGCAGAAGGCTGCAAAGTGGCTCAAACTCGGCGTAAACAATATGCTCAACTATCAGGCAATCCGCCAAGCCGACGAGGGCTCATATACGCTCGTCACGCCAATCTCGGCAGCACGATTTATGATGCCTTATTGGAATCCGTATCGCGCCGACGGCTCGATAGCCTCTATCTCCGACGGCAGTTGGAAGGGCAATGGCCAAAACCCTATCGAGTGGTTGGCCAACAACCCCGTGAAATATAGCAAATACAAACTCCTCTCGACGGCCTTTGCCGAGGCGACACCAATCGAGGGCCTTACGATTCGCTCGCAGGTCGGCATCGACTACTCTCATACGACAGGTTTCGGACAGTCGTTCCCAAGTTATGCGCCAAATCAAGGCCAGGGCTCGGCTTCGCGCAGTTCGACCGACAGCTACACCTTGTCGATTACCAACACAATCAACTATCGCTTCGACATCGACCGCACCCACAACTTCAACTTTATGGTGGGTCACGAGGGTATCAACACCCACTACGAGGCCTTCTCGTTGCTTGCGCAGGGTCAAAACAACGACCGCCTGACCGACATCTCGTCGGCAACACGCGTAACCTCGTGGGACGACACCATCGACTCCGACTACGGTTTCTTGTCGTTCTTCGGTCGTGCCGAATACAACTACGACAACCGCTACTTTGTCGATTTGTCGGCTCGTGCCGATGGCTCGTCGCGATTCGGTATTTCGCGCCGCTGGGCAGGCTTCTGGTCGGTCGGATTTATGTGGAATATGCTCAACGAGAGTTTTATGGAGGGCTCGCGTCGCTGGCTCACCAACGCTCAAATATCGCTCTCGACAGGTACTTCGGGTAACTCGTCGATTCCGAACTACGAGCACCTTGCCCTTGTGGGCGGTGGTGCCGACTACGTTGGCAACGCAGGTGTAGGCCTACTCCAACCAGGCAACAAGAACCTCGGTTGGGAGCGTCCGTGGACGACAAATCTCGGTCTGCATTTCGGCTTCTGGCACCGCTTGACGGTCGATGCCGAACTCTACTACAAGCGCACATCGGATATGCTTATGGAGGTTCCCGAGCCATACTCAACATCGGGCTTTGGCTACTATTGGGACAACGTCGGCGTAATGGTAAATAAGGGTGTCGAGGTCAGCCTCGGAGCTGCACTCGTCTCGACCAAGGATTTCTTGTGGAGCGTCAATGCCAACTTCTCGTACAACCACAACGAGATTGTCGAACTCTACAACGGAGTGAAGGAGTACGAGCGTTCGAACACCAACACCAAACTGATGGTAGGCCACTCGCTTGGCGAGTTCTACATCAATCGCTACGCGGGCGTCAATCCGGCTAATGGCGATGCGCTATGGTATACGAAAGATGGCCAACTTACAACCGAGTTGCGCGACGAGGATAAAGTCCTTGTCGGCAAGAGCTATATAGCTCCTTGGCAGGGTGGTTTCGGCACTACGCTCTCGTGGAAGGGTTTGTCGCTCACCGCCCAATTCAGTTGGGTTGCCGACCGATATATGCTCAACAACGACCGATATTTCGACGAGTCAAACGGCCGATTTGCATCGTACAACCAATCGAAACGACTGCTCAACCGCTGGAAGAAGCCGGGCGACGTGACCGATATTCCGCGCCACGGCGAATACACCGAGTTCGACAGCCGTCTGCTCGAAGACGCCTCGTTCCTGCGACTCAAAAACCTGATGATTAGCTATTCGTTGCCAGAGGCTTTGGTGCGTCGCAGTCGAGTAATCAGTGGCGTAAGAATCTATGCACAGGCTCAAAACCTTCTGACATTCACCCGCTTCTCGGGTCTCGACCCAGAGGGCAGCGCCAACATCTATGCAGCCCAATACCCAATGGCGCGTCAATTTACGTTTGGTCTCGATTTAACATTCTAACGGAGGAAGATGATGAAAATGCTCAAAAATATACCGATTATCCTCGCTGCATTGGCAGCTGTTGCAACAACCTCGTGTCTCGACAAAGAGCCACAGGCCGCAATTCCGCAGGACGAAGCTATGCGCACCTTTGAAGATGCCGAGCAGACCGTGACGGGCATCTACTCGCTCCTCAAAAGCGGAGCGCTGTATAGCGGCTATCTCACATTGCTGCCCGATATTCAGACCGACCTGGTCTATGCCGTCGATGGTTACTCGAACACCCACGGCAACATTTGGCAATGGGAGATTCGCTCGACCAACTCCGAAATCGAGGCTGTCTATGCCGCTCTCAACTCGATTATCAGTAACTGCAACTTCTATCTCGACCACATCGACCGTGTTGTAGCCGCTCAATCGAATGACGAGCGAATCGAGACCCTCGACATCTATACGGGCGAAGTTCACGCTATTCGCGCTTTGGCCTATGCCGAACTCTTAAAATGTTACTGCAAAGCCTACGACCCTGCAACGGCTCACAACGAGTTGGGTATGGTGCTGCGTTCGTCGTTTGCCGACAAGAGTCCGAAGCCTCGCGCATCGCTCTACGACTCCTATCAATTCGTACTCGCCGACCTGGCGAAGGCCGAGGAGTTGTTGGACAAAGATGACGATGCCCACAGCAGCGTATTTATCACCCACGCCGCGGCCGAGGCTCTACACGCTCGCGTAGCACTCTATATGCAGGATTGGGAGACGGCTATCGACTACGCATCGCGCCTTATCGACAACAAAGCCTTTGCGCTCTCGTCGGCCAACACCTACTACACCGACACGATGACCTACTTCGACTATATGTGGAACTACGACCTGGCGACCGAAATCATTTGGAGAGTCGGCTTTACGCAGACCTCGTATGGTGGCGCACTCGGCTCGTTGTTCCTCAACTACACCAACGACTATACATACTGCTACCCCGACTATGTTCCGGCAGAGTGGGTTCTTGGTCTCTACGGCAACAACGATATGCGCTACAACAGCTACTTCTACTCTATGCAGACGGGCTATGCGCACGGACTTGTGTGGCCGATGTTATTCAAATATTTCGGCAATCAGGACTTCATCTCCTCGGCTCTGCTCTACCACGTCTCGATGCCAAAGCCTTTCCGTCTGGCCGAGCAGTATCTGATACGCGCCGAGGCCTACTGTCGCAAGGCATCGCCCAACTTCGCTGCCGCATCGGCCGACCTCTCGGCTCTGCGCAGTCAGCGTATCGCTTCGGGTGGCGGTATCAACCTCACGGCCGACAACTATATCGACCATATCGCCGATGAGCGCGTACGCGAACTCTATATGGAGGGTTTCCGTCTGAACGACATCAAGCGTTGGGGCAAACTCTACAACGATGGCAACGGCTTTACGCGTAAGCCTCAAAGCAACTCTCTCGACGAGGGTAGCTCGCTGCACGTTGCGGCCGACGACCCACTCTTCGTATGGCCTATACCGCTGCACGAATTGGAGGCCCCAGGGTCGCTTGTTCAACCAAACGAAAGTAACAAATAGGAGAAATCAGAAGATATGAAACAGAGTATCGCAACATATATTGCCATTCTGCTCTTTGCGCTTTGTGCCGCTTCGTGCAAAGAGCAATATACGACCTACAACGATGCCGAATATATAATGTTCGCCGACACGTTGTCGAGCAATCCCGTCGTAGCCGAAAACAGCACCATCAAGGTCACTGTCGCTTCGACCGTGGCACGCTCCTACGACCGCATGCTCGGCGTAGAGATTGTCGAGCAGGGCAGCAACGCTATCGAGGGTTTGCACTATCGCCTTCGCACACCGAGCATCACCATTCCTGCCGGAAAGCTCTCGGCTGACGTCGAAATCGAGGGTTGCTACGAGAATATCGAAGCTACTGATTCGCTCGGCTTCATTCTGCGATTGGTGATGAACGAAAACCTGAAATGGCCACTCGCAAAGAACAGCGACCAGACGAAGGTTACGCTCTACAAGAGTTGTCCGTTCGATATCAACAACTTTACAGGCTATGCCGTTCTCTCGTCGATGTTCCTGCTCAACTACCCTGGCGAGAACGCATCGTACCAACGACTTGTCCACACCAGCCGCCACAAGAGCGAGCCCGACTGTATTGTTGTCGAGGATTGCTTCTTCGACGGCTACGACATCACGTTGCGTCTGCACGGCAACGACCCTGCACGCCCTATAGTCACGATGGATAGCGACCAAGTTGTCAGCGACGAGGCTTCGGTCTTTGGTCAGATTCTTGGCGACAACCATATTTTGTGCGACGACAGCGCCTACAACGAATCCTACTTCAATTCGTGCCAGCGATTTGCCGTACTTTGGACCCACATCTATGTCGAAAACATCGGTGTCACGGTCGGCACGGTTGGCAACTTCTACAACATCTTGGAGTGGGTTAGCGACGAGGAGGCCGAGCGAATCAAACGCGAGGGTCTATAAACCACCACACAACTATTGAGCAACGTGAAGAATAATTAAAACACAATATTTATGAAACGTTTTTTACAAACCATCAGCAACATCGTTCTGGGCATCGTGCTCCTATCAACCTCGGCGTGTAGCAACTCCGACGTTGATAAAGAGATTGTCACCCCATCGTTCCCTGCCCACACGACATTAAATGTCGCTGTGGGAACGGTACACACCCTAACCATTGAGCCTAATATGGCTTGGGAGGTATCGGTTCCAACCTCGACAGCAACATTTTTCCAGATTCTCGACGGCGAAAACAAGGTCTATACCCTGCGCGGTACGGCCGGTCGCCACGAAATCAAAATCAATGTAGGCGACATCGAGGACTTCGACAACGACCACTCGTGCGATGTTACGATGACTATGGGTGGCGAGAGCCAGGTTATCGCAACCATTACACTCCCAAAGACCAAGCGCGAGATTGCAATCTACCCCGTAAAGATTGAGGACAACACCTTCGGTTTCTCCGAGAGTGAAGAGATGATTTATGCCTACGAAAGCGAGCAGGTCGGCGAAGATGGTATGACAATGATTTGGCCCGAGGGTATGGGTCTCTTCTCGACCCGTGTGAAGGTTGTGTCGAACATTGATTGGATTGTCGATGGTGCGCCAGCGTGGATTACACCTATCGAAGGCAGCAAGGCCGGCGAAATGGAGTTGTGGATTAAGGGCGAGGCTTCGCAGTACCCTATGACCGAGCAGAGCGCAACGCTCTCGTTTGTCGATGCCGCCAATACCGACAAAGTTGTCACAACGCTCAAAGTGACCATACCAGCCGCAACCTCCATCTTCTCCGTTGATGGTTTTGGCGAGGAGTCGCTCTTCAACAGCAATGGCGAGGTGATGAATCAGATGCTTGGCGAGTATGTCGAGGGAACGGCCAACGGCACCATAACCGCAACCAACGCCGTAAGCCTCTACACCATCGAATTTACAACGCAGATGGGTATGGTAATGCCTACACTCAATCCGGAGTGGGTTACCACAACCCTTGCCGAGTGGGACAACGACGACACCTCGGTTATTCAGAGCCGTGTGCTCAACATCGGAACCGGTATCAACGATGGCAGTAGCGCACGCGAGGCTATCGTATTGGCCGTGCCGGCACATCTGGCTACCGATGACGTATATTCGTTTATTGCAATTAGCGATGGTATGCCGAGCAACAACATCAACGACGAGTACAGCCCATATATCGTTACGAAAGTTAAGCAGGAGAGCGCACCGGGCAGCATCTCTATCCTCAACGAGGAGTCGATGACAGAGGTCGGTGCTACGTTCAGCAACTTGGAGCCAAGCCACTGGATTTTCTCCGAATATCCAACCGCAACCGAGGGTTATAACCTGCTCTACACCAAACCTCGCTCGCACGAGGGTTGGACGATGAATATCGACCGTACATACACCACCATCACCTGCTACACCCTCAACACCGCAGGTGCAATCGTCGAGATGAGTGGCGACAACGCTTGGATTACGGTGACCCCTTACAAAGCCGAAACCGAGACCGAGCCACAGGCCGAAGGCGATGCTACGAGCCTCCGTATCGAGATGGATATTACCAAACCTACGGCAGCCGATGCTATCAATATATTGAGTGGCGACTACGAAGGCGTGGTAACCATTGCCGATGCCGAGGGTGTATTCGCAATCATCTATTGCCGCTACAACCCTAACACGGTTATCGGCTCGACTTCGCTCGCGTTTGCCTATCCGGAGGCTGCCCAGAGTACCGACCACTCGTCGCTCGTCGAATTGACCGAGGGCGACCTCTATCAGAGCTACTACACAAAATATTCGGCACCTGTATATCATCTGACCTACACCACCACAGCGGCAACAATGTCGATGCTCACAGGTCTGACCGAGTCGTATGAGTTAGACAATGAGGCCGACAAGAGTTGGCTCTCGTATGAGTATAGCGAAGAGTGGCAGATGGTCGTAATGAAGGCCGAAGGCAACGGAAAAACGGGCGCCATAGTCTTCAAGAACATCTTGGGCGAGAACAAATTGGTATTGCTCTGCACGCTCAACCTTGCAAAATAGCTCTTCGTCGCCACTTCTGCTATCCGACTTACGGAGTCGCAGAGGGCGCTGACTTATGATTCGAAAGATGAGTAAAACACAGATAATGAAACAGTTTAAGATATTGGTATCGGTCGTCGCTACGGCACTACTCGCACTCCTCGCAACGAGTTGCTCGAAGGAGAGTGCGCCCGACTATCGTAGCCACGACTACGGATACGCACAATTCCGACTCTACAAACAGGCTTCGTACGAGGAGGCCTCGACCCGTGCCATCAAAGGTACGCTCGACTACCTCGGTGAGGCTTGCAAGGTCAAAGTAACCCTCTCGTTCGAGGGTACTACAATCTCCCAAACACTCAACGTGCAGGCTTCGTCGACCGAGGCGGCAGAATTTGGTATGCGTAGCGACAAAATCGAATTGCTCACGGGCGAATACCAACTCGTGACCTTCTCGCTCTACGACCACAACGACGAGTTGATATATGTTGGCTCGCCAGCCTCCGAGAGTCGATTTACAGTCTCGGCAAATGGGCTGACGATGCACGACATCACGGTAAATGTCGCACCGCGAGGCCACGTTCGCTTTACGCTCAAAAAGGATATGTCGGCCTTCACGGAGACCCCGACACGCGCTGCTACTCGCCAATACACGTTCGACGAAATCGACAAAATCACAATTACCATAGGTAAGGTTCTCGCCTCGGGTAGCGTCACCAACCCGACCCGTTTCGAGAAGTTGCCAACCGATTTCTCGTTGCACTTCGACGAGGATAACGACCAGAGCGACAAAGAGGGTTATCGCACCTCGACCATCGCTTGCGACTCGCTTCTCTCGCTACCTGCGGGCAACTACCGCGTCATCTCCTACGAGGCATTCGACTCGTCGGACAATCTGCTCGAACTCAACTCCAAGCCATCGCTATCGGAGTTCTCGATTGCCGACAACCAGACGACCGAGGCCGATGTTGCCGTAGCACTCTACGAGAGCGACGAATATATCAAGGACTACTACGCACTCTACGAGATTTGGAATAGTCTCGAAGGCGATAGTTGGTACTATGTGGGTGAGGACTTCACCAAAGGCTGTAATTGGGACTTCAACAAAGACCCCGACTTGTGGGGCGACCAGCCTGGTGTTCAACTCCACCCCAACGGCCGTGTAGCCCGTATCGACATCAGCAATTTTGCCTTCCGAGGCCACCTCTCACCAAAAATTGGTCAGCTCTCGGAGCTTGTAGAGTTGTATTTGGGTACTCACAACGACACCAACAACCTCTCCTACGACCCAACGCTCGACAGCTCTCTATCGCTCGCCGAACGCAGTCGTAACCGTATGCAGAATCACGCCAAATATCTGCACCTCATTCACCCTGCGACACAATTCTCGGAGCCGTGTGCGCGTGCTTTGGCCGAGCATCAAATCCACATTCCGGCAACCGAACTCTACGACTCGATGGCCGAGGGCGAAATCATCAATCGCGCAAATGGTCGTCAAAACGAGATTCGCAAGATGGATACCAACTTCGGTGTTCTGCGCAACGGTTTGAAGTCGCTGCCTGCCGAGATTGGCAACCTCAAAAAACTGACCTACCTCTTTATCGCCAACAGCGAGATTAAGAGCCTGCCGGCCGAGATAGCCAACCTCGAATCGTGTACCGACCTCGAACTCTACAACTGTCCGAATATGACCTCGTTCCCTATGGGTTTGGCGCAGATGCCCGAACTCATAACCATCAACATATCGAACAATGCACAATGGTCGGCCGAGGAGATATATAAGGGTCTCGACGCTTTGGCTTGCGGTGCGGCGAAGGATAAGTTGCAGATTATCTACGCTCGCCAAAACCGACTCGAAGAGTTACCACAATCGTTCAGCAACCTCAAAAAACTTGGTCTGCTCGACTTGGCCTACAACAAAATATCGAAGATTCACCCTCTCGGTAAGAGCGTTGCCCCCGTACAACTCTACCTCGACAACAACCTCTTGGAGAGTCTGCCGACCGATGCCGACGGCTACTTCTGCGGTTACGACGACGTGGAGACCTTCTCGGTTCGATACAACCGTTTGAAGAAGGTGCCTAACATCTTCTCGGCAAAGAGTCGCTTCACGATGACCTCGGTCGATTTCACGGGCAACGACATCGATGGCTTCGAGGGAGCCGACGACGGTACTTTCAAAGGTCTGCGTGCCAATACCATCACGTTGGCCGTCAATCCGAAGATGACCAAATATCCGAAATGTTTGGCCGAGACCAACTCCTATGTTGAGTATATCATCTTGCGAGCGTGCAATATCGACGAGATTCCGAAGGGGTCATTCGAGTATGAAAATTCGCCTTCGCTCGTCTCGATAGACCTCTCGTACAACCGTCTTTCGGACCTGCCTCACGAGATGCACGCCGGCAACCTGCCATATCTCTATGGCGTTGAGTTGTCGTTCAACAGCTTCTCCTCGTTCCCTTCTGAGCCGCTCGACTGCTCGGGTCTGACCGTGCTTGCCCTTCGCGCTCAACGCAACGACAAGGGTGAGCGATGCCTCTCGGAGTGGCCTACGGGTATCGGCAACCACCGAGGACTACGCGGATTGTACCTCGGCTCAAACGACTTGGGTCGTATCGACGATACCATCTCGACACTCATCTACTATCTCGATATCAGCGACAACCCGAACATCATATTCGACGCCTCGGATATATGCTACGCTTGGAGAGTCGGCGCCTATATCCTGATATACGACAAAACACAACAAATCCGCAACTGCGACTATATGCTCGAATAAAGACTACGACGTATGAAATATAGAGACTATATATTACCGCTATTTGCAACACTGCTCTTCGTAGGCTGTACGTCGGACTCGACCGACAACAGCTTTAAGCCCGAGAGTGTAGCAATCGAGATTGGACCCGAAGGAGGCATTGCAAAACAACGCATAACATCAAGCGAGCGTTGGATTGCCTCGACCGATGCTCCGTGGATTACGGTATCGCCCGCCAATGGTCGCGGTACGGCCGACTGCAAGTTCATCATCGACTCGGCCCTGACCGACCAGCCACGCCGTGGCGTTGTCCTGATACAGAACCTCGCAACGTGGCAGCAGAAGGAGATTGTCATCGAGCAGGAGGGCTTTCCGTTCACAATCGAGGTCGATAAGACCAAGCAGGATATTACCAACTACGACAGCCCCGAAAACCGCTATTTCGATGTTAGGGTCAAGGCCAACGTCGAGTTCGATGTCGATATTCCCGACGATGCAGGTTGGATTAACAACGAGCGTTACAACTTCACGCTCGACCGTGGTGTGCGACCTCGTTCGGTCGATATTCGCTTCAAGTGGGATATCAACACCTCGCCTCGCGAGCGTCTTGCACAAATCAAGTTCCGCCCGAAGCGTGATGTCGAACTACTCCACCAAGACCATATCGACGTTACACAGATGGCTGCCGAGCCTATCGTCGAGAATAGTCGTGAAGGCGACTCGGTGGCAATCGTCTGCATTGCTCGTGCTTTGCAGATGTATTCGGATATGGAGCTGTCGGAGCCGATGAATATGTGGCAGAATGTCACCCTATGGAACGAGTCGATGAAGGGTTGCACCCCCGACAAGGTTGGTCGTGTGCGCAAGGCCTCGTTCTACATCTTTAAGACCCGCGAGTCGTTGCCATACGAAGTTCGCTACCTGACCGCAGCCGACGAGTTGTACTTCTTCGGTAACACCAATACCTTTATGCTCGACATCGCACTCGGTGACGAGATATCGGAGCTTACACAACTCAAACGACTGACAATCGGTGCCTATGGTCTTACATCGTTGCCAAACAGCCTCGCGCGATTGAAGAACCTCGAATATCTGGATATTGGTTCAAACAACTTGCAGCGCGTACCGGAGGTGCTGACCAAAGAGAACTTCCCTGCGTTGCGCACACTCATTTTGAATGCCAACCAGCGTAGCAACATCTACGATTTGAGCAATACTCAACGTACCGACATTGGCGGATTTAGCGAGGAGGAGAAGTTTCCTGCCGACCTCATCAAGTGGGGTCTCGACACGCTCGTACTCTCGGTGAACTATCTGCAAGGCGAACTCCCCGACTTCGAGGACGACCCCGAAGTACCATACTACACCCAGGAGGAGATTGATGCCGTCGATTCGTTGCCACAGATTTTGGTAGACCGCCGCATCAAGAAGGTTATGCCGACAACCAAGCGTTTCGCCATTAACCTGAACCGTTTGTCGGGCAAGCTGCCTGATTGGTTGCTCTACCACCCTGCATTGGATTGGTGGATTCCATATAGTTTGGTCTTCCCACAAGAGGGTCACGACAAGAGCGGACGACAGTCCAGGTTCGATAACGAGCCGGCAAACCTCGACTACTACTACGAGGCATACACAACCAAAGAGAAGCCAACCGAGGAGTTGGAATAGCGACAAAAGCCGATTATGAAGAGATTTTTATTACATACCATTCTTGTTGCAGGCGCACTTTTGATGGGCGCGTGCAGCACAAATATTAGCGAAGAGGTTGTTGAGATGCCGACCGAGCGACCTTTTGCCGAGGACGTGCTGTTGGTTAAGTTTGCGCCCGAAGTTGCCGAGTTGATTGCTCGCGAGAGCGAAGCCCGAGGCGGAGTCGCAACACGCAGCGGCAACATCTCTATCGACGAGGTTATGGAGGCTATTGACGGCTACAAAATCGAGCGTGTCTTCCCTATCGACCCACGCACCGAGCAGCGCACCCGCGGAGAGGGTCTGCACCTTTGGCACGTTGTCTATTTCGATGCCAAGCACCCGATTGAGGAGGTTGCACACCGTTTCTCGCAACTTGGCGAGGTGCGTCGCATAGACCTCAACCACACCGTAAAGCGTGCCTACAACGGCAAGGCTACCCCACTATCCAAAGAGCGTGTCGAGGCGATGAGTCGTGCCACAACTTCTCAAACGACGATGAACGACCCACTACTCGGTCAGCAGTGGAACTTGGTCAATAACGGCGACCTCTTCTGCAAAGACGGCATCGTGAAGTCGGTAAAAGATGCCGACGTTCAGTGCGCCGAGGCTTGGGAGCGTTCGACGGGCGACGAGAGTGTTATCGTTGCCGTTTTGGACGAGGGTATATTTATCGACCACCCCGATTTGAAGGATAATATCTGGGAGAACAAGGCCGAGACCTATCGCTCAAACAAGGATAACGATAACAATGGCTATGTCGGCGACCGCTACGGCTACAACTTCGTACACAACTCGGGCATCATCATCTCGAACGACATCTACGACTCGGGGCACGGTACCCACGTTGCGGGAGTCATCGCAGCCGTAAATAACAATGGCAGAGGTGTTGCGTCGATTGCCGGAGGTAACGGCTCGGGTGGTGGCGTAAAGATTATGGTCTGCCAGATTTTCTCCGGCAATGTTGCCACAAGTATCCTCTCAACCGTACGCGCCATAAAGTATGCGGCCGACAACGGTGCGGTTGTATTGCAGTGCAGTTGGGGCTACGTTTCGTCGCGCGCCAACATTGGCGATTGGGGCGAAGCCGGCTTCGGCTCATTGGAGGCGTGGATTACGGGTTCGCCACTCGAACGCGAGGCATTGGAGTACTTTACCCATCGTGCCGGTTCGGCCAATGGCCCTATCGAGGGCGGTATTGCCATATTTGCAGGTGGTAACGAATCGGCAGCAATGGCGGGCTATCCGGGTGCAGCCGACGAGTATGTCTCGGTAGCAGCTACCGCAGCCGACTTCACGCCTGCCGTCTATACAAACTATGGCCCAGGCACGACAATTTCGGCTCCGGGAGGCGACCAGGACTACTACTACGACTATGTCGATGAAAATCACAAATACGGAGAGATTGGTTGCATACTCTCTACCCTGCCGTTCCACGTCAGCGAGAGTGGTTATGGCTATATGGAGGGAACGTCGATGGCCTGTCCTCACGTCTCGGGTGTAGTGGCTCTCGGTATCTCGTATGCAGCGCAACAACGTCGCCACTTCAAGGCCTCGGAGTTGCAGGAGTTGCTCCACTCGACAGCAACACCTATCGACCAATATTTCAACAGCAAGAAGACATACTCGCGCTACGTTGCCGATATTGGCCCTATACAGCCTATGCAGATAAATATGGCCGGCTATCGTGGTAAGATGGGTAGCGGACAGGTTAATGCCTCGGCACTGCTTGCTGCAATCGCCAATAGTGGCTCGGCAATGCGTTTCCCGAACCTCTACATAGCCGAGCAGGGCGAATGTGCTGTCGCTCCATCGCGCTACTTTATCGGTGGCGAGACGATGACATATAGCGTTGAGATTGCCGACCCGAATATCGCATCGTGCAACGCCGACAGTAGCCGACTGATATTTAAGGGTCTAAACTCGGGCGCAACAACCGCCTCGATTACGGCAAGCAACGGCACGACCCACAACTTCACCATCACCGTACGTCGCTCGGCAAGCAGCGACGGTTGGTTGTAATATCGCAAGAGGAGGAGCAATGTTGCAGCGACCTACATACCGACTTATGGCACTTGTGGCGATACTAACTATATCGCTACACGCAGTCGCGCAACTACGCATCATACCCCAAGCGCGCCTCGACAGCGTGGCCAATCCCGCCACAATCGACAGCTCGGGCCTCATATTTAGCGGCGGAACGACCATCGACATCGGAACAATCGACGAGTTGGGAGGGGTGTATCGCACCACGATTGAGTATCGCAACGATGGCCGTGAGCCTCTCTCGATAACCCATATCAATACGAGTTGTGGCTGTCTGACGGCAAAATGCCATACGACAACGACCCAGCCCAACGAGAGGGGAGTGCTCGATATTGCATACAACCCAAAAGGTCGTGGAGGCGATGTGGCACAACGCATATTTATATATACCCACCACTCAACCACCACTCCGAGTGCAATTCTTCACATCACAGGCCACGTTCGACCCTCCGAGAACCGCAGTATCGACTACCCCGCTGTCTGCGGAGCATTGCGACTGCGACGACGCGATGTAGCGTTCGGCAAAGGTGGTGGCTCCGAGCGAATTGCCTGTATGAATGGCGGCTCAACACCTCTGCGCATTACTGCCGACACACTATTTACATCGCGCGGAATATCGTTACGATGCCAACCCGAAGTGTTGCAACCAGGCGCCGAAGGCAATCTGATAATTACGCTCAACGCCCAACAACTACCCGCCACCGATGGCGAGCCTCGCCTCTACATCGACGGAGTTAGAGAGGTGATGCGCAATCGAAAGATAACGATAACACTATCCGAAAATTAACAACAATATTGATATGAAGACTCTTATCAAAACCCTCTTCGCATTTTTAACATTGACAATGGTCGGTTGTGCCGACAATAACACATCGCTCGACGAGGCTCTACTCGACGTAACGCCGCACAACATAGCCGGCACTTGGAAGTTGGAGAGTTGGAGTGGCAAGACGCTTGCCCCAACCTCGTATGTCTATGTGGAGTTTATCCGTGCTGACCGAACTTTTGCCATATATCAGAACATCGATAGTATGGGAGATTGTCGTCTCTTGACAGGTCGCTACAACATCGAAATCGACGCTGCGAAAGGTGCCATTATCCGCGGCCAATACGACTATGGCGATGTATGGGCGCACCGCTATATAGTTACCGACCTAACGGCCGACCGTATGGTTTGGACTGCAACGGACAATAGCAACGACATCAGCGTCTATGTTCGTGCCGAAATTCCGTCCAACGTCAAAGCCGAGGCCAAGCGATAGACCAAAAGAGTGGAAAAGAGAGGAGGCTGTTCAGCACAAAAGCAGAACAGCCTCCTTTTAATTGGGTGGCCCGACCTACAAAATCGGACTCGACCACAAGCCGTGCAGATTGCAATACTCATAGACGGCAATCGGCTTATCGGCAGCTACACAGAACTCGGCCTCGGGTTTATCCTTCAAGTCGATACGCATACCGCCATTCTCGGTCTCGACATAGATAAATGCGATATGATGCTCGGGCAACATTGGGTGCGGAACGCTACCAACCTCGACCTTAATCTTGCACTCGTCGATACGAGTCACAACGGGAACGTGCTTCTCACCACTTGCATCTTCGGTATTAGGCACCAACTCCTGCATTGGCTGACCACAGCACACCACCTTCACACCTTTATCTACGAATTTCACTACTACATTGCCACAATGAGGGCATTTGTAAAACTTAACAGCTGACATAATCTTATCGTTTTGTATTAGACAATAACTCTTGCTATACAAAAATAGCACAAATCTGTCATAATCCCAAAAAGATTTTTACTTCTCACGCTCGAAAAGCAGCACCGCCATATCGTATTGACCCAACACGACCTTCTCGCCATCGGCCGACACCGAAGCTGTACGAAGCGCCGTATGCTCAACAAAACGGTAGCCTGGCACGGCAATCTTTGTCGAGTGACGTGCAGCCTCACGCTGCTGATTTGCCACGACTATCGCCATCTTATCGCCCGCGACAAAGGCACGAGCATCGACCGCCTTGTTGGAGTTCTCGAAGCCGAGCGAATCCATATATCGACCACAGAGCAACGTCGCCGCATAGCGCTCTTTAAGTGCATTAACCTCGGCAAGATAGGCCTGATAGATAGGGCAAGCGTCGATAAGGTCGCGGCAACGGAATATCTCAATATCGATACGCTGACCATCAAGCACCGTATTATTGACGTGCCAATAGACATCGTTATCGTCGCGCTGACCGCGGTCGGTAAATACCAACTCGGGGAAGGTATATTTGAAGAAGTTTAACCAACGTGTCGGCTCATCGTTAGCCGGATAGCCGTGCGTATAGTCGCAATATTGGGCCAAAGCATCGACCGTAGCCTCGGCACCAAGTGCAAAGTCGGGCGACTTCTGCTTACAACGCTCACGCAACAGTTTCAGGCACTCCATACGCTTCTTGATGCCAAAGACATCGGGCACAGCAAACTCTCTGCTTGTATCCCAATTCGTACTCTCCTTCTCGATATAGCCGAGTTGGTCGAAGAATACACTATGGGCGCCAAGTGCATAGGCACGGTCTTGGAGCGCAAACAACACCTTGTTCCAATCGGGGTGCATCATCGTTGCGATGGCAAACGTACGCTGGTCGTACTCACCAAGCCACGTTCCTTGGCCCGTAAATTTGTAGCGCTCCAAAATTTCGGAGCCTGTATTATCGTGACGGCACACCTTCGGGCCTTTACCACTGCGGTAGTAGCGACTCTCGCGGTCAATCAGTTTACCGTTGAAGTAGAGCAACAGATGGCTACCATCGGCCTGGTACTTTGCAATAGCCTCCTTCAATGCCTCGTCGCCACCCTGCGACTCATCGGGCGTATAGTCGGGATTACCGTGGTCCATACCCTCGGCCCACCAGCCAAAGAGGAATACAGCATTGGAATTGACACTGCGGTCGACATCTTTCAATCGGCCATAAAGGTCGGGGTATTTGAAGAAGTACTCCCCGTATTGATGTTTGAATATCACGCGCTGCCAACTACGCAACGTGCGGACCCACTCGGGAGCCTCGCGATACTCCCACCAGGTATCGACCCAACGACGATAGATGTCGGAGGCGGCGTGCCACGAGCCGTTGTACGGAGCGACAACATTGGCTGCACAACTCCACTTTTCGCCACAGAAGCAGTGAGGATATTTGTAAAATCCCAACTCCAAGCAGTCGAACTCGCCACTTTCGCCCTTATAGGTACGCAAACCGTGCCACGTATCCTGGAACGTTGTGTCGTGGCTACCGAAGTAGAGACCCTGCTCTTCGCCCAACAGTGCAAAACAGTTCATAAAGACCTTGTAGCCATACTTCACATCGTACTGACGGAAGATTTGCTCGGGCTTCTTGTATGGCGCCGAGGAGATTCGACCTATCTTGCCTATCGGATTGTCGTAGAGACGACCTCCGGCCTCGCAAGTGTAGAGCTTGTGGTCGGTCGGAGCGTCGATATTACGAACGAGCGGGTATTGCATCTCGCGCACCACCGTATGAGGCTCATTATTTGCAATGTCGCACGCAAATCGCACCTTATCCTGCTCCAAGATAACCTGCAAACGCACCTCGATATTGAGCTTTTTGTCGGCAGTTTGCAGATATGGATAGCGAAGCGTAACAACGTTACCCTCCTGCGAAACCTCAACCTGCTGCTGCTCGCCGACGACCTGAATCTCCTTCTCGTAGAGCGCATCGTAGTAGAGTCGCCACATATAACCACCTCGGGCATAGTCGTGCTGCGTATGCTCGTTGCGCAACGAATAGAGGCGACCGTCCTCGCCCACCGTGACGCTCATATTCTCGTTCGAGAGTGTGAAACACTTGCAGTCGCACGGCACTGCCGACGGCTTGACTGCTTTGTCGTTGCCGCCACACGCAACCAATATCGCGACAGCAGCCAACAAGGTTAAAATCTTATTATTCATAGTTTCATCATTAGTTAGCAAAATCAAAGGCTGGTGTTATTTAGTCTGTAACACAACATCGTTACTCTAAAACACCCCTCCCCGAAACAAGCAATAAGGACCTGCCTAACTTTGTGTGTTATACAGGCCCTTATCGTCAATCGTTTCGATGGTTATTTGGTCATATTCTTTTTGAAGAACTCCATAATGGTACGACACGAATCAAACGAGTCGGTTGCCCAGTTATGGCCACCATTGCGCACCTCGTAGAACAACACCTCCTTGCCCGATGGCGAGCCATAGTAGCGGTGGAGAGTCACCTTGTTCTTAATTTGAGGCAGTTCGGTAGTCTCCTCGTACATACATTTGTTTGCCGCAGCAACCGCTCCGACAGCAACAGGAACCGCAAGGTATGCACCCCAACCATATTTATTTGTAGGGTCACCCTCCCAGCGCGAAGTTGCATCGCCCGTACCGTGAACCTCCATAAAGGCCACAGGCTCGGTATAGTTGTGACGCTTTGCCATCTCAACCAACGTAAGTCCGGCCATCGAGGCGATAGCAGCAAACTCCTTTGGTTTGCGGTAAGCCAACAGATAGCACATCTCGCCACCGTTCGACATTCCCGTCACAAAGGTATTCTTTGCCGAGAGGTTGTAGGTTGCCTGCAAATGCTTGGCCAATGCGCAAATAAACTCGCAATCATCGACCTGCATCGCACCTATCTGCCAAGGATAGTATACGTTCCAACCGGTATTCTTCGAGTCTTTGGTTGCCTGTGGGTAGCACAACGCAACCTGATACTCCTCGGCAAGCTCCAAGAACGAGAGCGAAGAGTTATTCACATACGAGCTTGCAGAACCACCATATCCGTGAAGAATGAATACGAGTGGAGCCCCTGCCGGAAGATTGTCAGGAATATAGACATAGTACTCTCTTGTGAGATTTTGGTCTACTATCGTCTCTCTCTTGACCGACGCTGCATTTGCAAGGTTGCAGAACAAAAGCGCAGCAAATATGGTTATTACGATATTTTTCATACGGCTTAATGAGTTTTTAAGAAATTCCAAACTTGGTTATACACTTCAAATTCTGCGTCGCACCAACCGCTGTTTGCGCTATCGACACTATACAACTTCACGTCGCAACCCGATTGGCCACCCGTATAGTGAGTACACGATACTCGACCCTTACCCTCGCGAGGCATCAACTCGGTTGTCTTGAACGAAATGCACTCATTGACGGCAACGATAGCACCAACGCTCAACGGAACAGATACCGATTTAGACTCAACTCCGGTCCACTTGTAGGCCGAGTTCTTCGTTGCGTGAACGTGAACAAACGGCACAGCCTTCTGGAAGCTGTTGGTCTCGTAGGTTGCAACATCTATTGCGCCCGAGATACAGCCAAATGCAGCAAACTCATTAGGCATCTGCATAGCGGCCGTATACGACAAGCCGTTGCGATAGCTCAACAAATAGAATTTCGACGCCCCTGCAAATGCCTCTTTAACCGAGGTCAGGAACGAGAGGTCCTCTTTGCCGCTCGTCTTAATTACACAAAGAACGTAGCGACCGATAAGGCAATGCTCCGCCGCCTTGAAGTTGATATTTGGAGTTTCGAGGTCGGAAGCACGAAGTTCCAAATCCTCGGCAAGCAGGATTACTACCGATGCAGTAGCCTCAACATCGGCCGGTTTTACGACAACCACATCGCGACCGGCAATCGGCTCGGTTGCATAGACGAGCGACGGCTCTTCCTGAACTTGTGTATCATTGTTTGCGTCGTTCTTTTCGCACGCAACAGCAAACAACAAAAGCAAACTGATAAAATAAACTATCTTTTTCATAACTCTAATTTCCAAATTGTACATTTACGGTATGTGCCTCACTTCCTGGACCCTTTACATAGGTTTCGTAATTCTCGGCAGTAATAGGAATAACGGTTGTACCGCCGTCGCACGACATACTGCCGCCAAGAATCTTAATCGGCTCATCAACAGTACCCATAACAACCACAGCCGACGAGCTGTAATTCCAACCGATAATCAAGCTGTACCAATTGTGGTTACCCCAATCGTAGACGATATCGCAATTAACTACGCAACCACGGCCTTCGCCCTCGTAGCTATTGACGCCACCGTGCTGACCTACAAGACCACCAATCTCGATGACACCTGTGCTACCATTGATATTGCTCAACGCACCATAGCTCTCGTTATATTCGAATTTGTGCGACTGTGACAAGAATCCGGAGATACCGCCAATAGTTGCATCGGTATAAGGGATAGTACCCTTTATCGCACCATAGTTCTTACAATAGGTAACGTTACCCGTTCCGCCATTGATACCACCAACACGAATCTCGTCTTGTGCAAATACTTCGAGCGTACCGTTATTTACGCATCGAGTAATAAGGTTGGTTTGTGCAGCGTTCTCATAGCCCGGATAGCCGACAATACCAGCGCAAGTAGGGATTGAGCCGTCGCAATAGGATACGCACTTGATATCGCCATTGTTGATACAGTCGGTAACATCGGCACCCGAAGCACCCGTCGCATTGGCAAATGCACCACCCGAGATACCACCGATATTCACAGGGTAGTTGTTGGCCTTATAAACCGATTGGTCGGAGGTTGTTACATTAACATCGAGCGCACCGTTGTTGGTACAAGCGGTAATGCCACCATATGCCAAGCCGACGATACCACCAATACGAGGACGGTTTGTTCCGCAAGAGATGGTCATCGACTCGATAGCCGTAATATCATAGTCGATATTACCCTCGTTAAGCGACTTGGTCACAGAGCCATTTACGTCGAGTTGAGCAACCAAACCTGCGATATGGATTGGGAGATTTGTAACCTCCTTAACGACACCGAAATTAGACAAATACGGAATATTCGAGGTCAAATTACCATAGTTCTCACACTCATTGATTGCACCGTCGCTATAAGCTGCCAAACCTGCAACCAAACCACCATACGCCGGAGCGGTAGAGGTATAGGTTACAGCGCCATAGTTCTTACACTTGTCGATTGCTGCGCTATTGATTGCCACAAGACCCGCAACAATAACCGTTGCATCGCCATCGGCAGCCAACTCAACCGAAACATTAGCCTTGTTTACGACATTCGAGATAGTTCCCGTAGCCTCAACAGCCAAAGGTGCAAGTGTAGTCGCTGTGGTTGCAGCGAACGTACAAGTCTCGTCGATTGTCAAATCCTTGGCACCCGAAAGCTGTGCAAACATAGCGTGGTCGGAGACAAGGTTGCTGATAGTAAAGTTCTTACCGTTGAGCATACCAGGGAATACGACACCCTCCGGCAGAGTCTTGCCCGTAAAGTCGAGGTTGCCTGCAAGCTGAATCTCATCGGTTGCTACGGCTGTACGCAAGCCGTCAGCATCGTTGAGAATTGCGATAAATTCGTCGGCATTGCTTGCAATCATAGGGAACTCGGCCTTCGCGAGAGTCTTGACCTCCTTAACTTCGGAATATTCCGACTCGCTACCCGAAACCTCCTCAACAGCCTTGATTCTAATCTGATAAACGGTCGCGCCCTTCAACGCTCCGATTGCATACTCCAAGACATTGCCTACCTCAACAACGGTATACTGCTCGGCTGCGCTCTCCTTGTATTCGAGGATATAGCCCGAAGCCTTCTCAACGCTCTCCCACTTAACGACAATCTCTTCGGCCGTAGCCTCGGCAGAGGTGATAACAGGAGTATCGAGAGCAACCGTCGACGACTCATAGGCAACAACCTTGATAATCACGTTATCCATAAACATACGGTGCTGCGACGAACCAGGAGTCGAACCATCTTTACGGATAGGGCCGATACCGATACGCGCACCAGGTGCTACGTTCTTGATAACAATCTTTTCGGTCGTAAATGAGCGACCTGCCTTGATTTCAAACTCGGCAGCAGGCGCAAGTTTATCAATGGTAGGAGTTACCTCATAGCCGCCATCTTTACCGGCGTGAGCCGACTCGTTAAGCACATAAACCGCACCGGTTACAGGGTCGGAGTCGTAACGTGCTTGGTCGAACTGAACCTCGATAGTGGCCACCGATTTGAGGTTGGTCAATGCCGGGGTACACATAAGCGCAGTCTTACTGCTTGCGCCCAATTTGATATGGCCAACTCGACCACAAATCGTCGAATTGCCTGCACCAACGACCTCGCTACAAAGACCCCACTGCGCAAGACGCGAATTTTCGACAGCGTGCTTCATAGTACTGAACAAGCCGATTTCGATAGATGGGTCTACCAAATACCACTTCCAATTTCCACCATTGATAGGATTTACACCCTCGGCCTTATCGAATGCGGTTGCGAGGTTACGGTCATCGGCCGAGTAGGCTGCCGAACCGCGCAGATAGTTCGCACCCCAAACAAGCTCGCTAAAATCTTCGGCCAAAACGATACCCGACGGCTCAACCATCTCTGCCTCGTTTGGCACAACAACCTCGAAATCCAAAGTCTTGGCCTTAACAGGAGTAGATGCAGCATTGTTGGCAAGGTCCTTTACAACAAACCAATAATCGGCATTCTTATCCAAGCCGGAGAACTCAAATTGAGGGGCTCCATCGGCAAGATAGGTCCAAATTTTGTCGTCGACATCGGTCTGCCACGAAACGACAAGATTCTTACAAGCGGCATCTTTGTAGATACCGAAGCTATAAGCCGTACCGCAATCCTTGGCAATATCCTTGAACGAACTAACACTCCAAGTGAAAGCGAGGGTCGAAGATGTTGCATAGGCAAGTTTGACAGACAACGAAGCGCCTTCAATCTTCAATTTTACGACCGCACCTTTGGAATCGGTCACAAATACCGGTGTGGTAGTTGTGCCATCGGGATAGGTTGCATATACCGAAGCGGTATATACTCCTGTCGGAAGATTCGTAAAGACGTGGTTGCACGCATCGGCAGCAGTCGCCTCTCGGGTTATCGAGAGCGGCTCACCACCATCTTCGGGCGTAAGGTTAGAGGTAAAACTCTCGGCTCCTGCCTTGATTGCTGCTCCGCCATCAAAAAGAAGCGCGATACTGTTCTTCCCGCACGCCTCGTCATTGACGACGACAGCCTTCGGAGAGGGGTAAATCGGGTCGCTTGAATCGACACTCTCTTGCTCACAAGCAACAAAACCGAATCCCATCAAAAGAATCAGAAAAAATACAATTTTTCTCATAATTGTGGTAATTTAATTTATAAAAAATTTAACAAATAAGGTTATTTAGATTGGATTTTAGTCACAAACACACTCTATCCTCTACAAAGGTAAGAAATTTTTTAATAAACAATCGCAATAAACCTATTTTAATAGGGTTTTTATATACAAAATTTCACCATAGCATAATTTTCTACCGCTTTACCACCGCCCTCGGAGCGCAGCAACCAAGTCCCCTCCCGAGGAGGGGATTTAGGGGAGGGTCATCAAATATTCGCACTCTATCTAAAAGAGGTTGGGTAGGCTATGGCGGTTCTCGTCGCGAAATTGGCGAGGGGTTTGGCCCTCAATTTTACGGAACAGGGTCGAGAACTGCCCCACACTCTCAAAACCCAGCGCATAGGCCGTCTCGGTTATCGAGCGCTGTTCCGAGACGAGCATCTCCTTGGCGCGACCAATCAGCAGCAGGTTGATATATTGAGCAGGAGCGATACCCATAACGCGCTTGAAGGATTGGCGAAACCACGAATATCCGACACCTACCGCATTGGCGACCTCCTGCACTTGTAGCGAGTGATGTACGCGCTCACGCATCAACTGTCGAGCCTCGTTGATTATATCCTCCGTGCGATTTGTTCCGCTTGTCGTACCCTTATATTTATATAGTATATGGCCAAGCATATGGGCTACAATACCCGAAAGCAGTTGCTGACAACCAATATTTTCGCGCTCGGCATTGCGAATAGCATCGCGATAGAGTGCTATGAGCGTATTGCTGATACCGATGTGCATAATCGCATCTTTTGGCGTAAACGACGCCGCAGCCACCATCTTGTCGGCCACCTCGCCCTTAAATCCAACCCAGAACTCACGCCAACCCTGCGCCTGGTCGGGGGCATAGCTATGCCTCTCGCCAGGAAACAAAATCATCACACTACCCGCCTCAACACGCCGACGAGCAACCGACTGCGACTCAAAATACCCGCCACCTTCGGTGATATATACCACCTGATACTCGTCGAGCGTACGACCGCCCTGCGACTTAAAATCGTAGGTCGCGGGGTGCTGCATTGCAGGGTAACAAGCGTTGGGCTCGATGGCCTGCATACCGACCGTTGTAACCATCACACCCCACCCCTGTTCGTGCGGGCCGACGGTCAAATATTTTAGCGAATTGCTATCCAAACTTGTCATACCGTGTCAAATTTGAAAGTTTTTATATCATTTTTGAAATTCAAAATTAGCAAAACTATTATAATTTTGCATTATAGAACCCTAAAAATCTCGAAAAAAGATGAAGATACACAACTTTTTAGCATTCGACCTGGGAGCAACCAGCGGTCGCTCGGTCATCGGAACGTTGCGAGATGGCAGAATTGAAACACGCGAATTAACACGTTTTCCAAACGGCATCATAGAGCTGCACGGAAAGTTCTATTGGAACCTCCTCGGCCTCTACGAGCACCTCAAAGATGGCCTTGCAGCGTGCGCTCGCGAGGGTATCACTCCCGACTCGATTGGCATTGATACGTGGGGTGTCGACGTCGTTCCGATTGGTAGCGACGGCTCAATTCTCGGTATGCCTCGCGCCTATCGTGACCCATATACCGACGGTGCACCCGAAAAGTTTTTCGAGATAGTTTCGCGCGAAGAGGTCTACGACAAGACGGGTATTCAGATTATGAACTTCAACACCCTCTACCAGATTTTTGCCGCCGTGCAGGAGGGCTACACCCCTATCGTAGAGGCGAAGCGATTGCTCTTTATCCCCGACGCATTGTCTTATATGCTCACAGGCAAAGAGGTTTGCGAATATACCATCGCCTCGACCTCGCAAATTCTCAACCCTCGCACCTCACTCTTGGAGTCATCGCTCTTGGAGGCTGCGGGCGTAAAGGGCGACATCTTCCCCGACGTACAACTTCCGGGCAACGTGATTGGCTCACTTACCGACTCTTTGGCCGAGGAGACACGCATTGGCAAGGTCGATGTTGTTGCCGTTGCAGGCCACGACACCGCCTCGGCCGTAGCAGCAGTACCTGCCGAGAATGAGCGATTTGCCTACCTCTCGTCGGGCACTTGGTCGCTAATGGGTATCGAGACGCGAGAGCCGATTATCAACAGCGACTCGTTCCTCCACAACTTCACCAACGAGGGTGGCGTAGATGGCACAACACGCTTCTTGAAGAATATCTGCGGTATGTGGATATTGGAGCAATGCCGTAAGGAGTGGGAGCGAGAGGGCAAAAACTACTCCTACCCCGAAATTGTCGAGATGGCAAATTCGGCCGAGCCATTTGTCAGCTTCATCAACCCCGACGACGCATCGTTTGCCAACCCGCAGTCGATGTTGCGTGCCATCGAGGTCTTCTGTCTCCGCACCGAACAACCCGTACCGCAAAACGATACGCAAATCATTCGCACCATCTTCGAGAGTCTTGCCCTACGATACCGCGAGGTTTTGGAGATTTTGGAGGGTATGGCACCATTTGCAATCGACGTATTGCACATCATCGGTGGCGGCTCGAAGAACCGACTTCTCAACCAATTTACCGCCAACGCTATCGGCAAACGTGTTGTTGCAGGTCCTTCGGAGGCGACCGCCTATGGCAATATTATGATGCAGGCCGTTGGTGCGGGTGCTATCGGCTCACTTGCCGAGGCTCGTGCGATTATCCGCGCCTCAATCGAGACCGAGGAGTTCGTGCCACAAGAGCGCGAGATTTGGGAGGCGGCATACAAGCGATTTATAGAGTTAAAATAATAGTCAATAACAACTAAAAACAGAACAAAAAATGAACGAAACACAAATCAAACAAGCCTATGACATCGCAGTTGAGCGCTATGCACAACTCGGTATCGATGTAGAAGAGGTACTTGCAAAATTGCAAAAGGTCGAAATCTCGATGCACTGCTGGCAGGCCGACGACGTTGCCGGTTTTGAATCAACCGGCGACCTTACGGGTGGTATCCAGGCAACAGGCAACTATCCAGGCAAAGCTCGCAATATCGAGGAGTTGCGTGCCGACATTCTCAAAGCGATGACCCTTATCCCAGGTCGTCAGCGTCTCAACTTGCACGAAATCTATGGCGACTTCGGTGGCGAGGTGGTAGACCGCGACAAGGTTGAGCCAAAGCACTTCGAAAGCTGGATTGAGTGGGGTTTGGCAAATGGCATCAAGCTCGACTTCAACAGCACCTCGTTCTCGCACCCAAAATCGGGCAACCTCTCGTTGTCGAACCCCGATGAGGAGATTCGCAACTTCTGGATTGAGCATACGAAGCGTTGCCGTGCTATCGCCGAGGAGATGGGACGTCGTCAGGGCGACCCTTGCATTATGAACCTCTGGATACACGATGGTAGCAAGGATATTACCGTAAACCGCAAGAAGTATCGCGAGTTGTTGAAGGATTCGCTCGACCAAATCTTCGCACAGAAGTACGAGAATATGAAGGACTGCGTTGAGTCGAAAGTATTTGGTATCGGCTTGGAGAGCTACACCGTAGGCTCCAACGACTTCTACATCGGCTACGGCGCACAGAATGGCAAGATTGTAACCCTCGACACGGGTCACTTCCACCCAACCGAGAGCGTTGCCGACAAACTTTCGTCGCTCCTGCTGTTCGTTCCGGAGGTTATGCTCCACGTCAGCCGCCCTGTACGTTGGGATTCGGACCACGTTACGATTATGAACGACGAGACGCTCGACCTTATGCACGAGATTGTTCGTTGCGACGCACTCGACCGCGTACATATCGGTCTCGACTACTTCGACGCCTCGATTAACCGTATCGGTGCCTATGTTATCGGTACTCGCGCGACACAGAAGTGCTTGTTGAGAGCGCTCTTGGAGCCACTTGCACAACTTCGCAAATACGAGGCAGAGGATAAGGGCTTCGAGCGTTTGGCTCTCTTGGAGGAGGCGAAGAACCTGCCTTGGAATGCAGTATGGGATATGTACTGCCTGCGCAACGGCGTACCTGTTGGCGAGTCGTTCATCGCCGAGGTTCAGAAATATGAGAACGAAGTAACATCGAAGCGTAACTAAAAACAGACAAAACTATGTATCGCATTGTTCTTAACGAGACATCTTATTTCGGCGCGGGCTGTCGCTCGGTTATCGCCGACGAGGTTGCAAAGCGCGGTTTCAAGAAGGCGTTTTTCGTAACCGACAAGGATTTGATTAAATTTGGCGTTGCTGCAAAGATTGAGGAGGTACTCAACGGTGCAGGTATCCCATACGAAATTTATAGCGACGTGAAGGCTAACCCTACTATCGGCAACGTTCAGCGTGGTGTCGAGGCCTACAAGGCTTCGGGTGCCGACTTTATCATCGCCCTGGGTGGTGGTTCGTCGATTGATACGGCAAAGGCTGTCGGTATCATCATCAACAATCCGGAGTTTGCCGACGTGCGTTCGTTGGAGGGTGTAGCACCTACGAAGCACCGTGCTGTGCCTACATTTGCACTCCCAACAACTGCCGGAACGGCTGCCGAGGTGACAATCAACTACGTTATCACCGACGAGGAGGCAAAGAAGAAGATGGTATGCGTAGACCCTAACGATATTCCGATGTGTGCAATCATCGACTGCGAGTTGATGTACTCGATGCCAAAGGGCTTGACCGCAGCAACAGGTATGGACGCACTTACCCACGCAATCGAGAGCTACATTACACCTGGCGCGTGGACGATGAGCGATATGTTCGAGGCAAAGGCTATCGAACTCGTTGCCCAGCACCTCAAAAATGCTGTCGATAACGGCAAAGACGAGGTTGCTCGTGCAGGTATGG
This sequence comes from Alistipes sp., assembly GCA_045629905.1. Classification (GTDB taxonomy): domain Bacteria; phylum Bacteroidota; class Bacteroidia; order Bacteroidales; family Rikenellaceae; genus Alistipes. The sequence continues at coordinate 17,929 of JAZQSA010000024.1, read as the reverse complement.
CCGAGGCTCAATACATCGCAGGTATGGGCTTCTCGAACGTTGGTTTGGGCATCGTTCACTCGATGGCTCACCCTCTCGGAGCATTCTACGACACTCCGCACGGCGTAGCAAACGCACTGCTCCTGCCTTACGTTATGGAGTACAACGCCGATTCGCCATCGCGTGCAAAGTACCTGGGTATCGCCAAGGCTATGGGCGTAGATACCGAGGGTATGAGCATCGACGAGGGTGTTAAGGCTGCTATCGACGCTGTTCGCTCACTCTCGCTCTCAATCGGCATTCCGCAGCACCTTTGCGAGATTGGCGTAAAGCGCGAGGATATTCCTGCGTTGGCCGTAGCTGCATTCAACGACGTTTGTACGGGTGGCAACCCTCGTCAAACCTCGGTCGAGGATATTGTTAAGTTGTACGAAATCGCATACGAATAGTAGTCAATATGGATATTCTGATTGGTCTTTTGATTATTGCCGTAGGAGCATTCTGCCAATCAAGCAGCTATGTGCCTATCAACAAAATCAAGGGTTGGAGTTGGGAGTCGTATTGGCTCGTACAGGGCATCTTCGCCTGGCTCGTGTTCCCGTTGGCAGGAGCATTGTTGGCCGTTCCCGAAGGTCATAGCCTGTTAGAGCTTATCGACTCGGGCAACAGCTTCAATATCGCGATGACCATTCTCTTTGGTGTATTGTGGGGCGTCGGAGGCTTGACCTTCGGCCTCTCAATGCGCTATTTGGGCGTGGCACTCGGTCAGAGCATCGCTCTTGGCACTTGCGCAGCAGGTGGTACAATCTTGGGTCCCGTATTGCTCAACGCCTTCTTTCCGGAGATGCAGGCGTTGGAGTCGCTGACCTTTGCTGTCGTATCGGGCGTCATCGTAACATTGCTCGGCATCGCCATCATCGGCATTGCGGGTATGATGAAGGCCAATTCGCTTCCAGAGGAGGAGAAGAGGGCTGCCGTCAAGGACTTCAACTTCCCGAAGGGCATTGCTATCGCACTCTTGGCGGGTGTGATGAGTGGCTGCTTCAACGTCGGCTTGGAGTTCGGCAAGGATATCAACTTTGGAGAGCTCACCGACCCAATGTACAAGACGTTGCCGGCAACACTGCTCGTAACTCTGGGTGGTTTCCTGACAAATGCGATTTACTGCCTCTATCAGAACTACGCAAACAAGAGTTTCTGCGACTATGCAAAGAGCGGACTTTGGGCCAACAACCTTCTCTTCTGCGCCTTGGCGGGAGCATTGTGGTACAGCCAATTCTTCGGGTTGAGTCTCGGTAAGGGATTCCTTACAGAGTCGCCTACGCTGATGACCCTCTCGTTCTGTATTCTGATGTCGCTCAACGTCACCTTTGCAAACCTTTGGGGCATAATCCTCAAAGAGTGGAAGGGCTGCTCAAAAAAGACCATTGCAGTACTCATTTTGGGTATTGTGGTCTTGGTATTGAGTTCGTTCCTGCCCGAATTGCTCAAATAGAGCCGATGAGGCTATAACAACAAAGCCTGTCTACGAGTGTAGACAGGCTTTATTGTTTGGTATTGGCGGAGATTACAAACCGAGTTTCTCGCGAATCGACTGTGGCAACGCGTTGCGATTAACCATAATCGACATAGTCTTATACTCGACAAACGGACGCGAGAAGTAGTAGTAGCCATCGTATGGAGGGCGAACACCCCACGAGTTCTTAACCTTGTAGTATGGGTTGCCACACTGGTCTACGGCTGTACCTACGATAACCATACCGTGGTCATCGGTGGTCTCGTAGTGGTCGAAAGCCTCCTGGCGCATCTGCTGCGTAATCTTCTTCTCCTTGCCAGGAGCATCAAAGCTATACAGAGCCTCGTTGCGCTCCTTCTCGGTCATACTGCCCCAACGCTCGGCATCGGTACCGCTCATATTGTCGATATTGTCCTCCGGAACGATAGCGACAGCCTTCGTACGGCTGAATCCTCGCTCCGAAACGTCGGAAGCCCAACCAATCGAGTAGCCATTTTCGAGTGCATTATCGACACACGCCATCATCTCTTCGAGTGGCACGTTATAGACCGAAGCCCACATCCAGTTGTCGGGAACCTCGATTACGAACTGCGAATAGAATGGGTGGTGGGTATAAGAGGAGATTGATACAAAATCGTCCATATTTACAGGCAACGATGCAGCAAACGAGTGTGGAGTATACTCCTTACCCTTGTAGGTAAATTTCTCGGGCATCTCGCCAAGATAGGCATCAAGAATACCGTTAAGGCCCGCCTGCCAAGCCGTTGTGAGGCGCTTGTTAGGGTTCTTGATAATCGCATCGACATAGGCCTTCAACACTGCATCGAGCTCGTTAAAGTGAGGCTTATCGGTGCCATAGTTAAGACCCTCATATACCTCCTGCGGAACGATACCGTAACGCTTGATACCCTCCGTAACGTCGTGGAACGCTCCACCTACCGCAAAATTGAGTGCGCCGTGCAAACGAACATACTTCACAGCCTTCTCGAAGTAGATATTACGAACAATCCACATCTCCGAGAGGTCCATCTCCTCGCCACCGGCACGCATAATCTCGTTCTCGATATACGACAGAGCCGAGAAGCACCAGCAAGTACCACTACGGAATTGGTTCTTAATCGAGGTGGTCGGAATCGAAATCTTGTCGGTAAAGATATAGCCCTTTGGAGCCTCCTTCTTATCCGCTTTCTTGGCCTGCTTATCGGCCGCGACAGCCACCGAGCAAGAGATGGCGGCCATCAACAATACGATGATAATCTTTTTCATAGGTCTCTTATTTCTTGGTATTTTTCACAATATTGATGCACTCCTCGTAGGTCAGTTTCTCGGGTTGTGCGTTCTTTGGCAGACGATAGTTCTTACCCTTGTAGGCGATATATGCGCCATAGCGACCATTCTTGATAGTCATAGCGCTATCCTCGGCAAAGGTTTTGAGCGGAGTGTTGGCCGTAGCAGCCTGCTCGCGCTGCGCCTCGACAAGCTCTACTGCACGCTCGTAGCTTACCGTATATGGGTCGTCGCTCTTGGCCAACGATGCGAACATCTTGCCGTGACGAACATAGCCGCCAAATTTACCGATACCGACAATCAGCTCCTCACCCTCGAACACGCCTACGTTGCGAGGCAAAGCGAAGAGTTCGAGAGCCTCCTCCAAAGTTATCGACTCGATAAGTTGGCCCTTCTTCATCGATGCATAGCGAGGTTTCTCGCCATCGGGAGCGACAATCTCGACCATTGCACCATAACGACCCAAACGGGCCTTAACCACACGGCCGCTCACAGGGTCGATACCCAACTCGCGTGCCTGCTGACGACTCGAAGCCTGCGTCTCGATTGCGCCCTCGACCATCTTGTGGAATGGAGCGTAGAAGGTATCTATCATAGCCGTCCATTTTTGCTCGCCCTCGGCAATACGGTCAAACTCCTTCTCGACGTTGGCCGTAAAGTTGTAGTCCATAATCGGTGCAAACTGCGATTCGAGGTAGTCGTTTACCAACATACCTATATCGGTTGGCGAAAGGCGATTCTTCTCGGCACCATAGTTCTCCGAGCATCGCTTCTCGGTTATGTTCTCACCGCGCAACGTGAGGCTCGTGTAGCTGCGCTTCTGGGCTGGGCGCGAACTCTTCTCGACATATCCGCGAGTGATGATAGTCGAGATGGTCGGAGCATAGGTCGAAGGACGACCAATACCCAACTCCTCCATACGCTTTACGAGCAGAGCCTCGTTGTATCGAATTGGAGCCTGTGTAAATCGCTCGGTCGCCGTGATTGCGTGGTAGCAGAGCGATGCACCCTCGGGAAGATATGGCAAGGTTGCCACCTCGTCACCCTCGGTATGCTCGTCATCGACACTCTCCGAATAGAGTCGCAAGAATCCATCGAAACGCATCGTCTCACCAACAGCCACAAAGCACTCTTCGCAACCCGTAGCCTCGATAGAGATGGTTGTGCGGTCGATGTCGGCTGCCACCATCTGCGAGGCAACCGTACGCTTCCAAATCAAGTCGTAGAGGCGCTTCTCGGCTGCTGTACCGTCGATTTCGCGACGGTCGATATACGATGGGCGGATAGCCTCGTGAGCCTCCTGCGCACCCTTGCTATGGGTCGTATAGTTGCGAGGCGACGAGTACTGCGCACCAAAGAGGTTCTCAACCTCGGTCTTGCACGCTGCAATGGCTATCTTCGAGAGGTTTACCGAGTCGGTACGCATATAGGTTATCAGACCTCGCTCATAGAGGCGTTGTGCAAGCGACATCGTCTGCGAAACCGACATACCGAACTTACGACCGGCCTCCTGTTGGAGAGTCGAGGTGGTAAATGGCGGTGCAGGATAGCGTTTCGTCGGCTTTGTCTCGTTATGCTTAACCGTAAAAAGAGCCGTACGACACAGATTGAGCATAGCCTCGGCCTGCTCACGCGTTGCAAATCGCTGCGGATACTCCGCCTTGAAGATAATCTTCGCCTCGTCGCTTGGCGAGAAGAATTGCGCCACGACTCTATAATATGAAGTGCTTTGGAACGAGATAATATCGCGCTCGCGCTCAACGATAAGACGTACCGCAACGCTCTGCACACGACCCGCCGAGAGCGATGGTCGCACCTTCTTCCAAAGGATTGGCGACAACTCGAAGCCCACGATACGGTCCAGAACTCGACGTGCCTGCTGCGCATTGACCAAATTCATATCGACAGTGCGCGGATTCTCGATAGCGTTGAGAATTGCGCTCTTTGTAATTTCGTGAAATACGATACGACGCGTACGGTCTACGGGCAAATTCAGCACCTCGGTCAGGTGCCAAGCGATTGCCTCTCCCTCGCGGTCTTCATCGGAAGCGAGCCAAACCGTCTCGACCTGCTTCGACAGACGCTCCAACTCCTCGACCAGACGGCGTTTATCGGCCGACACCTCGTAGCAAGGACGGTAACCCGCCTCAATATCGATTCCGAGCTCCTTCTTCGACAAGTCGCGGATATGGCCAAAACTCGATTTGACGATATAATCCTTACCGAGGAACTTTTCGATGGTCTTTGCCTTTGCAGGTGACTCGACTATAACTAAATTTTGCTGCATCTTGAATTGCTTATTTTATTTTGTTTCAGACACAACGAAACCAAAGCGCAAACTTTGGTTTCGGGGTCTTTCGCTATTAAATATTCTATTTAACTATCACTCTTCGCGTTGTGCTATTTAATCATCGTATATAGCATCTCGATATGCACCGGAGCTTGAACACGGTCCGACACACCCTCCATCTTTGCGCCTTGAAGCACCGTGCGCTTGAAGGTGTATGGAGCGACCGCCTCGGGACCCAGGTACAACGTACGAGGCATAACCTTCTCGTCGTACTTTGCCAGGTCGTCCAACGAACGCACATAGTTGTAGAGACGCTGCATATAGCCCGTGATATTCATAACATAGCAAGCGCGGCTACGATTCAATTCGCCACCATACGCCAACTCGGCCGACTGGTTGGTCTCGGCCTCGAAATCGTAGTCGGAGATGGCTCCCAATGTGCTATAATTGAGGTATGTACCCAATCGCGAAATCGACGAAGCATAGAGTTCGACAAGCGACGCCGCATTGCCCTGCGTGGTCTCCCAACTATAATCGGCACCAGGCATATAGAGCGTCAGCAGACACTGATTGACACCGATTGTGCGATAGTCCAAATCATCGGACGCATTCTCCTTCGAGGTGAGCGATTTGAGTTCGAGAAGGAACTCGTCGGTGAAGTACAACTCGGTTGCAACACCGCCACAACCCTCGATATAGCACTCGCCAAGCAACGTGCGCTGCGAACGAGGAACAACATTACCCGCCTCGTCGTAGCCACTGATATTGATTTCGCCGAGCATCGACGGCTTGCTATCCGTAAGACTGCGCTTGTAGTCGTGCTTGATGTTATTGACCGAGAGGTTGAGATTATCCTCCGGCTTCAACGACTCGTCGATGAAGTAGTACATCATACCCACCGTATCCTTGATAAGCGTAGGGTCTTTCGGATTGCGATTTCGAGCCTCCAACAACAGACCCGAACTTGTGAGTTTGAAGCCATAGAGCGAGCCTCGCTTATTCTCCTCAACCGATGTCGGGTCGGGCACGATGCAGAGACCGCTGAAATGCTTTGCAAACTTCTTCTCATCGACATAGATACTATCCTCGTCACGGGCATAGCCGTCCCAATCGCTCGACGCATAGTTGTCGGGAATACACATCAGACGACGCACAAAATCCCACGTTGCACCCTTCATATCGACAGGTTCGAGAGTTACGCTCGAACGGTTAGGACCCGTCTTTTTGCCATCGGGGAAGGTGAAGGTAAAGAGTGGCTTCTCGGGATTATAGACCGTCGTAAGGTCGCAGTTGGTGTAGGCTGTCGTATCCTTCTCATCAATCACGCTACCGAAGAGCGAACGCTCAACCTCGTAGACGTGGTAGCGGACAGGGGTCAGCGTATCGCCACCATAGTCCTCGATATCGAGTACAAGATGTAACGAGTCGAAGATTGGTTTGTAACCAAAGCCCTCGTCCTCTTCGAGCTTGTTCATAAACATTATGCTCGATGCAACGGCTGCCGAGCGCACACCAAACGTATCGCTACGCTCAACACCGATATAGCCATACGACACGTTCGACGAGAGCAACGAATCGCTATGGTAGAGCGAGGTCTCGAAGAATTGGCCATCACGCTCGTCGTAGTGGCTCTCGTTATCGTTGCTTGCCGCAGCATTGAACTTTATGACCTTGCCACCCTTGAAACGCAGGTGGCGAATCTCCATCTTTTGATGGTCGGGTATCATCTCATAACCGAGGTCGCTATCAATAGTTGCCGAGCAAGCTGTCAAAGACAACAGCGCGACCAAACCGACAACTTGGCCAACTATATGGAGTCGGTTAAAACAGTTCATCATAGAATCGTGTATAGTTTTCATAAAATCCCTCTTCGTCCGACGAGTGGTACTCCATCACGCACTTACCGCACGTACGAGCCTCGTCGAGCATCGCCTGCGGTACGTTTGCAGAGCCTGCAATCACACCGTCTATATTGGTAAGAACGTAGCGATAGAGATTTTCGTATGAAGGGGTGTTGATTATCGAAAGATTTTCGTCCTCGACGCCCTCGCTCTTGATTTTTGCGCAGAGCGCATCGCCGAGCGGAGCCTCGAAGCCTTCGTAGAGCGACATCACTATCTTCACGTCGGCAAAGAGTGGGTCGTCGTTAAAGACCTTGCGCAGATATATCGGAGCTATTGCCGAGAACCAACCGTGGCAATGCACCACATCGGGCTTCCAGCGCAACTTCTTGACCGTCTCCAACACGCCTCGCGCAAAGAAGACCATACGCTCGTCGTTGTCCTCAAACGCGCGGCCCTCCTCGTCGCACAAAACAGCCTTGCGCGAGAAGAAGTCGTCGTTGTCGATGAAATATATCTGAATACGGGCTGCCGGAATCGAAGCCACCTTGATTATGAGCTGGTGGTCGTTATCGTCGATAATCAGGTTCATACCCGACAAACGAATCACCTCGTGCAACTGATTACGGCGCTCGTTAATACAACCATATCGAGGCATAAAGGTACGAATCTCGTTACCGCTCTCCTGCATAGCCTGCGACAAGTGCCTACACAGCAACGACTCCTCGTTTTCGGGAAGATAGGGCGTTATCTGCTGACAAATATAGAGAATTTTGTGGTTAGCCATCGCCTTATTGTTTTATTGCTTTTCCTAAATTATTGTTTCAAATCGCTCGGGTTAGAGAATCAACATCGCATCGCCATACGAGCCAAAACGATACTTCTCCTTGACAGCCTCATCGTAGGCATTCATAACCAAATCGTAGCCACCAAATGCCGCAACCATCATCAGCTGGGTCGATTCCGGCAGGTGGAGGTTCGACACCATAGCATCGGCAACCGTAAAGTCGTATGGGGCGAAGATAAACTTGTTGGTCCAACCGTTCTGCGCCTTAATCTGGCCGTGTGTCGAGACAACTGTTTCGAGCGTACGCATAACGGTCGTACCGATAGCGACAAGGCGGTTACCAGCACGCTTGGTCGAATTGACCTCCTCGGCCGTAGCCTCCGATACGAAGTACTGCTCCGAATCGACCTTGTGCTTCGACAAATCCTCGACATCGACCGTACGGAAATTGCCCAAACCTGCGTGGAGCGTAATGAACGAGCTCTCGATGCCCTTAATCTCCATACGCTTCAACAAGTGCTTCGAGAAGTGCATACCGGCAGTTGGAGCAACGACAGCACCCTCGTTGGCAGCAAAGATTGTCTGATAACGCTCGGCATCTTCCGGCTCGACAGTTTGACGCACCCAGCGAGGCAGCGGAGTCTCGCCCAAGCGGAAGAGCATCTCCTTAAACTCCTCGTACGAGCCGTCATAGAGGAATCGCAACGTACGACCACGCGAAGTGGTATTGTCGATAACCTCGGCGCCGAGAATATCGTCCTCGCCGAAGTAGAGTTTATTGCCGATACGGATTTTGCGGGCAGGGTCTACCAACACGTCCCACAAACGCAAATCGCGATTAAGTTCGCGAAGCAGGAATATCTCGATTTCGGCACCCGTCTTCTCCTTGTTACCGTAAAGACGCGCTGGAAAGACCTTCGTATCGTTAAAGACAAAGCGGTCGTTCTCATCGAAATAGTCGAGGATATCCTTGAATGTTCGATGCTCAATTTCGCCCGTAGCACGATGCACGACAAGCAGTCGCGAATCGTCACGGTTTTCTGCCGGATAGCTGGCAATCAGCTCCGGAGAAAATTCATAGCCATACTGTGAAAGTTTCATATATATTGTTTACGTTACTTATCTCTTTTACCGCGCTTCGCAAAACAAAAGCATAAACTATATAATTTACGAAAAAACGGACCTTTTGTTTCACTCGCTCCCCATTTTTTTCAAAAAATCGTCCAGACCGACAGCATCTTCGACCCGATGGTCGCCACTTCGCGTACGACGCAACGAGGTCAGATAGGCTCCGCTATCCAACGCTTCGCCAATCTCCTGGGCCAAAGAGCGGATATATGTACCTTTGCTACACTCGACACGAATACGGATACGAGGCATATCGTACTCCTCCAAAACGATGGAGTAGATATTGATAAGAGCCTTGCGCAACTCAACCTCCTCGCCCGCTCTCGCAAACTCATAGGCGCGCATACCCTCAACCTTCTTGGCCGAATAGATTGGCGGAGCCTGCAATCGTTCGCCCGTAAGCGACAGCAGTGCAGCCTCGACCTTTTCGCGCGTGATATGGTCGGTCGGATAGGTCTTATCGACAGGGTGCTCCATATCGAAACTCGGAGTTGTCGCACCAAGCATCAACTCGGCCACATACTCCTTGCGCTCGGCCTGCAACTCCTCGACACGCTTCGTAGCACGACCTATACAGATAAGCAGAATGCCCGTTGCCAATGGGTCGAGCGTACCCGCGTGGCCCACCTTAATTTTGCGGTAGCCCATACGTTGCAGGCGAAATTTGACCTTTCGCACCACGTCTGTCGAGGTCCATTCGAGCGGCTTATCGATTACGGCCACATAGCCCTCTTCGGCAAGATTCTTTATATCTTTAATATCCATACGATTATGCAACAATAGATGTCACGATAGAGATTAGACCCACAATGGCGCAATAGATTGCAAACCAAATCAACTTACCGCGCTTGACAATCTCAATCATAAATCGGCAGGCGAAATAGCCGACAACAAATGCCGTTATGAAGCCCGCCAAAAGCGGCAAAAATTCGACGTCGCCACCAAAATCACCCTTCACAATATCGAGCAACGCATTGCCGAGAATCGGAGGCAAAACCATCAGAAACGAGAAGTGCGACACGGTCGATTTTTCGTTACCGAGCAACAGACCCGTTGCGATGGTAGAGCCCGAGCGCGAAAGACCCGGCATCACGGCAACCGCTTGCGCCAATCCGATAATCAAGGCATCGCGGTAGGATATATCGCTCTTAACGCGAGGCTTGGCATAGTACGCAAACGCAAGAAGCGCAGCCGTAAGCAACAGCATAATACCAACGACCAACGTCGAAGAGAAGGCTCGTTCGATATCCTCCTTAAAGCAGAGGCCTACGATGCCGACAGGCACCATCGAGATTGCGATTTTCAGCACATAGGCCTGCTCGGCCGTAAATTTGCGCGAAAAGAGTCCGCACACTAAACGACGCACCTCGCCCCACAGCACGACAATCGTACTCAACACCGTCGCAACGTGCAACGCAAGGCTGAACGTAAGTTGATTATCGGCCTCGATATCGACACCGAACAGAGCCGATGCAAGTTGTAGGTGACCGCTGCTCGACACGGGCAGAAATTCGGTCAATCCCTGGACTATTCCGAGAATTATTGCTTGGAGTGTATTCATCGCTACAAAGTCTAAAAAATCGTGCAAAGATACAAATTTTAACCTTAACTCTCAAATAATATATGTATCGAATGATTTTTTTAGGAAAAATTACTATTTTTGTACAAAACTACTATCGCATTATATGAACAGAAAAGAATTTCTCAAACGACTCGGTATGCTTACCGTCGGAGCATCGTTGCTCGGCACGGGCATCGACAGCCTCACCCAAAAGGTCGAAGCAGCAACAGCCCCAACCAAGCCAAAAGGTAATCCGACCGACCCCGAGCTCGACTTTCCGGTCCGCTCGCTCAAAGCAAAGACGGAGCGAGCGATAACCGCCATCATAATCGGCGCAGGAAGTCGCGGTACGACATACGGCAAATATGCAAGCCAATTCCCCGACACAATGAAGATTGTCGGTGTTGCCGACACCAACATCTTCCGCCAGAAGCGTACACAAAAGGCCCACAACATACCAGCCGAGAACTGCTTTGGCGACTTTGCCGACGTATTCAAGCGCGAGAAATTTGCCGATGCAGTAATCATCGCAACGCCCGACTTTTTACACTTCGAGCCTTGTATGAGGGCTCTGGAAATGGGCTACGACGTATTGCTCGAAAAGCCTGCAGCGCAGACCGAAAAGGAGTGTAAAGCCATCTTGGCCCAGGCCAAAAAATACAATCGCATCGTTGCGATATGCCACGTTTTGCGCTACGCACCATACTTTATCGCTATGCGCGAGGCCGTGCGGCGCGGTATGATTGGCGACCTGGTGAGCATTCAGCATATGGAGCCAATCCAATACGCCCATATGGCCCACTCCTACGTTCGTGGCAAGTGGCGCGATGCACAAAAGACCACCCCGATAATCTTGGCCAAGTCGTGTCACGACCTCGACATTATTCGCTGGATTGTGGACCGACCTTGCAAGCAGATTTCGGCCGAAGGCTCGTTGATGCACTTCCGCCCCGAGAATGCTCCGGCCGACGCACCTGCCCGTTGCACCGACGGCTGTCCGCACGAAGCGACCTGCCCATACTCGGCAATCGACATCTATGTTCGTCGCAAGCGACACCTCGGCGTATTCGACCTGCCCGACCGCAAAGACGAGGCGGCTATAATGGAGAAGATTCGCACAACCGAATATGGTCGTTGCGTCTACAAGTGCGACAACAACCAACCCGACCACTATGTTACCACGATGCTCTTCGAGGGTGGCATAACCGCAAGCTTCACGATGGACGCCTTCACTCCGTGGGGTGGTCGTCGTACGCGCATTATGGGTACAAAGGGCTTTATCGAGGGTGACGGCAAGCGCTTCACACTCTACGAGTTCCGAAGTTCAAAGCGCTATGTTTGGAACAAGGATATCAAGGAGTTGGGCGAGTATAAGCACGCCGGTCACGGTGGCGGCGACCACGCCTTGGCTCGCGACTTTGTCGAGGCCGTTGCAGCCCACAACCCCGACCTGCTGTCGAGCACCATCGACGCCTCTATCGAGAGCCACGTTATCGGTTTCAAAGCCGAGAAGAGCCGCCTCTCGATGAAAAAAGTAGAGATTGATTAACCACAAAAAAGATAATAATTATGACCAATTTGTTGATTTTCGGAATCGGAACAACCGAAATTATACTCATCGTTCTCATCATCGTTCTCCTCTTCGGCGCAACCAAGATTCCTGCGCTGATGCGCGGCATCGGCCAGGGCGTAAAATCGTTCCGCGACGGTATGGAGGGTAAGGAGGATACGACCGACAAAAAAGAGACATCGAAGGAGGATAAATAACAACCGCCCATTCTACAACAAATCGCTATGCGTAAGATAGTTGCAACCCTCACAGCAGCGGTGGCAGCATTGGCCATCGTCGGCTGTTCGCACCCTGCGTCCGACGACCTCGGCGCACTTGCTGGGCAGGAGTACCTCTCGCCCGTACACGCAGGCAATGCAGAGCGACCTTTTTGGAACGGCTTTGCAAAGAAATTTATGTATGCCCCTGCCTTCGATTTTGCCGAGGTGGAGGGTGCTACGGCATATCGCTACACAATAAGCAACAGCGAAGGTCGGATTGCCGAATTTACGGCCGAGAGTCCAAAAGCTGCACTATCGCCCGTGTGGAACGATATTCCGGTCGGTCAGGTTACGCTCACGGTCGAGGCTCTCGACCACGAGGGCAAGGCGTTGCAACCCGTTGCTACACGCGACTTCTTCCGCGACTACGGTTTTAATCCGCCATATCACGCACCTGTCAGAGGCTACCGCGATGCGGCCCTGATGGGTATGCTCTACGTCCACACGATGCCTCAAATCCAACATTGGAAGAGCAGCACGGAGCCCGATATGAGCTATCCGCACAACACCTACCCTTGCAAAATCATCGGTGCGACAATCCAGGTCGAGACCCTCTTGGCTCGCGAACTTCCGCACCTGCGCGACGAGGCTCTCGCCATTGCACGCAACGCAGCCCAATTCCTTATCGACCATAGTCGCAAGGAGGGCGAGCCCTTGGCCTACTTCCCACCTACATATTATAAAAATTTGGAGGCCTCGAAGCGACTCGAAAATCAGGGCAAGACGATGACGATGGAGGCTGCTGCCGCAGGCGAGGCTCTGCTCGACCTCTACGATGCAACGGGCGAGCAGCGCTACCTCGACCACGCCAAAGGCATAGCCGACACATATCTCCGAATACAGAACGCCGATGGCTCGTGGCCTATCAAACTCGACTTTGCGACAGGCGAGCCTGTAAACAACTCCAAAGCGATGTTGGCGCCACTTCTACTCTATCTGCTCCGACTCGAAAATGGCTACAATATGCCTCAATATGCCGAGGCACGAGCGCGTGGCGAAGCGTGGATGAAGAGCCACATCATCGACCGCTTCGATATGACGGGCCAATTCGAAGATGTTACGGTGCTTGGACTTCACCCATACGAAAACCTGACCAACTGCACCGCATCGCCATACGCTTCGTATCTGCTCTCGCGCAACACCACCGACGACGAGATGGCCATAGCCTATGAGTTGGTGCGATTTAGCGAAGACCAATTTGTATATTGGGACCAACCTCGCGACCAGAACGGTCTTTGTCGCGATGCCTGTCCGTGCGTTTTCGAGCAATATAAATACGCTATGCCTGTCGATAACAGCGCCTGCAACGTCGCCAACGCGATGCTCTCAATCTATGAACGCACGGGCGACAAACTGATGTTGGCCAAAGCCACGGCACTGATTGACAACATCACCGTCGTACAATGTGTCAATACGGGCAAGATACCGACAACGTGGCGTCTGCGCCTCAACTACAAGCCTACATTTTGGATTAACTGCACCTACGATTCGGTTGCGATACTGCTTCGTATGGAGGCCTTGTCGCAGGAGTCGTAGGGCTATACCGGTTGCCAAAGAGCGTTTTTGCGATTTTTTTTGCAAAAAATGACATTTTTTTTTGCAGAATAGAATTTTTGCTCTATCTTTGCACTCGCAATACAGCAATGGTGGATTCATCTAAGGGCTAGGATACCTGCCTCTCACGCAGGACATAGGGGTTCGAATCCCCTATCCACTACAAAGACAAACGAAGCAAAAAGATGTCAAATTTTTGACATCTTTTGTTTTTATACTCTGTGGCGCAAATTTATTTGCAGACGCAAGATTATAAGGCTTATTGGTCAAAATATAAGAGAGATTTACCTTGACAAAATGAGGTCATTGCTAAATTTGATAGGTGCTGGGACTTTTAATAAAATAACGCGCACTAATTTTAATCTCATTTTATAAATGTATTTGAAATCGGAATTATGAAATAAAATGTGTAGTAAGATGCCCGGCAATCGCCGGGCTTCTTGTTAATTTCTGTTAGTTGGCGGCATCTTGTGTTGAGGTATCCTCCGCTTCGTTTTTCCGTTGAGACTAAAACTTGTGCCACCCAATTTGGCGGAGAGTTTGTCCATCTCGTTGCTCACCGTTTGGTCGACGATGCGGGCGTTCCTCTCCCCAAACATAACTATACATTCACTCGGTCTATCTCCCGCTGCAAGGTATCAAGGAATTTCGCTGCGTGGGCGCCGTCCATCTGGGTATGGTGAAATTGGAACGACACGGTCAGCGTTGTCTTAAACAACCCACGCTTGTACTTACCCCAAATCATAAACGGATTGTTGAAGACACCGCTATACATACCCACTGCCACATCAATTTCGTACTGTGCCAAAGCCGAGGTGCCGATTACCATACTCTCGGCCGAAAGGTCGTGGTCGGTACTGCTCTCCGTCACCTGCTTCGTAAGGCGCAGATAGTCGCTGTTGAACTGCTCCAAATCCTCGCTATAAGGCACATCGCACGAACTCACCTCGCTCGCTGTGTTGGCAACGATGGTGTTCACCGCAATAGTATCATACTGCATTAACTTATCGCCCACGGGCAACATATAGAACTCCTTGACCTGCACGGCGGCACGACCAATGCAGTAGCACATCAGCATATTGAATTTCAGCTTGTGGCGGCGGCTAATTTTCACAAGGCGCGACACATTGAGCGTCTTGAAAAATGTCACCATCGGCATCGGCGCCTGCATCCACATCTCGAAGGCGTATGCACGGGTAGTATCTTTGGGGTTAATCTCTCTCATAACGATTTTCGATAAAGGACTGCAAAGGTAGTAAATTCTTTGCAAAGTCCGCTAAAGGCGGGGTTGTATTTGTATAAAAGGTTATGATTTTTGAGTCTGGGTTTTTGGGGATTTTATTGTACGGTTTGTGGGTGAGGAAAATGCAGAAATCTTTGTACAAAACGAGTACACACAATGTTTTCTTCTGGACATAGTAAACATTGTAATTGCTATATAATCAACATAATACAATGTATTTGATTATGTGGTATTCGGGAGCGAACTACTCGCTAAAATCGCAGATAAACACTGACGTTCCCACTGTTCAAAATTTCCACCTCAAAACATGTACAGAGAAAAGCCATCTCACAGAGCCGATATGTGTCGATTAGTTTATACTATTATCGTTCTTGTGGTCAATGCTATGAGAGGCTGGAAATGTTAAACTTTTAATACTCAAGCGACTACACAAAAGCGAACAGAGAATAAATGACATTTCAAAAGAGTGATTTATTTGTGCGGTTTAGAGTCTTTTATATCAAAGAGTTTACAATACAGAAAAAAAGTTACAAACAAGACAACACGCAACAATAAACAGGCTGAATATCAATAATATATAATAAATATGTTGCACATTTCTACATTATCTAAATACGACTTACCTTTGCAATATGGAAATTAAATACTTTTAATATGGAAGATAAAAACATAAAGAGAAGAAACGAAGTATTAAAGGAAGTTGCTGAAGCACAGCAAGAGATTGCTGATTTTAACCAAGATATCGAAATGGATATATGCAAAATCAATCATGTATTGATGTATGGAGATTATACGCAAAGGGAGGAATGTAGAATTGATATAGCACGAAAACATCCAAACTATGCGCAATACCTCGATAATAGAACCCTGTTGCTAAACCTAATATGCAGTAATACTATAACACTTTTGACAATACAAAAGCAAGCCCTTATAAACAAAAAGACCAACCGCTGCTTTCAGGAATATATTAACCGAGGGGCAAAGTGTGGAATAAAATGGAAGATTGAAGATACTATAGATCGTAAAATAGGTAAATAATTATTACCTTTGTAGAAACTTAAGGTTTATGTCCCGAACTATTATTGAAGTAACCTATATTGACCCAAAAGTTTGTTTTGAGTGTGGTGCTCCTGCCACGGAAAGACATCATGTAATTCCTCATTTTCTTGGTGGAACTAAAACAGTGCCGTTGTGTGGTAAATGTCATGCAAAAGTTCATGGTATAGATGGAGCAAGACGAGCAAAGTTAGCGGAATTAACAAAAGCCGCACTTGCAGCCAAAAGAGCGAGAGGTGAAACTTGGGTCAGGAATACCAATTGTACACCTGCTATAGTGGCGAGCGCAAAGGCGAGAACAGAGAAGCGTTTGGCATGGGTGGAGAATAGTCCTGCGGTGAAATTGGCGAGGACGCGAGAGGAACAAGGCGTTAAGAAACCGCAGATATTGGAGGAATTGAACGAGTTATACGAATTAGACCCAAAGCAATGGGGAACGAGAGAGGGCTTAAGGTGGAGTAGGGCGAATCTACACAAGGTGTTGAAAGGAGATAGCCCCCAAAAAGACAATACGCCCAAAATATCAGATGTAAATAAGAGTACATTGGAGGCAACAAAACATAAATCTAATAATAAACTTACACCTCAACAATATGATAATATGCGTCTTGGCATACAAGCGTATACTCAAAAACGCATAAATGAGAAGAAGGAATGGTTGCAAAATAGTGATGCCTGTAATTATGTAAGAGAGTTGTATAGTTCTTATAAAACTCGTTATTTAATCGCATCGGAGAAAGTAGAGTTATTCAATAGGCGTTATGTTTTAATGAATGGCAAAAAAATTAATAGTACTGGGCAATGGTCAAAATTAAAAGATGAGTTAGGTTTTAGTGGTGTTGTTACTGTAACAAGTGAGAAGATTAATTTTTTATATCAATGGGCGCAGTTGTGTTTAGAGAGGACTGTAGAATGTAAAGTGATAAAAAGAAACTCCGATTACTTAATCACGCCGATAAACATAATCGTTGTTCCGGCTCAAATACATCTATGGAATAAATTCTTTGATGGACTAAAAGCTGATGGCGTGGTAGGTATTAGATTTGATGAAAATAATCAGGTTGTATACACTTTTGCATCTAATGAGATTATTAAAAAAATTATAAAGGATATAGATAATGGATAAAAGTAAAGATAAAGAATATCTTGATGCTTTTAATGAAGCCTCTATTGCTGCCACTGAAATGATTAATGATGATAATTTGTTAGCAAAAGCGATAGCAAGCATTGTGAGAAATCAAATGGAAGATTTCCACTACAAGTACTTAACAGACGATCAGATGAGAGAATTAAATCCTATCATTAGGAATTCTATATTTTCTGCACTGCAATTAATGCGTAATAATCCTATTATGCTATATCTCTATGCTAAATTGTATGTGCCAACATATTGGGAAGATTGCGAGAAAGTGCAGTTATAAAGAGTGTGTTATATGATATGGTTATTGCATCCCACTCATAGAAAATTTATCAAGTTGCTTAAGAATTATATTAAGAAAAAAGGGATTATTTATATAACCACAAATGACATAGAAGAATATAAGAATATTTTCACAGCAACAAATATGTCAGTCGAACGACACCAAAGAGTATATAGGATTTTTCTTAAAGCAATAAATAGAACGCAAGTTGAGCAAAATGATGTAGCGGGAGTTGTAACATTAGAGAATATAGGTAAAATAGAAAGTATATTACGAGGGATAGAATTGAGTAATCCGTTAGTAACATTTAGAAATGCAGTAATATACCCAATATTAACATCTGTTTTGAGATACTTGTTAAGGCGGTATCCATAATTATATTTGATAGAGCACTCGCATACCCAAAACACGAATCAAATGTTGTTGTGTGATGATG
>JAZQSA010000023.1:0-23265 GCA_045629905.1 Alistipes sp. | reverse complement strand
AGAGAGGGTAGGGGCGTGAGGGGCAGGCTGGGTTTTGCTGGGTTTGGCTGGGGAGGCTGGGTTTTGCTGGGTTTGGCTGGGTTCAGCTGGGTAGAGTGTGGAGAGTGGGTTGTGTTGGGTAGAGTGTGTTGTGTTGTGTTGTGTTGTGTTGGGTTTCAGGCTACCCAGGCTACTCAATCTACCCAATCTACCTATTTTGCTCTAACAACCCCTAACGACCACTAACGCCCTTAACGGCCCTAACGACCCTAATAGCCATAGTGCGCCCTTCACGCCGCTAACGCCCTTAACGACCTTAATAGCCATAGTGTGCCCTTAACGCCACTAATAGTCCTAACGCCCCAACAGCCGTTAATTCCTAACTTTCAGGCTTTGAGCAAAGTAGATAAGCGCCGCGAAGAAGAGCAATTCAGGACCGAAGTCGATGATAAAAGTGACGGCGTTGTACAAGAAGAGCAGAGCCTTCTTGCTGCCCGAATTGTAGATATAATGCCAGAAGTCTGGCGAGACGAAGATATAGAACAGCGTAATTGCCATTTGTGAAATGGCAAAGATGATGCTTGTGATGCGCAACGGAATAGAGCGTACCGCCACAGCCAACCAAATCAGTCCGACCATAGATAGGGTGGTCGTAAAGAGGCTCGTTGCGCCTGTAATGCCGTACCACGCAGTTGGGATATTCTCGGTTACGAACGAGTAGATGTTGCCCGCAATGTTTCCGATGTTGAGAAGAATTCCGAACAAACAACTAACAGCGAGTACCACAAACGGGATTTTGCACTTGTCGCCCTGCGGTAGGCCGAAGGCTGCCGTGCCGTATGCTACGAGCAGAAGCAGTTTCGACGCCAGATAGATTATGTTGGTCGAGATTCCGAGCCAAATGTGGCCATCGTAGATATCCAAAGCCTCAAAAATCAGAGGTGTCACCCAATTTACAACATTGGCAAAGAGTTGGGCAATGATGGTCAAAATGACGAGTACAATTACTGCTTTGTAGCCTTTCATAATTGATTGTGTTTTAGGTTATTGTCGTTTTACCAATCCACGCTCCGCGGCCAGGCGTTCGAGCATCGCGTGGGCAGCATCGTAGTCGTTGGGTATCTCGCCATCGAGAATGGCGTTCTTGATAATCTCCTTAATCTCGCCCAGCAGTGCGCACGGAGCAACATCGTACTCGCGCATAATAATGTCGCCCGTGATTGGTGGCTGGAAGTTGCGTATGCGGTCGCGCTCCTCCAAGTCGCGCATCTTCTCGCGAACAAGGGCGAAGTTGGCAAGATAGCGTTTGACCTTCTCCTCGATGCCCGAGGTGATGTCGGCCTCGCAGAGCGTCATCAGCGACTCGATGTCGTCGCCCGCCTCGAAGAGCAGTCGTCGCACAGCCGAGTCGGTAACCAAATCCTCGGAGAGGATAATAGGTCGCAGATGGAGGAACACCATCTTCTGAACGAAGCGCATAGGCTCGCCAAGAGGCAGTTTGAGTCGGCGGAATATCTGTGGTACCATCTTCGAGCCGAGGACCTCGTGGCCGTGAAATGTCCAGCCGATTTTTGGGTCGAAGGTCTTGGTTTGCGGTTTGGCAATGTCGTGCAGAACGGCAGCCCAACGTAACCAGATATCGTCGCTCTTGCGGGCCACGTTGTCGAGAACTTTGAGCGTGTGGCGGAAGTTGTCCTTGTGGGCGTAGTTGCCTCGTCGCTCCACACCACAGAGGCGGTGCATCTCGGGGAAGATAAGTTCGAGCAAGCCCGTCAGTTCGAGCAACTCAAAGCCGATTGAAGGCACGGGCGAGGCGACTATCTTGTTGAGTTCGACGATGATGCGCTCCTGCGATACGATTTTGATGCGCTCGCGGTTGCGCTTTATGGCGTCGAACGTCTCGTCGTCGAGCGAGAAGCCGAGTTGCGAAGCGAAACGTATGCCGCGCATCATTCGCAGAGGGTCGTCCGAGAATGTTATGTCGGGGTCGCAAGGTGTGCGGATTATACAATCTTCGAGGTCGTACATACCGTCGAACGGGTCTACCAACTCGCCAAAGGTGGCCGAGTTGAGCGACCAAGCCATAGCGTTTATCGTAAAGTCGCGACGACGTTGGTCGTCCTCGATGGTGCCGTCCTCGACGTGCGGCTTGCGCGAATCGGGCGAGTAGGACTCTTTGCGTGCGCCGACAAATTCGACCTCCAAGCCGTCGGCTCGCAACATCGCTGTACCGAAGGTCTTGAAGACCGAAACTTTGGTGTGCAACTCCTTGCCCAGAGCCTCGGCAATCTCGATGCCGCTGCCAACTACGACAACGTCGATGTCGGTACACTTGCGGCCCAGGTAGTGGTCGCGAACGTAGCCGCCAATAACAAAGGCCTCGACGCCTCGTTCATCGACAAGGCGCGATATGCGACCGAAGATTGGCAGACTTAATGGGTTATTCATAAGCGATGTGGTGGGTTGCAGTTCGGTTTTGGGGTTGCTCTATTGCAGACAACGACGATAGAGCTGTACGGTGTTCTCCAATCCGAGGTAGAGGGCATCGCTGATAAGTGCGTGACCAATCGAAACCTCGTCGCACCACGGAATACGCTCGTAGAAGTAGCGGAGATTTTCGAGCGAGAGGTCGTGACCTGCATTCAGTCCCAGACCGCACTCGCGAGCCGCCTCGGCCGCCTCGACATAAGGGGCAATAGCCGCTTCGCGGTCGGCAGCATAACCCGCAGCATAGGCTTCGGTGTAGAGTTCGACACGGTCGGCACCGCACTCCTTCGCTCCACGAACCATCTCGACCACAGGGTCTACGAAAATCGACACGCGGATACCGAGGGCCTTGAATTTGCTGCATATCTCGGTCAGTCGTTCGCGGTTGGCGATTGTGTCCCAACCGGCATTGGAGGTTATGGCGTCGGGCGCATCGGGTACGAGTGTAACCTGCGTAGGACGTACCTCGCAAACGAGGTCGATGAACTCGCCAACGGGGTTACCCTCGATGTTGAGCTCGGTTGTGATATTCTGTTTCAGGTCGCGCACGTCGTCGTGGCGGATATGTCGTGCATCGGGGCGCGGGTGGACTGTGATGCCCTCGCCTCCAAATTGCTCGATTGCCAATGCGGCCTTCAAAACGTTGGGGGTGTTGCCACCGCGCGAATTGCGGATAACCGCAATTTTGTTGATATTTACACTCAATTTTGTCATAACGCCATAAAATAGTTATATTTGCATCGTACTTGTGGCAAATGTAGGGCTTTTGTCCCGTTTGCCGTGGTAAAGTTAAACATTTTCTTTAAGACAGGGTAATGAAAATCATACTTTTTTCGCGTTCGCAAAGCGAATCGCATATAGGCGACATCGTCAGTATATTCGATGCGATAGCTCGTTACGGCTTCGAATATATGGTAAACGAGGAGTTTGCGGCCTCCATCGAGCGGCTCGTCGGTCGGTCGATTCCGCACTCGTTGCGCTATGGCTCGTCGGTCGGTCATCAAGGCTCCGAGGCGGTGATGGTCTGCTATGGTGGCGACGGAACACTGCTCGAAGGCGTGCATCGTTTGGAGGGCGAAACTATCCCTGTTGTCGGCATCAATTCGGGTCGCTTGGGCTTCCTGGCTCTGGCGGGTCGCGAGCAGATTGATGCTGTATTTGAGCAAATAGCGTGCAACAATCTCCAAATTGAGGAGCGTCAGATGTTGTGCGTCGAGGGGGTGCTTGATGGCGAGCGCCGAGAGCTGCACGCTCTGAACGAGATAGCGGTGCAGCGTTTGGGTGCTTCGATGATTTCGGTCGATGTGGCTGTCGATGGCAAGCCTACGCTGGTCTGCTATGGCGATGGCGTTGTAGTATCGACCCCGACAGGCTCGACCGCCTACTCGCTCAGTGCGGGAGGTCCGATTGTCGCGCCATCGTGCCGCTGTATGGTTATCACGCCACTCTCGCCTCACAACCTTACGATTCGTCCGCTTGTGGTTGCCGATTCGTCGGTCGTGTCGCTCGTAATTCATACGCGTAGCAACGAGGCGTCGCTCTCGATTGACAATCGCACCTACAAGGTTAGCGACGGTATGGAGGTCGAGGTAAAATTGTCGAAAAGAGCCATATCTTTGGCCGTGCCACACAATATATCTTTCTACGATACGTTACGGAATAAGATGATGTGGGGTGTCGATTTGAGGTAGAGCCTCGTGCAGAGCTGGCAATATAATTATTCATAATTATATGTAATTTTTGGTGAATTTCGTAAAAAGTGATATATTTGCGAGTTATATGGAGAAGATGAAACGCATACCAACCCACGTTGCAATCATTATGGACGGCAACGGACGCTGGGCCAAACAACAGGGCAAAGAGCGTTATGAGGGTCATATTGAGGGAGTTCACTCGGTTCGTGAAAGCATAAAGGCTGCTACGCGACACGGGGTGCGCTACCTGACTTTGTATGCCTTCTCGACCGAAAATTGGGGCCGCCCGATAGAGGAGGTCGATGCCTTGATGGAACTCTTCTGTAAGAGCGTTATGGCCGAAACTCCCGAACTCGTAAAGCAGGGTGTGAGGGTCGTGATGATAGGCCGTCGTGACCGCTTCTCGGAGCGTGTTCGTGAGCACCTCACCACTATCGAGTCGCAGACAGCCGCAGGTGAGCGCCTGACGTTGGTGCTTGCATTCGACTACTCGTCGCGCGACGAGATTACGACCGCCGTGCAGTCGATTGCCCGCCGTGTTGCAGAGGGCGAGTTGCAGGTCGATGCGATTACGGAGCAGACGATTGCCGAATCGCTCTATACGGCTGCGATTCCCGACCCCGACTTTATTATCCGCACCAGCGGAGAGTGCCGTTTGAGCAACTTCCTGTTGTGGCAGGCTTCGTATGCCGAGATGTACTTCCCGAGCGTTATGTGGCCCGACTTTAAGCAGAACGAATTTGACGAGGCTATGGAGGTCTATGCAATGCGTGACCGCCGATACGGTAAGTTGTAGCCCGAAAAGATAACGAGAAAATAGAGATAGATGAGACATCTGATGAGAATATTTTTATTGGCGAGCGTTGCTACAATGCTATTTACGGTAGCGGCTGTTGCCCAAGGTACAGATACGGTTGCCGTCGCATCGCAACCACAAAGCGCAAAGGCCGCTCGTGAGGCTGCCAAGGCCGAGCGAAAAGCTGCGCGAGAGGAGTTGCGTCGAGCTTTGCGTGAGAATCGTTTGACTCCGCAGCAACACAAGCGAGGCCCGATTGAGATTGCCGAGAACCCCGACGACGGATTTGTGATGCCGGAGGGTGCTTCGTACCTCTCGGAGAAGGAGCGCAAGAAGTACTATCTGCGCAACGTCAATATTCACGGCGTAAAGTATCTCAACCACGATATTTTGCGTTCGGCCTCGGGTTTGATTCCGGGCGATTCGGTCTTTTTGCCCGGTACGTTTATCCAGAATGCGGCAAACCGATTGTGGATGCAGCGCTATTTCGAGGATATTCAGATTGGAGCAACCATCGAAGGTGATAGCGTCGATTTGGAGGTTATGCTCAAAGAGCGCCCTCGTGTAATTAACTGGGCTATCACGGGCGTAGCAAAGAGTAAGGCTGCCGACCTGCTTACGGAGTTGAAACTCAAACGTGGTCACGAACTTTCGGACTACGTCATCGACAAAAATACAAAACTCATAAAGCGTCACTTCGGCGAGAAGGGTTTTCGTAATTGTGATGTCGAGGTGAAGATTGAGCAGGATACCGTTATCAAGCAGGGTGTAAACGTTACGTTCGCCGTCAAGAAAAACTCGCGTGTGAGAATTGGTAAGATTACCTTCTCGGGCAATAACTCGTTCGAGGAGAAGCGTCTGCGTCGTACCTTCAAGAAGACCCACAAGACGAGCATCTTGTTCTGGCGTAACACCAAGTTCAAGGAGAGCGATTTCGATGCAGATAAGGAGTTGCTTATCGACTTCTACAACTCGAAGGGTTATCGTAACGCCAATATTATCAGCGACTCGGTCTACCAAATCAACGAGAAGCGTTTGGGTATACACATTGCGCTCGAAGAGGGTAACAAATACTATATCCGCAATGTGACGTGGATGGGTAACTCGCGCTTCGAGACCGACTATCTGCGTCAGATTCTCTCGGTTAAGCGAGGCGACACATACGACAAGAAGTCGATTCACAAGCGTCTGGGTCTTGGCAAGGAAGCCAACCCCGACGATATGTCGATTTTGACGCTCTATCAGAACGATGGTTATCTGACGTCGCAAATCGAGCCCGACGAGGTTATTGTCGGCGCCGATTCGCTCGACCTCGAAATCAAGGTCTTTGAGGGTAAGCAGTTTACAATCAACAACGTCGGCATTACGGGTAACAACCGTGTCGATGACGAGGTTATCCGTCGCGAACTCTATACCCGTCCGGGCGAGTTGTACAACCGAAGCCTGCTGATGCAGTCGATTCGTACGCTTGCCGCAATGCAGCACTTCAACGAGGAGGCGATTATGCCTGATATTAAGTTGGTGCAGGGTGCCAACGACTTGGTCGATATAAATTGGCCACTCGAAGAGAAGGCTTCGGACCAATTCAATATTGCCGCAGGTTGGGGTTCGGGTACGTTTGTCGGCTCGGTGGGTATTACGCTCAACAACCTCTCGATTCGCAACTTCTTCAAGAAGAGCGCTTGGCGACCATATCCTATGGGTCAGAACCAGCGTCTGTCGATTTCGGGTCAGACCAACGGTACCTACTATAAGGCCCTCTCGTTGAGCTTCTCCGACCCGTGGTTGGGCGGTCGTAAGCCAAATTCGCTCACTATCTCGGGCCATATCTCGGAGACCAACGACGCATACTATATCTGGCAGAAGGCAACAACCTACTTCCGTTCCTATGGTTTGGCGGTTGGTTTGGGTAAGCGTCTGTCGTGGCCCGACCCATACTTCTCGCTCTATGCCGAGTTGGCATATCAGCGCTACGACTTGAAGGGCTATACCTCGTTCATTATGGAGAACGGTAATGCGAATATGCTCTCGCTCCGATTGGTATTCTCGCGTAACTCGACCGACCAGCCAATCTATCCGCGTCAGGGTTCCGACATCTTGTTCTCGGTGCAATTTACACCTCCATTCTCGGCGTGGGACGGCAAGGACTATGCTTCGAACACGTTGAGCGAGCAGGACCGTTGGCGTTGGGTTGAGTTCCATAAGTGGAAGTTCAAGGCGCAGTGGTTCCAGGCGCTGACGCCAAACCGCAACCTCGTCTTGATGGCCAAAGCCGAGATGGGATTCCTCGGCCACTATAATAAACATAAGGTGTCGCCATTTGAGCGATTCCAGGTCGGTGGTGACGGTATGACGGGTTATAGCATCTATGGCGTCGATATTATCTCGTTGCGTGGTTACGAAGATGGCGACCTCGACCCTGTTGATAGCCGCTACTCGATTGGTTACAACAAGTATACGTTGGAGTTGCGTTACCCGATTGTATTGAAGCCGTCGTCGCAAATCTATGTTCTCGGTTTCTTGGAGGGTGGTAACGGATTCTCGTCGTGGAAGGATTTCTCGCCATTCAAGATTAAGCGTTCGGCCGGTCTCGGTGTGCGCCTCTACCTGCCTATCGTCGGTATGCTCGGTATCGACTGGGGTTGGGGCTTCGATGCTCCTGCCGGCAAGACGGAGCGTAGCGGTAGCCAATTCCACTTCGTTATCGGTCAAAATTTCTAACGGCCTTTGGCAATATATTTGATATTTCCACCGTATAAATAAGAAAGGTTGCAGATATGAAACGGATTTTTATAGCACTGATGCTTGCGCTTGCTGTTGTGTTGCCTGCCTCGGCACAGCGATATATTGTGGTGGATAGCGAGAAGATTTTTCGCTCGATTGAGGAGTATAACAAGGCGCTCACGTCGCTCGATGCGTTGGCCAAAGATTATCAGTCGAAGGTTGATGCCAAGTTCCGCGAGGTGGAGTCGCTCTACAATAGCTATATGGCTCAAAAGGCTGCGCTGCCAAGTACGACCCGTGCGGAACGCGAACAGGCAATACTTGCTCGCGAGAAGGCGGCTACCGAGTATCAGGAGTCGATTTTCGGCAACGATGGTGTGTTGATGAAGCGTCGTGTAGAGTTGATTCAACCAATTCAGAGCCGCGTATTTACGGCCATCGAGCAATATGCGAAGGCTGGCGGCTACGATATGGTGCTCGATAAGGCGTCGAACGTCGCGATGCTCTATAACTCGGATAGTGTGGACCATACGCAGGCGATAATAGATATATTGAAAAAATAATCCAAAAACAATAGAGAGATGAAAACAATCATTAAACTGACCCTTGTGCTGGCGATGACCTTCTCGGCTTCGTCGCTCTTTGCACAGAAATTTGCTCGCGTTAATTCGCGCGAAATTCTTACATTGATGCCAGAAACCAAAGAGATGCAGGCCAACCTCGAAACCTTCGGTAAGGAGCTTCAAGACCAGTTGGAGCAGATTCAGGTTGAGTTCAACAACCGCTATGCCGAGTTCGAGAAGTTGCCAGCAACGACGGCTGCTTCGGTTAAGCAGATGAAACAGCAGGAGTTGCAGCAGTTGCAGGCTCGTGCGCAGGAGTTCCAGCAGATTGCACAGCGCGACTATCAGAACAAGGAGCAGGAGTTGCTTTTGCCTATCACCGAGAAGTTGATGAACACTATCAATGGTGTTGCAAAGGCTGCTGGTTATGCTGCCGTGTTCGATACGATGAACTTCGTATACTACGACGATGCACAGATTGTAAATATCGACGATGCTGTTAAGAAGGCGTTGGGTATTGCCGATGCTGCTCCTGCGGCTGCACCAGCAAAATAGTTGTTATACAACTTCTACGAAAAAGGGCTGTCCAACCGAAGGTTGTGACAGCCCTTTTTGTTTAGTGTAGCCCCTCGCTATCTCCAAACAGTCACGTTGTCGAATGCGAAGTACGAAGGATACTCGTTGTATTCGGCGGTGCTATCGACACGCAAGCCGTCGATAATCTTGCCCTCGATAACGCGGAACTCCAAACGCTTGATGTCGCCCAACTCGCGAAGGTCGATGCGCTTGGTCGAGATGCCGTTGCGACCCTCGTAGAGGAGTGTCGTCACCTCGCCGGTCTTGTTGCCCGCCTTGTTGATACCCGTCATCACGAGTTTGATGTAGCCGTTGTCGGGCATAGGTTGCACACCGAGGTCGTTGCCATTGGCTACAACGTGGTCGGGATACTCGGTGTTGAAGATGTAGAGTTGCTCGATTGTGCCGACGCCATACTTAAACTCGATGTATGGTGGCACTTGGTTAGAGCCTACGTAGCAGACCGCAAAGTTGGTGTTGGCTCTGCCGGCAACACTCTTGATGTTGGTCGTAAGTTGCTGTGTGTAGTCGGGGTTCGTAGGGTTTGCGATGTAGTTCGATATGGCGATACCTCCACCATAGAACGTGCCATCGCCCCACGGGTCGGGCAGTGCGCTGAATAGGTCGGTCTCCGAGTCGTACCACGAGTAACCATTGCCACTATAAAGCAGTGGGCCACCATATTGAGGTGTGTCGATGCGACTTTTCCACCAATCGGTTGTTACGACGCCATCGGGATTTTCGATGTCGCCACTGCCGTAGGAGTAGTCCTCGAAGGTGAGTGTGCGGCGACGACGATTTGCGTTGGGGTCGGAGTTGTCGGAGTCGGAGCAACCTACCCCTGCGAAGAGGCCTACAAAGAGAGCCAAATAGAGAAATCGTTTCATTGTATAGATTGTTTTATGTTTATCTTGCGATGACTATTTTGTACCATAGGTCGGTAACCCCTTGCGAGTCGAGGCGTCGAGCGAGAAGGCGATAAATAGGAGTATCGTAAAGGCGAAGAGCGACGAGCCTCCGTAGCTGATAAACGGCAGCGGTATGCCCATTACCGGAACAACACCCATCGTCATACCTATATTTATAAATGTGTGGAACAGCAGGATTGAGGCGACGCAGTAGCAATATACACGGCCGAATGTCTCCTGCTGGTTGTCGCCCATACGCATCAGGCGCAGAATGAGTGCGCAGATGAGCGACAGCAGAATGGCTGCCCCGACAAAACCCCACTCCTCGCCGATGGTACAGAATATGAAGTCGGTGTGGCGCTCGGGGACAAATCCGTAGCGAATTTGCGACCCTTCGAGGTAGCCCTTGCCCCAAAAACCGCCCGAGCCGATTGCGATTTTCGACTGATTGACGTTGTAGTCGGCCGTAGCATCTTTGGCAAGACCGAGGAAGGTCTGTATTCGTTTTTGCTGGTGATGCTCCAAGATGTTGTTATAGACGAGGTCCGATGTCGGCAAAATCATCACCGAGGCAAAGAATAGCGCAACGAGTATGTAGAGGTTGCGCAAGGCGGTACGGAATGCATAGACAAGCACACCGAGCATCGAGACTATGGTCGTGATGAGCAGACAATAGTAGTAGTTGGCGCTCTCGATTGTGAAGGTAGCAACGACAAAGAGCAATGTGCTGACGATAAACAGGGCTGCGACATACTTGACGCAGAGCGTCCAGCGGTCGGGAGCCATCATTGCGGCCGAGAAGGTAAAGAGTATGATGAGCGCAATGAGCAGTGTCGTCGGAGTGTAGAGGAACGAGAGGATAAAGAGTGCCGCGATAAAGAGTATCGGGATTGTTATCCAATTATTCAGGCCCTCGCGATAGAGCATAAATAGGAACGAGGCAAGCACCAAACCCGAGCCGAGGTCGTTTTGCAATACGGCGATGGCAAGTGGTGCGAAGATAAGTAGCGCCAAGCGGAAGAGGTCGCCGATTTTGGTGACCGAGAACGAATATCCGCTGGCCAAGCGGGCTGTGGCCAACGCAACGGCAATCTTGGTGAACTCCATAGGTTGTACGCGGAAGCCACCTATGCCGAGCCAGGCGGTTGCGCCATTGACCTTTACACCAATACCCGGAATGAAGGTCAGCAGCAATATGAGTATGCCGGCACCATAGAGAAAGTATGCAAATTTGTGCCATACGCTACTGTCGAGCAACAATATTATGAGTGCCGCAACCCAACTCAAACCGAGCCACATCACCTGCTTCATATAGTTGTGCGAGAGGGCAAACATATTCTCGGCACTCTCGTTCCACGAGGCCGAAAATACTGCCGCCACGCCGATAACCGTCAGCAACAGGTAGAGCGATACGGCAACCAAATCGACTCCGCCAAAGAGCGAAACACCACGCTGTCTATTTCTTTGATTTATGCCTGTCATACGCTTTGAAATAGTCGAGTTTGAGGGTTTTTACATAATCGACCAAGTGAGGTCGCTTGATAGTGTCGGTCAGATATAACTCCTCGATAAGCGAGGCGATTGGCACGGCTGCCGAAGCTCCGAAACCGCCGTGTTCGACATATACGGCAATGGCTATGCGCGGATTGTTGCGCGGAGCAAACGAGATGAAGGTCGAGTGGTCGTCGCCCTTCGGGTTTTGGGCTGTACCTGTTTTGCCACAGACGTCGAGACCCGGCAGAGCCGCTCCGCGACACGTTCCATCGACATTGACGCCACGCCACATACCTTTGACGATTGTCTCGAAGTGGCGCGAATCAACCTTCGTGTAGTTTTTGCGGTAGAAGCGTGCATCGAGCGAATCGCAACCCTCGTAACTGCGCACGATGTGGGGCGTATAGTAGTAGCCTCGGTTGGCAAGTGTGGCGGCAAAGTTGGCCAACTGCAACGAGGTGCACTCCAACTCACCCTGACCAATCGAGAGCGACAATACTGTCAGTGCGTTCCACGAGCGACGATAGCGTTTGTCGTAGAACTCGCGGTCCATAACCTGTCCGCGTCGCTCGCCATAGAAGTCGGTTTCGAGATTTGTGCCGAAGCCGAAGCTCATAACATAGTCGCGCCACACTTCGTAGCCATCTTTGGCCGAGGCGAACCTCTTGTTTTCGAGTATGTTGCGATAGACGTTGCAGAAGTAGGCGTTGCACGAGGTCGCGATTGCAAAGTCGAGGTTCAGGGGCGAAGCGTGTTCGTGGCAACCCATCTTCTTGTTCTTGGCGTAGGTGTAACCGCAGTTGCACGAGTAGCGGTAGTGTGGTTTGAGAACGCCCTCTTGCAGACCAATCAATCCGTTTACAAGTTTGAAGGTCGAGCCTGGTGGCTGCGACGACTTTATTGCGCGGTTGATAAGTGGTCGGCGAGGCTCGTTGTTGAGCAGGTGCATATAGTTGTTGCCTCTATCGCGACCCACAAGTTGGTCGGGGTCAAATGTTGGCGATGATGCCATAACCAATATTTCGCCCGTCGAAGGCTCGATAGCCACGACCGAACCTACCTTGCCCGCCATCAACTCCTCGGCAAAGGCTTGCAGGCGAGCATCGATGGTACAGATGAGCGCCTTGCCCGGAACAGGCTCTTTGAGCGTCTGGTCGTTGGAGTTGTCGATGGCATAGAGGTCGTGCAAGACCAGACCCTTCTCGCCTCGAAGCACCTCCTCGTAGGCCGACTCCAAGCCCTGCTCGCCGATGTAGTCACCGATGGCGTAGTAGCCCGATTCGGCATATTTCTGCAACTGCCACGGCTGGATTTCGCTCAAACTGCCGAGCAGATTGCCTCCAATCTTGCGCGGATATTGGCGAACGGTGCGGGGTACGGTATAGAAGCCGGGTATGTTCCACTCGTCGAGGCGGAGTTTATCTTCGGGTGTGAGATATTTCGCTACGGGCATACCCAGGCGCGGGCGACTTGCAGCGTCGGCAAAGCTCTTGCGGAGTTGTTTGAGCGATAGGTGCGTAATCTCGGCAAGGCGCATTGTGTCGATACCGCTCTTCGGCATATCGCGACGCACGACCATAAGGTCGTAGCAAAGACGGTTTTGTATCAGGTACTCGCCATTGCGGTCAAAGACCTCGCCTCGCGGAGGATAGGTGACAACATAGCGGAGGTAGTTGTTGCTGGCCAGGTCGTCGTAGCGGCCATCAATAAATTGCAGATAGCCAACCCTCGCCAAAAATAGGGCAAAGATTGTACAAACTACACCTCGCGCAACTAACTTGCGCAATCTGTTGTCGCGCTGAATTTTCATTTGGCAGCCGTGAGTCTTGGTGTGAATATAGCCAAAAGCAGGTAGACGACAGCCAAAGTCGAGGCCGAGCTAACTATCAATCGACCCACGAAGAACCAAAAGTGGTCGAACGACAGCTGCTCAAAACCAAAGAAGAGAAGTGCGTGCAAAACGACCATAACGACCACGTAGCGATGGAAACGGAATGTGCCGAGTCGCTTTGGGCTTGGAATACCGCCCTCGTTGTCGATATCCGAATAGTCGGCCAGGAAGTGGAGTATCGGACGACGGAAGAAGGCTACGGGCAGTGTCGCAATGACATTCAACCCCACGACGCCCATCGTAATATCCATCAGTGCGCCAAGCAACACCCCGACGCACAACATTCGTAGCGGAGTGGAGGATAGCGGCATCATAATGATACAGGCGATATATACCAGCGGAGCAATGAGCGTGCCGATGGTCAGGTTGTTGAATAGCAACACCTGCAAGGCTATCGTGACCACGAAAAATAGTATGTAGGAGCTGCTAATCTTCATCGTTTTGCAAGTTGCTTCTTTGGCCCAGAGGGTCGCTTTCCAACATTGTTGCCTCGTCGGCCGAGTTGTTTTTGATAAGTAGCACGTTGTAGAGGCGCGACATATCGGCCGACAGACGTACTCGACAGTTGTAGGTCGTTGCGTGTTCGGGCAAGACGACACTCTCGATAGTGCCTATGACAATATCGGAGGGGAAGTAGTGCGAAAATCCCGAGGCGGTAACCACATCGCCAACCTCGACCTGCGCATACTTTGTGACTTCGCTGAAATCGACAATCTGCGAGTCGCCTCCGTTCCACCCGATTGTGCCGATGCTGCCATCTTTGGCCAATCGCGCACCAACGCGCAACGAGGTGTTGAGCATCGAGCGGGCTATTGCGAAGTTGTCGGAGCAATTTACGATGGTGCCGACGGCATAGCCATCGGGCGTAACAACGGCCATATTGATTCTGACTCCATCGGCTATGCCCTTGTTGAGCGTGATGTAGTTCTCGGCTCGATTGACCGAGTTCGACACGACGCGGGCGGCCATAAATTCGTATTGCTGGAAGATGTTGGGTGCAACGTCGGTCGCAATCGACCCATCTTCGAGAACATCGAGCCTATTCTCCAACTCGGCAAGTCGCTCGGTGAGCATAATGTTCTCACGACGAAGCGAAAAGTAACTGCCAATATCGTTGAAGAACGACTGCACGAAGCGCGTTACGCTATTGGTCGTCGAGAGGAGTTGCGATTGCGTGTATGGTGTCGAATAGGCATAGGAGCGTATGGCGACAATCTCCAATACGATGAAGATTATCGCCACGTAAGAGTTGCGAATAAAGTATAGTAGTTTGTGCATACCCTCTCCTCTCTCTCCGCTTTGCCTCTAACTCTCGTGGGCTGTTGCGCGGTTGTTTAACGCAATAGGAACGAGAAACGGTTGATGTTTTTGAGTGCGATGTTTGTTCCGCGAGCAATAGCGCGCAATGGGTCGTCGGCAATGTGGAACGGAATACCGGTCTTGTCCGACAGACGCTTGCTCAAACCCTTGATGAGCGCACCACCGCCTGCAAGATAGATACCGTTCTGCACAACGTCGGAGTACAACTCTGCCGGCATATCGGTCAGCACCTTCATTAGGGCCTCGTCGAGTTTCAGGAGCGACGCTTCGAGAGCGTAGGCAATCTCGCTGTAATTGAGCGTGATGGTCTGTGGCAGCGAGGTGAGTACGCTTGGGCCCGTGATAGCCAAATCGTCAGGCTCGTCCTCCAACTCCGGCAGTGCAGCACCGATACGGCACTTGATATTCTCGGCCGTACGCACACCGATACGGATATTGTGCTGTTGGCGAATGTAGTTCATAATGTCGTTGGTGAAGGCGTCACCTGCAACGTTAATCGACTCCTTTGTGACGATACCGCCGAGCGAGATACAAGCAATCTCCGACGTACCACCACCGATGTCGATAATCATATTGCCATCGGGAGCCTCGACGTCGATACCTGCACCGAGAGCGGCAGCCATAGGCTCGTAAATCATCGCTACCTCGCGAGCGCCTGCGTGCTCGGCCGAGTCGCGTACGGCACGAACCTCGACGTCGGTCGAACCCGAAGGTATGCAGATAACCATTTTGAGCGATGGAGAGAAGAGCGAACCCGAGGTCTTAATCTTGCTGATAAAGCCCTTCAACATCAGCTCTGTTGCGTTGAAGTCGGCAATCACACCATCTTTCAGCGGACGGATTGTGCGCAGATTTTCTGGCGTTTTGCCGATGTAGCGGTTGGCCTCGCGACCCAATGCGTGAAGTTGGCCCGAGCGAACGTCGATAGCAATGACCGACGGCTCATCGACAACAACTTCGTCGTTGTAGACAATCAGAGTGTTGGCGGTACCGAGGTCGATTGCCAACTCTTGTGTCAAAGAAAAGAATCCCATAATTGTATCTGTTTTTTATAATTTTTGCTCCTCAAAAAAGTGCGGCAGCGAGGTTGTTCGCTACCTTTTTGCAAAGGTAGGAAAAAAGATGAATATCTTTTATAGTTTTTCTGAAAAAATTTTTTACCTTTGAAGTGCGGAAAATGCAACTCTCGTCGTGGAGGTGTAGAAGAGCGCTGAAATTGGAAGTTTCAAACACAAAAATAGAGTCTATACTATGGAATTTATCAAACTTGATACCTCGAAGTGTGGTATCGCTATTTCGGACGAATTGAAGGCTGCCGCAATCGAGGCC
The DNA here is from genome assembly GCA_045629905.1 of Alistipes sp. Classification (GTDB taxonomy): domain Bacteria; phylum Bacteroidota; class Bacteroidia; order Bacteroidales; family Rikenellaceae; genus Alistipes. Next base: position 7,504 of record JAZQSA010000023.1, on the reverse strand, counting down.
AATCGCCTTCTTCACGCTGGCAAAGGTGCCGGTAACGACTTCCTCGGTTGGATTACCCTTCCGTCGGATATTACGGCCGACCATCTTGCCGAAGTTAATGCTTGTGCAGCGCGTCTGCGTAAGTTGTCGGAGGTGGTTATCTGTATCGGTATCGGTGGCTCGTATCTCGGTGCAAAGGCTGTTATCGATGCTATGACCAACTCGTTTGAGTTGCTCCACAAGAAGCACGACAACCCAATCGTCCTTTTCGCCGGTCAGAATATCTCGGAGGACTACCTCGGCGAGATGCTCGAAGCGTTGAAGGACTACTCGATTTCGACCATCGTGGCATCGAAGTCGGGAACGACAACCGAGCCTGCAATCGCATTCCGTATCATCAAGGAGGAGATTGAGCGTCGCTATGGCAAGGAGGAGGCGAAGCAGCGTATCGTTGCTGTGACCGACAAGGCGCGTGGCGCACTCAAAACGCTCGCAACAAACGAAGGCTACGATACATTCGTTATTCCCGACAACGTGGGTGGTCGCTTCTCGGTTCTTTCGCCTGTGGGCCTTCTTCCGCTCGCAGTCGGTGGTGTCGATATTGAGGCTCTTGTCGAGGGCGCAAAGTCGGTTGAGTTGGCAACGGGTGCAGAGACCTCGTACGAGGAGAATATCTCGGCTCAATATGCAGCTGTGCGCAACGCACTCTATCGCGACGGCAAGAAGATTGAAATCCTCGGTTCGTATGAGCCTAAATTGATGAATATCAACGAGTGGTGGAAGCAGCTTTATGGCGAGAGCGAGGGTAAGGACGGCAAGGGTATCTACCCTGCAAGCGTAACGCTGACGGCCGACCTTCACTCGATGGGTCAGTATATTCAGGACGGTGAGCGCACCCTCTTCGAGACCATAATCTCGGTAGGCGCTCCTAAATACGACGTTCGCGTAGGTGCCGATGCCGAAAATCTCGATGGCCTGAACTACCTCGCAGGTAAGCGTCTGCACGAGATTAACCGTATGGCCGAACTCGGTGTGCAGATTGCCCACATCGACGGTGGTGTGCCTAATCTCCGCGTTGAGATTCCGACTATCGACGAGCATACGCTTGGCGCACTCATCTACTTCTTCGAGAAGGCGTGCGGTATCAGTGGTTATATGCTCGGAGTTAATCCATTCAACCAGCCTGGTGTAGAGGACTACAAGCGCAATATGTTTGCTCTTCTCGAAAAGCCTGGTTATGAGGAGCAGACGAAGGCTATTAAGGCTCGCCTGTAAATTGTATTTTAGGCGGATTCTACTTCTGCTAACAAAAAAAGCGTCAATGGGACGTACACCAAGTACTACCTATCGACGCTTTTTTTGTTAGAGGCGTTAGAGGTAAAATGGGTAGATTGAGTAGCCTGTGACCGCTAAAACCACTAACGACCTTAATCTTCCAGCCTACCCGGCAAAACCCTGCCTACCTATTCGGCCTCTCCAAATTATGGAGTGCTGTGCTATTGTTGTTTGAACGAGGGGAATACGCTCTGCAACATCTCGACAATCTCGTGATGCTCGACGCCCTCTTTGAGAACCATAATTATCACGTTGTCGCCGGCAACCGTACCCAAAACGTTTGGCGATTTGCGGTTATCGACAACGACCGACACGGCGCTGGCATAGCCCGACTTGGTCGTAATGACACCAATGTTGCCCGAGAACTTTATGCCGATAACAGCGTCGCCGAGATTGGACGTTCCGCCCTCGTTGTGGGGAGCAATATGCTCGGCAAGTACGTAGATGTAGCCCTTTTCGGGGTGTGGGGTCTTTGAGATGTTAATCTCCTTGAAGTCGCGTGACAAGGTACTTTGAGTCGCCTTTACGCCACGAGCCTCCAAACTCTTGATAAGTTCCTCCTGTGAGCTGATGAACTCTTCGGATATAATCTGCTTGATGAGAGCGAGTCTTTCGCTTTTCTTTCCCATAATAATATTGTTTGTGGTGTTTGTACAGCAAAAATATGCAATAAAATTCATTTTGGCAATTTATTCATTATGTTTTTTACAATTTTGCCTCGAAGATTTGTTTTTTGAGAAAAACTATATATCTTTGCACCCCGAAACGAGAAGGGAGCTTAGCTCAGCTGGTTCAGAGCATCTGCCTTACAAGCAGAGGGTCGGGGGTTCGAATCCCTCAGCTCCCACAAGAACAAACGAAGCAAGAAGGTGTCGAATTTCGACACCTTTTGTTTATTTGCTACTATGGTGTAAATTTATTTACAGATATAGTAGCAAATAAACAAATAAGTTGATTCAACTTCTTGCGTAGTGTAGTTCTTGTTAGGGCCCCCACGGCGAGTGGCAAGGGAAAGGCGTTAAGCGGAGCAGACGCAGTCTGCGGAGTAGCCAATCCCGTTATACCAAAAAAGACGACATTTTGTCGTCTTCTGTTTTGGTATACCTTTTTGAGGGGTTATCGCGATTTGATAGCTTGGAGCAGGAAGCGATAGTTGAGTGCGGCCCACGCGCTACCACCCGTCAAGAGAGCGACGCCGAGTGAGAGTATCGGGTTGTCGATATAGTACGAGCAGAGCAGTGCTGCAACGATGGTCGGGGTTGAGGTCGCGAGGCTTGTGATGATACAGCGGAGTGGTATTGTTGCAAGCCGTTTGGTTCTAATATATATAAAGTAAATAAGCGTAATAAGGCTCTCCGACGTGAGAAGCACGATGGCAGAGCCGACGCTCTGTAAGTGGGGTACGACAAATATGTTTATGGCGAGGGCAACCGATGCTCCGCAAATCGAGGTCAGAAGCATAATTTTGTCGTGACGCATTGGCAAAAGGATTTGCACGGCAAGCACCTGTGCTACGGCAACCGAGAAGGCTGTCGGCATAATAATACGCATAGGTAGGATTGCACCCTCGTAGCCGCTACCCGAAAGGACTCCGATGATTTGAGGCGCAAGTATTACGCTGCATATCGAGAGCGGAATGATGACGCGCACGATGCCGTCGAAAGAGCGCGATATGGCGTTGTTGAAATCCTCCATTTTTCCCTGCGCCAAGAGCGAACTCAAACGGGGCATCATAACACCCGTAAATGCCGAGCAAAAACCGAGGATTATGGTGTAGAGTTTGAAGGCTGTGGTGTAGTATCCGACCTCCACGTCGTTGGCTACAAAACCGAGGTACATCACGTTGAAAGTCAGATACATCGAGGTCATTATGCCGTAGATGCCGAGCGTAAAATTTTTCTTGATATATTTGAGCGAAATCAGGTCGGCAAAACGTATGCGGACCATCGTCAGCGCATAGCCCGAATTTACCAATGCATTGACCACGACCATCGCTACCAAAAGCGTAAAATAGAGCGTGTAATCCTCGGGACTGTCTACCAGCCAAAAGAGGGCGGCGACAAAGAGCAGTTTGATTGCGAGGTTGCGCAGTGTGATATAGCGGAACTCCTCCATACCCGAATAGAACCACTCGACAAGCAGAGCCGAGAAGAGGATTTTTGCCGAGCCAATCCAGAAGAGGTGGCTGTCGGCTGCAAAGCGCGGAACGACAAAAATCAATAGGGCATAGATTGCCAATACGACGATGGTGAAGAGCAGATTCATACCGAGTATCGACGAATATACCAGCGAGCGCTCACGTTCATCGTTGCGCACGGCTGCAATCTCTCGCGTGCCGATTAGAGCAACACCCATCGTGGCGAAGAGCAGAACGTAGCCCACCGTATTATCGACAAAATTGACAAGACCGATGCGCTCGACGCCAAGCACTCGCGATGCGTAGGGGAACGTAACGAATGCGATGATGTACGACGAGAGCGTCAGCAGACTCTTGTAGATGAAGTTGGTGCGAACCGATGCTGTCTTATTTTTCACGATTTCTACGATTGGGCATTGTGGCCGTTTCTCGGAGTGTAAAAGTACGACAATTCACCAAGATTGCAAAATCTTTGGAGGCTTTTTGTGGTCGGCTGGTGGTAAAATTTCGTAATCCGATTAAAAATGACTATTTTTGCGACTCTAATAGAAGTGTTACAATATGGCAAGAGTTGTAGTTGGTTTGTCGGGAGGAGTCGATTCGTCGGTGGCGGCCTATCTGCTCAAAGAGCAGGGGCACGAGGTCGTTGGTCTCTTTATGCGAAATTGGCACGATACGGCGGGAAAACTCGAAGGTGACTGCTCGTGGCACGACGACCAGCTCTTTGCCGAACTTGTCGCCAAGCGTCTCGATATAGCGTTCCACTATGTAGACCTCTCGGAGGAGTATCGCCATAGGGTGGTCGATTATATGTTTGCCGAGTATGAGCGGGGTCGTACGCCAAACCCCGATGTGCTGTGTAATCGCGAGATAAAGTTCGATGTCTTTTTGAAGGAGGCGTTGAAGTTGGGGGCAGATTTTGTGGCTACGGGCCACTATTGCCGTAAGGCGGAGCGTGTCGAGGCCGATGGGAGTGTGACCTATTCGCTTTTGGCGGGTAGCGACCCCAACAAAGACCAGAGTTACTTTCTCTGCCAACTCTCGCAGGAGCAGTTGCGATATGCGCTATTCCCGATAGGCAACCTGCTCAAACCCGAGGTGCGTCGCATAGCCGAGGAGCAGCGTCTGGCAACGGCCAAGCGCAAGGATTCGCAGGGAATATGTTTTGTCGGCAAGGTTGATTTGCCGGTCTTCCTGCAACAGAAACTCGCTTCGCGAGAGGGTAATATCCACGAGATTCTCGCCTCGTGGCCAAAGTATGCCCGCTATGCCGCAGCCGAGGAGCCGGAGGCTATGGCCGAGCCATATCGCTACACGGTGCGTGATGGCAAGAAAATCGGCACGCATAATGGCGCACACTTCTACACCATCGGTCAGCGCAAAGGTCTGGGTATAGGCGGTCGCAAGGAGTCGCTCTTTATCATCGGTACCGATGTCGAGAGCAATACGATTTATGTTGGCGAGGGAGATTCTCACCCCGGCCTCTATCGCCGTGCGTTGCGCATCGAGCGCAGTGAGATGCATTGGCTCGACGAGAGCGAGGCGTTGGAGGTGGGCGAGAGCCGTCGCTACGATGTGCGCATACGTTATCGACAGCCGTTGCAGGGTGCGACGCTCGTGATGCGCGAGGAGGCGGCTTTTATCGTCTTCGATGAGCCGCAACGAGGTATCGCCGCAGGTCAGTTCGCGGCGTGGTACGATGGCGACAGAGTTGTAGGTTCGGGTGTTATCTCGGCCTAATTCTTGATTTTTTGGGGAGTTGAGTAGGTGTTTTGGTCCTGAAAAGGGGCTGAAATATCTTTTTTTGGAGGTTTTTACACTTTTAGTGTAGGAGTTTGTGCTTTTTTAGTTATATTTGTTGTTCGTAACAGACGGGAAAGAGATTTATTGCAAAATATTTAATTCTAAAACACAAAATTTAAGAGTTATGACAAATGTAAAACGCGTCTATTTCTTCGGTAACAAAGAGGCCGAAGGTAATGGCAAGATGAGAGAGTTGCTCGGTGGTAAGGGTGCTAACCTCGCCGAGATGAACCTTATCGGTATTCCGGTTCCTCCGGGATTTACCATCACAACTGATGTTTGTACCGAGTACTATCAGCACGGTCAGGCTGCGGTTATCGAGATGCTCCGTCCGGAGGTTGAGGCCGCTATCAAGCGTGTTGAGGAACTTACAGGCCGCAAGTTTGGCGACAAGGAGTTGCCATTGCTTGTATCGGTTCGTTCGGGCGCACGCGCTTCGATGCCGGGTATGATGGATACTATCCTCAACCTCGGTATGAACGACGAGGCTGTTGAGGCTGTGTCGAAGTTGTCGGGCAACCCACGTTTTGCTTGGGACTCGTATCGTCGTTTCGTACAGATGTACGGTGACGTCGTTCTCGGTATGAAGCCTGTTTCGAAAGAGGACCAGGACCCATTCGAGGTTATCATCGAGGAGATGAAAGAGGCTCGTGGTGTCAAGATGGATACCGACCTCACGACCGACGATTTGAAGGAGTTGGTTAAGAAGTTCAAGGTTGCCGTTAAGGAGCAGACCGGTTCGGACTTCCCTGTATGCCCTTGGGAGCAGCTTTGGGGTGCAATCTGCGCAGTTTTCGGTTCGTGGATGAACGAGCGTGCTATCCTCTATCGTAAGCTCAACAATATCCCAGCAGAGTGGGGTACAGCCGTAAACGTACAGGCGATGGTATTCGGTAATATGGGCGACAGCTCGGCTACCGGTGTTGCATTCTCGCGTGACGCTGCAACGGGTGAGAACATCTTTAATGGTGAGTATCTCGTGAATGCACAGGGTGAGGACGTGGTTGCAGGTATCCGTACTCCACAGCAGATTACTATCGAGGGTTCGCGTCGTTGGGCAAAGGCACAGAATATCTCGGAGGAGGAGCGTGCTTCGAAGTACCCTTCGCTCGAAGAGGTTATGCCAGAGGTTTACAAGGAGCTCGACGAGATTCAGCACCACTTGGAGGAGTACTTTACCGATATGCAGGACATCGAGTTCACAATCCAGGACGGTAAGTTGTGGATGTTGCAGTGCCGTAACGGTAAGCGTACCGGTGCCGCAATGGTGAAGATTGCTATGGATATGTTGGCAGAGGGCCTCATCGACGAGAAGACCGCAGTTTTGCGCTGCGAGCCAGAGAAGCTCGACGAGTTGCTCCACCCTGTATTCGATAAGACCGCTATCAAGAATGCAAAGGTTGTAGTTAAGGGTCTGCCTGCTTCGCCAGGTGCTGCTACCGGTCCTGTTGTATTCTTCGCTGACGATGCAGAGAAGGTATATGCCGAGACAGGTCAGAAGGCAATCCTCGTTCGTATCGAGACTTCGCCAGAGGACTTGAAGGGTATGCTCGATGCAGCAGGTATCCTCACCGCTCGTGGTGGTATGACCTCGCACGCAGCTGTTGTTGCTCGTGGTATGGGTAAGTGCTGCGTATCGGGTGCTGGTGAGTTGGATATCGACTACAAGGGTCGTACAATCAAGATTAACGGCCTCACTATCAAGGAGGGCGATTGGATTTCGCTCAACGGTTCGACCGGTGAGGTTTACCTCGGTCAGGTTGCAACCAAGGAGGCTGCTCTCGACGGCGACTTCGGTAAGTTGATGGAGTTGGCCGGTAAGTATGCAGTGTTGAAGGTTCGTGCTAACGCCGACACCCCACGCGACGCAGAGCAGGCATTCCGCTTTGGTGCCGAGGGTATCGGTCTTTGCCGTACGGAGCATATGTTCTTCGAGGGTGACCGTATCAAGGCTATCCGCGAGATGATTTTGGCTGACGATGAGGACGGTCGTCGTGTAGCGTTGGCGAAGTTGCTGCCAATGCAGCGTGGTGACTTCGAGGGTCTGTTCAAGGTTATGAACGGCTATCCTGTTATCGTTCGTCTGCTCGACCCACCTTTGCACGAGTTCGTTCCTCACACCGAGAAGGACCAGAAGGAGTTGGCTGCCGAGATGGGTATCCCATACGAGAAGGTGGCTGCAAAGGTAGAGTCGTTGCACGAGGTTAACCCTATGCTCGGTCACCGTGGTTGCCGTCTTGGTAACACCTA
>JAZQSA010000022.1:0-63973 GCA_045629905.1 Alistipes sp. | reverse complement strand
ATGCCTCAGCCTCCGAGCCGAGTTTACGACGAATAAGCTCGGTACCTGTAGTGATATTACCCCACTGATCCGCGCCACCAAGTTGCAACTTACAATCCATAGTCTGGTAGAGGTGCAAGAAGTCGTAGCCCTGCAAGAGCTGGTAGGTAAATTCGGTGAACGACATACCGTCGCCCTCGCCATTAAAACGCTTCTTGACCGAATCCTTCGCCATCATATAGTTTACGGTGATGCACTTACCGATTTCGCGTGCAAAGTCGAGGAACGAAAACTCCTTCATCCAGTCGTAGTTATTGACCATCAACGCAGCATTCTCGGCATCGGAATCGAAGTCGATAAGGCGTGCGAGTTGGGCCTTGATAGCCTCCTGATTGTGGCGCAGAGCAGCCTCGTCGAGCAGATTACGCTCCTGCGACTTGCCCGAAGGGTCGCCAATCATACCCGTAGCACCTCCGACGAGGGCGATAGGGCGGTGGCCACACATCTGCAAATGTTTCAGAATCATAACGCCGACCAAGTGGCCGATATGCAACGAGTCGGCCGTCGGGTCAATACCGAGGTATGCGGTTGTCATCTCCTTTTCGAGTTGCTCTTCGGCACCGGGCATAATCGTATGAATCATACCGCGCCACTGCAACTCCTCTACAAAGTTCTTTCTTGCCATAGTATATCTATTGTTTTTGTTCTATCTAAATCTGTTTTTATCGTTGTTAGTCGGCCTCCAAGTCGAGCAACTCGCGGAGGCGGTTGAAGTTCGGGGTGCTCTGCTCGATGTGGCGAACTCTATCCTCCAACTTTACGGGGCGGAGGCGCACCTCAATCTCTTGCAACTCGATTTCGAGTTCGAGTATGCCGTCGATTTGAGCAATCTCGGCTATGTGGTCGAGAATCTCGCTCTTCGATTGGCGCAGGTCGTTCTCCAACGTTGCCGCGTGGACTACGACGTGGATTTTGTTGCCCTCGATGCGCATATTGTCGAAGGCGGCATTGAAGCGCGGACGCTCGATGGCCATCTCCTTGATAATCTGCTCGCGTGCGGCTGTCAGTTTGGCCTCGCTCTCGGGGTCGATGCGATACTCGCCAACCGTCTCGCCCTCGCCTGTGCCGTTGATGCGGTTGAGCAACGAGGTGAGCGAACCACCTGGGATAACGCCCGAACCGGCACGACGTGTTCTACCACCTACCGAGGCGGTTGTTGCACTTTGCGGTGCAGGGGTCGGTGCAGGGGTTGGCGCAGGGGTCGGAACGGCCTTGGCTACCTCCTTTTCGACTACGGGTTGTGCTACGGGTTGCGCTGCGACTGTTGGTGCGGGCGTAGGGGGCGTAGCAACGGGTGCGGCCACCTGTTGAGGCGCTGCAACGCTTTTATTTACAACTTGTTGTGGTTGTTGGTCGAGGCTGGGAAGCGGATATGCTACCTCCTCGGGGAGGTTCAGTCCGCTATTTTTTTTTTGACCGATGGCGGCAATCTTCATCAGCGTAAGTTCCACCAGCAGTCGTTGATTTGAGGCTGTTCGCAAATTGCTGTCGGCCTCGGTGAGTAGCGATATTGCTCCGAATAGCACTCCGACATCGCACCGCTCGGCTTGCGTTCGGTAACGCTCCATAAGCGACCCCGTATATTCGATTAACGAGATTGCAGGGCCTTTGGCTACGAGCAGGTCGCGCATATGCTGATTAAGGCCTCCGAGGAAGGTGCGGCCCGAAAAACCCTTGGCCAAAACGCGGTCGAACTCCAACAGAGCATTGACATAGTCGCCCTGCAAGAGCATATCGGTAAAGCGGAAATAGGTGTCGTAGTCGAGCAGGTTGAGCGTCTGGGCTACGTTGCGATATTCGAGCGTTGTGCCACAGAACGAGACGGCCTTGTCGAACATCGACAGAGCGTCACGCATACCGCCATCGGCCTTTTGAGCGATGAGGTTGAGCGACTCCTCGTCGGCCGTAACGCCCTCGTTGGAGGCGATATAGCGCAGATACTCGACAGCGTCCTCGACACGGATACGGTTGAAATCGTAGATTTGGCAACGCGACAAGATGGTCGGGATAATCTTGTGCTTCTCGGTTGTGGCGAGGATAAAGATTGCGTGCTGCGGTGGCTCTTCCAGCGTTTTGAGGAAGGCGTTGAATGCCGCTTGCGAGAGCATATGGACCTCGTCGATGATGAAGACCGAGTAGTGGCCGAGTTGCGGAACGACGCGCACCTGGTCGATGATATTACGAATATCGTCTACCGAGTTGTACGATGCGGCATCGAGTTCGTGGATATTGAGCGAGCGACCCTCGTTGAACGAGCGACACGAATCGCACTCGTTGCAGGCCTCGGCACCCGTTGGGTTAAGACAGTTGATAGCCTTGGCGAAGATGCGGGCGCAGGTAGTTTTACCAACGCCTCGCGGACCGCAAAAGAGGTAGGCGTGAGCCAATTGGTTACGCTCGATTGCATTTTTCAGTGTCGAGGTAATATGCTTCTGACCAACAACCGAAGCGAAGGTTGTCGGGCGGTATTTGCGGGCCGATACTACAAACTGTTCCATAATTGCGACAAAATTACGAATAAATTGTTAAAATATTGCTTTTTGCGCTCTAAAATCGACTCAAAAACGGAATAAATAGTTTCGTGTTGTATTTTTTTCAGACCTCCTCCGCTACGCTCGTCCCCCTAACTTCGGGGAACAATATAATCCCCCATATCCCTTCTACCTTCCTTTCTGCACCTCGGAGCGCAGCGACCAAGTCCCCTCCCGAGGAGGGGATTTAGGGGTGGGTCAGACTTGTAAACGCGGCATTCAGCCGCGAGCAACGACCTCTGTCAGCGGCAAAAGGTTGATGTTGTGTGATTACGTATGGGCTTTATGCTGCTTTTTGTAGCGCAGCGACCAAGTCCCCTCCCGAGGAGGGGATTTAGGGGAGGGTCAGACTTGTAAACGCGGCATTCAGCCGCGAGCAACGACCTCTGTCAGCGGCAAAAGGTTGATGTTGTGTGATTGTTTATATAGACTCTCCGTAAAAACAAAGCCTGTGCAACGAATTGTTGCACAGGCTCTAAATGTACACATTTAGGCTACTCTGCCTCGCCTTTCAGACCACCGTCGGGAACAGGGACAATGATGGTATTGTCGTGCTCCGAGGTGAAGCAGGTCTGCTTGATGGTGACAACCAGCGGAGCAAGACCCTCGGCTGTAACGGTGAGTTCGCAAGAGCGGTCGAAGAGGTTGAGGTTCTTCTTTGCCGTGAGGGTTATCTCGCCTGCGCCATTGTCGGCATTGAGCGTCAGCCAATCGCACTCTTCGAGCGCAGAAACGTATGGCAGAGTCGAGTCAATCTTGACAACAACCTCGCCACCGAGACTTGTTACAGGGTCGGGATTTATCGACAACAGTGCGATGTGGTAGGTCTCTGCCGGCGACTGCTCGATGCTGAACGAGCGGCTTATCGAGCCATCGGTTGCCTCGACGGTGATTGTTGCCGTGCGGTTTTTGTCGGCATAACCGATTTCGTATGGCTTGACGGCAAACGCAACCGCCTTGTTGTGGGGCAGGGTGCTGGCGCGACTACCTACGAGTATGACCCAATCTTGGTCGGCGCGGAGGTTGTATTCGAGGTTGCTCTTTACGATAAACTCGGCATTACCGCCTTTGCCATCGAAGAGTTGTTTCGAGATACCGATAATCTCCAACTCGTCGTCATACTCGGGGTTGATGTAGATTTCGTTGTAGATGGTCTCGGCCTCGGGTTTTGAGCAGGCTGCAAGTAGCAGGGCCAATATTATAGCTATCTTTTTCATTGCTTCTTGTATTTAGATTCGTTACCGAGAACAACCTCCTCCGCAATCTCGCGGAAGCGTTTTGCTATGGCTGCATCGACGCCGCAATCGGCTGGATTGTCGCCAAACGGCTCGCCATAAATCATCAGATAATTTACGCACGATTTGAGGTATGAACCGTTACGGTTTTGGTGGAAATAGTCGGTGTGCAGCAGTGAGTAACCCTCGTCGTTGGCCTTGCGGAATGCCACGCCGATAGGCGAGAGCCAATCAACCTCGGGCGACATTTCGAGGAGTGCAAGTGCGCCGTTGAGCAGATAGTCGGCGAAGTTGTTGTAGTCGCCATAGCCACGATAGAGGTTATCCTTGTTAGGGTGCGCCCAAGTATGCTCCAAGATGATTGTTGCATCGGGCGACGCGTTACGAATGTTTGTCGTGAGGGTCTGGGTGTTTCGGTATCGGTCGGAATCCACCGAACAGCCGTCGCGATAGAAGTCGGCCGCACCGTTCGACGTATCCTGCAAGAGTGCAAAGTCGTAGCCTCCCTCATTGACCACAGCGTGGGATAGTTCGAGTCCGAGTTGCAGACCGAAACTCTGCGAACCCTTCAAGTTGGCACGCACGCGGAGTTGGTGACCCTCGCGACGGGCAATCTCTTTGAGCATCCACAACGAGCCGTAGTAGTAGGTAAACGAGTTACCGAGAGCCATAAGTTTGTGGGTATCCTTTACGGCAGGGGCCGAGTCGTAGCAGTGCAGATAGCAACTCATAAAGGTCATACGAGGCAGATATACCTTCGCGTCCTTGTTGGCGTAGAGCGTACCGCCCTCGCCGTTGATGTTGCTCACTACGCGACAACGCATTCGGACGAAGTCGTTGGAGATGGCGTTTTTGAGCGTGAAGCTCTGTACGAAAGTTGTGTGGTTTGCCGATGAGAAGTTCTTGATGTAGAACGAGTAGCGAGTCGAGTTATCCTCTGGTACGGTCTTCAAATCCTCCTCGACGCTATGCCACTCACCGCCATCGAAATACTCGAAAATCCAATACTTCGGAGCCTTTGGCGAAGCGGCATCGAGCGACAGCATAAAGTCGAAGTCGCAACCCGCATTGACCGATATTACAGGCACGCAGAAGAGCAGGTAGTCGTCGGTCGTGAGGTTCGATACGGCCAGAGTCTTGTCCAATACCGAGTATTTTGGCTGACGCTTTGCATCGCCCGACACGGCAGTGATGATGGCGTTGCCTTTACCCTCGCCGACGTTGGCGTATGAGTAGCCCTGATTTATCCAGCGCAGACCAGCCTCCGAGGTGTCGGTATAGAGCGAACCCGAAATCTCCCACTTGGCAGGGAAGCCATAGGTTGGGGTGTAGAGGTTGGCTTGCGAGATGGCGAGTGTGCGGGTCTTGCCGCTCTGTGTGCCGGTGAAGGTGACCTCGATGTTGCGATTTTCGTGAATGTTGCTCGACGTTGGGCAGAGGGTCAGCGTATATTCGCTGTCGGCCTGAATCTCTGTCGGATAGTCGGTGCAGAAGAGGTCGAGGCGGTCGGCTGTGATTGCTATCGGCTCGTTGTAGGTCGTGACAACAATGTTGGTCGCCTCGAACGAGTCCGAGCCAAAGGTTACGCTCTCCTTCGAGAGACCGCAACACTGCTCGGGGATTGCTTTGCCCTCTTGTGCGATATTGACCTCGGCCTCGCTATCGAGCGAGTAGAAGAGGAGTCGGGTTGCACGCTCGGTGTAGGTTGTGTTTTCGGTCAGCGTCAGGGTGACCTTCGTACGACCTGCCTTGTCGCTCGACTTTGGAGTGATGGTGAGCCACTCATCGTTGTTTTCCATCATCTTCCAACCCTTTTCGGAGGTGATGTAGATGGTGGCTGTGCGCGTCGTTGCACCGACCTTCAACTCCTTTTTGTCGCTCTCGATAAGCGACGGAGTCTCGGCCTCGATGTATATCTCTTTATCGACAACGATTTGCTCGGCCTCCTTCTCGCACGATGCGAAGAGCAGTGCAAAGGCGAGAAGCGTGAACAGTTGTTTGATGTAGTTCATCGTTATACTGATTTTTGATTACTATTCGATTTGCGAAGGTTTGGTAGCCTCGTAGGTGGTGTGGGTTAATATGAGCGAACCTGTGGTTGCACGACCCAAAAGGTTGGCCGAAGTGACGTCGGAGGCGTCGTCGATGACGATTTCCACGCCGTCGCGGATTACCTTACCTGCCACTTTTGTTGGTTGGCCCTCTGTGCCGACCGTGATATTGCGCGTCAGTACGTCGCCATAGAGCAGACCGACCGAGTAGGGCTGTGTTTCGCCCTCCGACTCAACGCTGCCCGTAAAGCCACTTACCGTACAATCGGCCTTGCAGTCGATGAACGTAGAGTTGCGCTTAACGGCCAAACCGCTAAAACCACCGGCCGCAACAAGACTTGCAGGGGCTGCAACCTCGACTGCGCCATAGTTGCAGCAGTTTGTAAAGGTGTGGCCGAATGTGCCAGCCAAACCGCCGACGTGCGACGATTTGCGACCGATTTCACTCGAATATTTAACTGTTCCGTAGTTGGTGCAGCCCGTCATAATGCAGGTACCGCCCGAGATGCCACCCATACGGATACGGCCCTTGTTGCACATCTCGACCGTGCCGTAGTTGGTGCAGCTCTCCATCTTGTTGGCGTTGGTCGTCTCGCCCTCGGTTGTCGAGTAGCCACAGACGCCACCGGCAAAGTTGTAGCCGCTATAAACCGAGTCGAAGAGGACGTGACCTCGGTTGGTACACGATGCGATTGTCAGTGCTTTGTCGGCCGAGAGGTAACCCAAGACACCACCGATGTAGGTGTGCTTGCCCGCTACGGCCGAAACCTTACCTTCGTTGTGGCAGTCGCTGATGTTGTGGGCGCAAACTCCGACAACACCACCGATGTAGGCGTAGCTTGTGTGGGCTGCGGTCAGATTAACCTCGACCTCGCCCGTGTTGCGGCAGCCACTTACCGAGGTTGTCTCGCTCGAACTTACGCCGACAACGCCTCCAACCTGCGGATAGGCGAGAGCCTTGTCGCAAACAATCGAAATCTTGCCGCTGTTGCTGCAATCGGTTATGCTCATATCGACGGCACGACCCACTACGCCACCGATACGCCAAGCGTTGTAGCTTGTAGCGGCTCCCGACGAGAGGGTGATGTGGCCAGCGTTGTGGCACGAGGTGATAGGGCCGACTGCGGTCGAGCCGTTGCAGAAGCCCGTGACGATACCGCCCGCGATAATCGAGAACTTGTCGCCACCAATCTGCAAGTTGAGCGAGGCGTTGTTCGTACAACCCTCGATAGTACCCTGCGTTACGATGCAGAATGGTGCAGCAAATACAGCACTGTTGGTCGTAACGGTTGTGGTGACGGTCAGGTGGCTGTCGGCATTGTCGCCGGCAGTTGTGCCGAGTGTGAGGTCCTGAACCTTCGCACCCTTGTCGATATAACTGAACAACAGACCGCTATATTTGGTGTTGTTGGTTGCGGTGATGCCCGAAACGGTGTGTTTGTTGCCGTTGAGCGTATAGTTGTTGTCGAGGCTTGCGATAGGTACGTTCTCGTAGCTGCTCAAATCGACGTCGGCATAGAGATTTACCGTGCGGTTGTCGGCACTCCAAGCCGAGTGGTTGGTGTCGAGTGCGAACGAGACCCAATCGGAGGCCGAGTAGATGCCGTGAGGCTTCTCGGCTACATAGTCGAGGGTCGGCATCTCGACAATAGTACCTGCGGTGAGGGTCTTGCCATTGTCGTTATATACGGTCTTGCGCATCGACTCGCCGGTGTTGTCTACAACCATCAGCGTAAAGCCTTTGGCGTAGGTGCCGGCAGGGATAGCGAAGATGAAGTCGGTTGGCTCGGTCGAGAGTGTTGTGTTGGCCGAGATGTCGATATAGGAGTTGCTCTCGACAGGTGCGAAGGCGTAGGCTCCATCGACGGTGCGCTGAATCTCCTCCGAACTACCCTTCTGGATAGGGGCTATGCCCGCAATGGTGAGGTGTTCGCCGTTGTAGGTAAATTGACCCGAGAGTCGTTCGCCGGCGGTCGCAAGCAACACAACCTTGCGGATTGTTGCCGAGCCGCGGAGCGAAACCTTGATGTAGGCGCAGGCGTGCTTCACGACGAGAGGGTCTTGGGCATCGACCGTGTAGCCGATGATGATGCCATTGCCATTGCCGAGTCGCTCTTGGAGCAACGACTGCTCTGTCGGAATCATAATCTTACCCTCCTCGGAGAGCATCGTTCCCGGATAGATGATTGTCAATGGGTACTCTGGTGCTTGCGAGGTGGTGAATATGGCGCTCTTTTCACCATCGAAGAGTTGGTGCAACGGGTCGGAGACCGTTGTTCCGTTGATGATGATTTGGTCGCCCACCTGCCAATGCAGAGGGTAGATGCCATCACTGTTCTTATCCTCCATAGCGACACGGCTTACGGGTGCCATATCGACAGCGATAGAGTATTGATTGCCACCGTTGAGTTCGCTTTGCGAAGGGGTCTGCTCGATGTCAAACTCCTTTGTACAGCCGACGGCCAATGCAATCACTGCAAGATAAATAAAGTGCTTCATAATATTGAAAATAAAAACTAGCGCAAAGGTAGTAAATTTTTGTTATTTTTAATTAAGGAGTAAATATTTATGCCATTTTGTCGCTATTTGTCACTCCAATGTGTCACGATGCGACAAAGCGACAGAGCGAGCCGTCGCAGTAGGGGTTGGCAAAGGATTTGAGGGGTAGTGGTTAAACAAATTTTGAAAGCTATGAATACCAATTCTCTTACAATCAAAGCGCAGGAGGTCCTGCAAAAGGCGGCCCTCCTTGCACGCGAAAACTCGCAACAGGCCGTAGAGCCACTGCATTTGCTTCGAGAGATTATTGCCGAAGATGATTCGCTTGGAGCATTTTTGCTTGGTCGTGTAGGTGTCAATGTCGGCGCACTGCGTGCCAAGACCGACGAGGCTATTGCCGCGTTGCCACGGGTGGCAGGTGCCGATACCGAACAGTTCTTTGCGAGGGAGACGTCGAATATATTGCAACGCGCAATCGACTTTACGCGCACCTTTAACGATAAATATGCCTCGGTCGAACATATCTTGCTTGCGCTTGTTGTCGAGCGTGGTCAATCTTCGGAGTTGCTCAAAGCGGCAGGAGCGACCGAAAAGGAGTTGGTCGAGGCTGTGCGTCAATTCCGCAAGGGTGCGACGCTCGACTCGCCAACCGCATCACAGGAGTTCAACGCGTTGGGTAAGTATGCCATCAACCTCAACGAGCAGGCTCGTTCGGGTCGTCTCGACCCTGTGATTGGTCGCGACGAGGAGATTCGTCGTGTGTTGCAGATACTCTCGCGCCGCACCAAGAACAACCCGATTCTCGTCGGTGAGGCGGGTGTCGGTAAGACGGCTATTGCCGAGGGTATTGCCCACCGTATTGTCGATGGCGATGTGCCCGAAAATCTGCGCTCGAAGGTGGTCTATTCGCTCGATATGGGAGCGTTGATTGCCGGTGCGAAGTATCAGGGCGAATTTGAGGAGCGATTGAAGAGTGTTGTGCAGGAGGTTGTCTCGGGGGCAGGCGAGATTTTGCTCTTTATCGACGAGATTCATACGCTTGTCGGTGCAGGCAAGTCGAATGGAGCGATGGACGCAGCCAATATCCTCAAACCTGCCCTTGCACGAGGCGAGTTGCGCACTATCGGTGCAACGACGCTCGACGAATTCCAGAAATATTTTGAGCAGGACAAGGCCTTGGAACGACGCTTCCAAAAGGTTGTGGTCGATGAGCCGACGACCGACGATGCGGTGTCGATTTTGCGAGGCCTCAAAGAGCGTTACGAGTCGCACCACAAGGTGCGTATCAAGGACGAGGCGATTGTTGCGGCGGTCGAACTTTCGCACCGCTACATCACATCGCGTTTTCTGCCCGACAAGGCTATCGACCTGATTGACGAGGCGGCATCGCGCTTGCGCTTGGAGATGAACTCGGTGCCCGAGGAGATTGATTCGCTCGAACGACGTGTGCGCCAACTCGAAATCGAGCGCGAGGCTATTCGTCGCGAGGGTGACAGTCGTCGTATAGCCGACCTCGACCGCGATATCGAAAACCTAAAATCGCAGGTGTCGCAGAAGCGTGCCAAGTGGCAGGGCGAGCGCGATATAATCCGCAAAATCCAGGAGAATAAGGCCTCAATCGAGAGTCTGAAAATCGAGGCGCAGCAGGCCGAGCGTCAGGGCGACTATGGTCGTGTGGCGGAGATTCGCTATGGCCGTATTGTCGAGGCCGAGCAGCGCATCGCGGCATTGCAGGCCGAACTCGACGCGGCAACCGTATCGGGTCAGATGATAAAGGAGGAGGTCGATTCGGAGGATATAGCCGAGGTGGTGGCTCGCTGGACGGGTATCCCTGTGTCGCGTATGTTGGCCTCCGAGCGCGAGAAGTTGCTCAATCTCGAAGCGGAGTTGCATCGTCGCGTCGTGGGTCAGCAGCAGGCTATCGAGGTGGTCTCCGATGCGGTGCGTCGCTCGCGTGCGGGCCTCAACGACCCTCGCAAGCCGATAGGCTCGTTTATCTTTCTCGGTACGACGGGTGTCGGCAAGACCGAGTTGGCGAGGGCATTGGCCGAGTTTCTCTTCAACGACGAGAATATGATGACGCGTATCGATATGAGTGAGTATCAGGAGCGCCATAGTGTATCGCGATTGGTCGGTGCGCCTCCAGGATATGTCGGCTACGATGAGGGTGGCCAGCTGACCGAGGCGGTGCGTCGCAAACCATACTCGGTGGTCTTGCTCGACGAGATTGAGAAGGCCCACCCCGACGTGTTCAATACACTGTTGCAGGTGCTCGACGACGGTCGATTGACCGACAATAAGGGTCGCACGGTCGATTTCCGCAATACGATTATCATTATGACCTCGAATATGGGCGCCTATACCATTCAGGAGCGATTTTCGAAGGCTCTGACCGCAGGTGGCGAAGTGCCGACCGGGGTTGTCGAGGCGACACGCGCCGAGGTTGTCGAGTCGCTCAAACAGCAACTCAAACCCGAATTTCTGAACCGTATCGACGAGATTGTGATGTTCACGCCACTCTCGCAGAGCGACATCGAGGAGATTGTCGATATGCAGATGCACGCAATTCGCAAGGCGTTGGCTCACAACGGTATATCGCTCGACTATACGGCGGCGGCACGTCGTTGGATTGCCCACGCGGGCTACGATGCGATGTATGGTGCGCGACCTGTCAAACGAACCATTCAGCGCGAGGTCGTAAATCAACTCTCGAAGCGTATTCTCGCAGGCGAAATCAATCGCGAGCGACCTATCTCGATTGATGCTTCCGACGAGGGCCTAACCTTTGCTAACTGATTGTGCCAAAATGCGTTCAACCTCCAAATCTGACCGCAGGGGGTGCTTTTGCGACCATTCGCGGAGAAAGGTTTGCGAGGTTGTGGGCGATGCTCTATATTTGCACCCGAAACAAGGTAAGTTTTTGTAAGTTTTAGGTTAGGTTTGTACGAAAAAGGTCGTCTGTGTAGCAGACGGCCTTTTTCGATTATTGCGACTCGCACTACTCTCTTACGATGCGCTGGCGAGGGCGGTTGTCGGGTTTGACGGGCGAGTTGTTTAGGAAGTGCTGCTTCAACGCTTCGAGAATCGAAATCTCGGTAAATTTGCCGTTGAGACCCTCAATCGAGTCGTATTTCTTGGCCACATAGTCGGTCAGAGCGACACGGTAGCGACGACCTTCGCGCAGAGTCGGGAAGCGGACATCGTGGGCGCAGTCGGCCGAATCGACAATGAGGTTGTATGGCACCGAGCAGAAGAGGTCGATGCGGTGCGACTCTTTGGTATTCTTCGTGTCGTTGTACTTGTCGATAATCATCTTGCGCATCTGTGCCGGAGTCATCTCGATAGTGTAGATTGTCGAGAAGAATGGTTCGAGGTTGCACAACTCGACCCACTGCACCTCGCCCTTCGCGAGTTCGGCCAAACGTATGCCTCCGTAGTGGAAGAAGCCAATCTCGGCGCCCGAAGCCTTTGCTACGAGTGTCGATTCGAGGTTGGCGAGGCCCGCAAAGTTGAAGGCCGAGGCGGTCGAGCCGACGATGGTTTTCAGTTCGGGGTTGTTCTCAATCTGCTCAATCATAGCCTCGAATTGTGCGTCGGGTGCATAGTTCGCAAGGTCGATATTTTCGTACTCGATGCTCTCGATTTGGTTGCCACGCAGGCGTATGCGGGTTGCACCGACGAGTTTGAGTTTGCGACCCGTCTGGCCAATTACCACATTATTGACGGTCGTGTCGGCAACCGTGTGCGAGTGGCCGCCGATAATCACCTCGTAGGGCGAACCTTCGGCTGCAAAGGTCATATCTTTGTCGTAGGCCATATGCGAAAGCAACACCTTTACGTCGGCATCTTGACATCCCTTCACAGCCTCGCGTGCCGCCTCCATAGGGTCGGGGAAGTGCAAACCCTCGAAGTGGGCATTGTTGCCGTCGGGGTGGCCGTTGTCGTAGTTGGTCACAACGCCCGCAAAGCAGAGCGTCACGCCATCGGGGGTGGTGATTGAGTGGCACTTTGCAGGGGTTGCAAAGTCGCTGCGACTGCTCTCGACGTTGGCGCAGATGGTCGCAAAGTGCGAGTAGTGGATTGTCTCTTCGAGGAACGCTGCTCCGAGGTCAAATTCGTGGTTGCCGAGTGCCGCCACATCGTAACCGAGCGAGTTCATCAGGTCGAGAATCGGACGACGTCCCTCGGCCCAATCGACATAGGCGTTGCCAGTCCAGCGGTCGCCTGCATCGACCAAGATGGTCGCCACCGTGTCGCGGCATTGGGCTACGGCCGTTGCGAGTCGCGGAAAGTTGCTAATCGAGGCGTGCATATCGTTGGTCGATAGGATTACCACCTCGCGAATACGGTTGTTGTGGTAGTGTGCGAGGTAGCCGACGATGGCGATAACGGCGATTGCCACAAGGGCGATATTTCTCTTTTTCATAATTTATGTTCTTTTTGGATTATTAGGCTGGTTAAAGGTATGGATTTTTATTTGTTCTGCAAAAAATAATCGAAAATATCGACCACTTGGCCCAATGCAGCCATACGAAATCCGAAAAATTTTGCTATCTTTGAAAACCGAACCAAAATTTTCTTTCCGATGAAAAACAAAATCAAGGTTTTTTGCGAAAATACAGCCTCCCACATCTGCGTCGAGATGGGAACGTCGCTTCTCGATATTTGTCGAGAGTTGTCGCTTTCGAATCGCTATCCGATTTTGGCGGCCTATGTCAATAATCGCATCAAGGAGTTGAACTATCGCGTCTATATCCCAATATCAATCCGCTTTATCGATATTACCCACTTCGAGGGTGTGAGGGTCTATCAGCGTACCGTGTCGTTTATGTTGCAGCACGTTACCAAAGAGCTCTATCCGTCGCACTCGTTCCACGTTCGCCACTCGATTGGCAACGGCCTCTATTGCGAGATTGCCGACAAGAGTAGTTTTACGAGCGAGGAGTGTCGGGCGATGGTCGAGGCTATGCGTGCGCTCTCGGCTGCCGACCTGCGTATCGAGCGATGCAAGGAGCCTGGCGACGAGGTGGCCGCAAAGTTCGAGGCGGCGGGCTACCACGACAAGGTGGCGCTGTTGCGTACCCGTCCGCGCCTCTACAACAATATCTACTACCTCGGCGATACGGTTGGCTACTTCTTTGGTGCGTTAGCCCCTTCGACGGGCTACGTTACGACCTTCGATATAGAGCCTTATCACAAGGGTTTCTACCTCGCTTTGCCGTCGTGCGCATCGCCCGACCGTGTGACCAAAATGCCGAATGCCGAGAAGATGGTCGGCATCTTCCGTGACTACCACTTGTGGGTCGATATGATGGGTGTGCCGACGGTCGGCCAACTCAATGCCAAGACCCTCGGTGGCGATACGAGCGAGTATATCAAGATTGCCGAGGCGGTCCACGCGCGTCAGTTCT
The DNA here is from genome assembly GCA_045629905.1 of Alistipes sp. Lineage (GTDB taxonomy): Bacteria > Bacteroidota > Bacteroidia > Bacteroidales > Rikenellaceae > Alistipes. Next base: position 50,207 of record JAZQSA010000022.1, on the reverse strand, counting down.
CGGCTGTGGCCGACAAGATTGCTGCGGCACATCGTGAGCGAGGCGTTAAGGTGGTGCTGATTTCGGGCCCTTCGTCGAGTGGCAAGACCACCTCGGCCAAGCGTATCGGCATACAGTTGCGAGTGCTGGGTCTGCACCCTGTGCTTATCTCGCTCGACGACTACTTTGTACCTCGTGCAGAGACTCCGCGCGACGAGAATGGCGACTACGACTACGAGGCTTTGGAGGCCATCGACCTTGCGCAACTCAACGACCATCTGCAACGACTCATTGCGGGCGAGAGTGTCGAGATTCCGCGCTACGACTTTATTACGGGTACGCGCCAATGGCACGAAACACCACTGCAACTCGACGAGCGTTCGGTGCTGATTATGGAGGGTATCCACGGCCTTAATCCGCGTCTTACGCCGGCTCTGCCCGACGACGTGAAGTTCAAGATTTACCTCTCGTGCTTTACCTCGGTTGCGATGGATAACATCACCCGTATCCAGACGACCGACAACCGCCTTCTGCGCCGTATTACCCGCGACTACCGTACGCGAGGCAGCGATGCCTATGCAACGCTTTCGCGCTGGGCGAGTGTGCGTCGAGGCGAGGAGCGACACATATTCCCTTATCAGGAGAATGCCGATGTGATGATTAACACCTCGCTCTTCTACGAAATAGGAGTTTTGCGCCCGATTATCGAGCCGATATTGCGCCAAGTACCCGATACGGTGGCCGAGTATGGCGAGGCGCACCGACTGCTTCAACTGCTCGACAACTTTACGCCGATTGAACCCGACGAAATTCCGCCAACCTCGATTTTGCGCGAATTTATAGGCGGCAGTTCATTTAAGTATTAACTAATTTTACTACATTTGTTGCACAAAACGGTCAAACAATAAAAACCATAAAGATATGTTCAATCAGTTCGTAACAAGACACGTCGGCACAACCGACCCCAATACGCTCAAAGCGATGCTCGAAACTATCGGTGTTGAGTCGGTCGAGGAGTTAATCAATCAGGTTATCCCTGCCTCTATCCGTCTCGAAAAACCGCTTGCTATCGGCGAGGGTATGAGCGAATACGAGTTTGCCGCCCATATTCAGGAGTTGGCCGAGCGCAATCGTCAATTCCGCTCGTTTATCGGTATGGGTTACTATCCCAACGCTGTGTCGGCAGCGATTATGCGCAACGTGTTCGAGAATCCTGCGTGGTACACCTCCTATACACCTTATCAGGCCGAGATTTCGCAAGGTCGTTTGGAGGCTCTGCTCAACTTCCAGACCGCAATCTGCTCGCTGACGGGTATGGAGATTGCCAACTGCTCGCTCTTGGACGAGGGTACGGCAGTGGCCGAGGCGATGTTGATGATGTATGCCCTGCGTTCGCGCGAGGCTGTCAAGGAGGGTCGCAACTGCCTCTTTATCGACGAGAACATATTTCCTCATACGCTCGACGTGTTGCTTACGCGTAGCGAGCCATTCGGCATCGAACTCATCATCGACAACTTTGCCGACTACACCTTTACGGGCAAGGAGTTTGGTGCTATCGTTCAGTACCCTGCGGCCAATGGCGAGGTGCGCGACTATGCCGACTTTACTGCTGCGGCTCACGCTGTGGGCGCACTTGTTGCGGTCGATGCCGACCTGCTCTCGCTTGCATTGCTGACCCCTCCGTCGGAGTGGGAGGCCGATGTTGTTGTCGGTACGACACAGCGTCTGGGCTGTCCTATGGGCTTCGGTGGCCCTTCGGCCGGCTATCTTGCAACGCGCGAAGCCTTCAAGCGTAATATGCCGGGCCGTATCATCGGTGTTTCGGTGGACCGTCTCGGTAACCGCGCACTGCGAATGTCGTTGCAGATGCGCGAGCAACATATCAAGCGCGAGCGTGCAACGTCGAATATCTGTACCGCATCGGCCCTGATGGCTTCGATTGTCGGCTTCCACTGCGTATATAATGGTGCCGAGGGTCTGCGCCGTGCAGCAATGACGGCCCACACGTCGGCACTCTCGGCGGCGAAGGGTATAGAGTCGCTCGGCTACAAACTTTCGAGCGCCGCCTTCTTCGATACTATCGAGGTTGAGGCCGAGGCTGCGGTTGTCGAGTCGATAGCCGTCGAGCGCGGTATCAACTTCTACTATCCATCGGAGGAGCGTGTCCGCATAGCATTCGACGAGGTTACGACCGAGGTCGAAGTTGCGGAGGTTGTTGCAATTTTTGCCGAGGCAAAGGGCCGCAAGCCAAAGCGCGTTGCGATGGTGACCGAGGCATCTATCGCCCCTGCGTTGCGTCGTCAGCGCGAACTGCTTGCCGAGCCTGTATTCAACCGCTACCGCTCGGAGAGCGACCTGATGCGCTACATTAAGCGACTCGAATTGCGCGATATTTCGCTCGCCAACTCGATGATTTCGCTCGGCTCGTGTACGATGAAGTTGAACGCTGCGTCGATTATGCAGCCTCTCTCGCTTGCAGGTTTCCAGAATATCCACCCATTTGCCCCTGCCGACCAGCACGAAGGCTATACGGCCCTTATCGAGGAGTTGGAGCGCGACCTTGCGACCATCACGGGCTTCGAGGCTTGCTCGTTGCAACCAAATTCGGGTGCCGCAGGCGAGTATGCGGGTCTGATGGTTATCCGCGCCTACCACCAGAGTCGTGGTCAGGGCTACCGCAATATAGTCCTTATTCCTGCATCGGCTCACGGCACAAATCCGGCCTCGGCCGCTATGGCGGGTATGAAGATTGTTACGGTGGCTTGCGACGAGCGCGGTAATATCGATGTCGAGGACTTGAAGGCCAAGGCCGAGCAGTATAGTGCCGAGTTGTGTGCGCTGATGGTAACCTACCCATCGACTCACGGCGTGTTCGAGAGCCGCATACGCGAGATTGTCGATGCCGTACACGATGCGGGTGGTGAGGTCTATATGGACGGTGCGAATATGAACGCACAGGTCGGCCTCACAAATCCGGGCTTTATCGGTGCCGATGTCTGCCACCTCAACCTTCACAAGACCTTCGCGATGCCGCACGGTGGTGGTGGCCCAGGTGTTGGCCCTATCTGCGTGGCACGTCACCTCGCTCCATTCTTGCCATCGCACTCGGTTGTTTCGACGGGTGGCGAGCAGGGTATCACGGCAGTTTCGTCGTCGCCTTGGGGTTCGGCAATGTTGTTGCCTATTACATACGGCTATATCAAGATGCTTGGCGAGGAGGGTCTGCGCACCGCTACCGAGATGGCAATCCTCAATGCCAACTATATGGCTTCGGCAATCAAAGATGAGTTCCGCACCTACTATTCGGGCGAGACGGGTCGTGTTGCGCACGAGATGATTCTCGACCTGACACACTTCAAACGCGAATATGGTGTCGATTGTGGCGATGTTGCTCACCGCCTTATGGACTACGGTTTCCACGCGCCAACGCTCTCGTTCCCTGTTCACGAGACGTTGATGGTTGAGCCTACCGAAAGTGAGCCAAAGGAGGAGATGGACCGCTTTATCGAGGCCCTTATTGCTATCAAGCGCGAGGCCGAGGCTATCGGTGGCGAGGCCGACAATGTCGTTGCCAACGCTCCGCATACGGCCGTTGAGTTGGCTGGCGAGTGGTCGCACCCATACTCGCGCCACGAGGCAGCCTTCCCGTTGGAGTGGGTGGCCCGCTCAAAGTTCTTCCCATTTGTTTCGAAGATTGACAACGGCTATGGCGACCGCAACCTCGTTGCAAAAAATGAAGAATAAAGTTTATAAAAGGTAAACAATATGAAAACACTTCTTACCATACTTATAACGGCTCTTGCAACCTCGCTTTTTTGGTTGCTCGGTATATATGGTGTTGCTCTTATAAGCTATACGCCAAAAGAGGTAGTAATAGAAGATATAAAGATGAATTATGATTCCGTTGAAGAGCCGACGCAATCTGTTGTAGCCGATGCTCCTGCACCGGAAGATGAGAAATTCAAAAAATCGGCTAAAAACTATGCAGAGTTGATTTGTGGATTTTGGTTACCTGTGGAAGGTACGACAAGCAAGTTGGATATATCCAAGTATGGTACTGTAACCAGACACTACAAATTATATAGTAGTTGGCATGAGGACCGTTACGAGTACTCCATTTCGGGCAATAAACTCAATATAAACAGATGGTATAAATGTACCGTAAATGTTTTTGAAAAGAAAGGTATAACCTATCTCGAAATCTACGGCCACGAGAACTACGCGGGCAAATACAGAAAGGGAGTAAAAGATAATGAATAAATTTGTATCTTTGTCGTCGCAAAAGATGCCAAAGGCGGATTTATGGGGTGTCAAGATGGAATAATATACTTTCATAATTTCCCCCATTTGTCGCGACGTAACCTCGAAGAACAGAGAATAAATTAGTGATAACTTAAATATTAGGTAAGTTCGGAGCAAAGCGACAAAGCCTCCCTTTGTCAACCGACGCCAAGCCGAGGGCAATTTCAAATTGATTTGAATTTTGCCGAGGCGCGAAGGAGGAAGACCGCAGGTCAAAGGGAGGTTTGGAGGGAATGTCAATACGAACTTCTTTCATAATTTTCGTACAGCACCCTTCACCGATTGAATAACGTAATTAGTAAACATAAAGTAATAACTTATTAAATACCAAAAAATTATGAAAGTAGAAAATACAAAATTTGTTGCGGTAAACTATACGCTTACCGTTGATGGTCAGATAGCCGACAAGAATCCAGAGGGAAAGCCTCTCGAATTTGTTTGTGGAACGGGTATGTTGCTCCCTAAATTCGAGGGCGCGCTTATCGGTAAGGAGCCGGGCGATAAGGTTTCGTTCACGTTGGAGCCAAAGGACGGCTATGGCGAGGTGATTGCCGAGGCTATCGTCGAGTTGCCAAAATCAATCTTTATGATTGATGGCAAGGTGGCCGAGGATATTCTCTTCGTGGGCAATATCGTGCCTATGAGCGACGCCGAGGGTCACCGTATGAACGGTATTATCCGCGAGGTTAAGGAGGAGAGCGTTGTGATGGACTTTAACCACCCGATGGCCGGTAAGACCTTGAACTTCGACGTTGAGGTTGTGTCGGTTCGCGACGTGACTCCGGAGGATTTGCAGGGTTCGTGCGGTTGCGGCTGTGGCGATTGCCACTGCGAGGGCGACTGCGGCGAGGGCGATTGCGGTTGCGAGGAGCACCACTGCAACTAAACTTCCGACAAAACATTTCGAGGTTGCTTGGCACAGCGTGTCGGCAACCTCGTTTTTTTGATACACCATACCACAAATGTTCATTACACTTACTGCCTGCCTTCATACGCTCTTTGCGACCTGTTGCCGTTGGCGCACGCTCGATGATATTGAGCTATACGATGGTTATCGCCGCCGTCCGCAGATGTGGAACGGTGCTACGGCTGCCGTATTCAAGGTGTTGCACCACGGCAAACTCTATAAGTTGCGATGTCTGTTGCGCACAAAGTACAACAGCCGTGCGATATATGGCGACAGATACTATCCCGAGGAGTTGTTTGTGACAGCTCCTGGTCAGCGTAGCGCGTGGGCCGATGTGATACTCGAAGAGTGGGTCGAAGGGGAGTCGTTGGAGTTGGTCATAAGGCGTGCGATTGGCGACCGAGAGCAGATGGAGGCCCTGGCCGATAAGTTCGACCGCTTTGCCCTCGATTTGCTCTCCCAGCCGTGGGCGCACGGCGACCTCAAACCCGACAATATGGTTGTCACACCCGAGGGCGAGTTGCGATTGGTCGATTTCGACGCTATGTATCTGCCCCAATTTACCTATGCCGACTGCGAGGAGTTGGGTACGAGGGGCTATCAGCACCCTCGTAGGGCCGATATATTCGACAAGCATATCGACGACTATCCGATAGCGCTTATCTCGACGATGCTCCACGCCCTCGCACTCGACCCGACGCTCTCACAACGCTACTCGCTCGACGACAAGATGTTCATCACGCCTGCCGAGGCTATCGAGGGGCGCGACCCTGCACTCGACGAGGTTGAGCGACTCCTTGCTTTGCAGGGTAATGCCGCACGCTATCGTATCGCGCAACTGCTCCGTTTGCCATATCCGACCCTCACGCAACTCAAAGAGCTGTTGTCGCTCTCGCTCCGCACACACCAAGCCGATAGTGGCGAGCCTTTGGAGAGCGATACCGACCGTGGTTGGTGGGGCTTTCGCAATCCGCAGGGCGAGTTTGTCATACCACCACTCTACGACTGCGTGTGGGAGTTTACCGAAGGTCTTGCGGCCGTGCAACTTGGTCGCTCGTGGCACTTTATCGACCGCCTCGGCAATGTTGTCATTAGTTGTGGCGAGTGCGATGGTGTTAAGCCATTTCGCGATGGGGTGGCATATAAGGTTGTGGGCGGCAAACGGGAAAAATTGATATTAGGCTGATTCTACTTCCGCTAACGTTTTTGTCTTTTTAGGGGCGATGGGTAGGTTGGGTAGGCTGGGTAGGCTGGGTAGGCTGGGAACTCTCTAATCTCCTCAATCTCCCCATTCTCCCCAATCTCCTCATTCTCCCCAGCCTTTGCCCTTGCGCAAAAAAAAAGAGCGAACTCTGTATCAGAGTCCGCCCTCTCTTGTGGCATCGCGCCTCGATTAGTATTCGAGGACCTTCGACGATGCGTAGGATATTTTCAGCGCATTGGCACGACGCAACTCCTGCTTAACGTCGGCGATGATACCCATCTTGGTCTTCTCGTCGGCTTTCAAACAGATAGTCATCGACGCACGGTCAACCTCGCTCAACTTGTCACGCTCCGAAGCGGCAAAGTCGAGGATATCCTTCGTGGTTCGATACGAATCGTTGAGCTGAATCTTCGGTGCTGTACCAAATTGTGCACGCATATGCATAACAGGTACACCGATGTGGATATAACTTACCAAATTCTTCTTTTCGAGTTTCTGAACCTCGGTAGCCTCTGGGAGTTTGTAGGTAACGAGCAGTTCCTGGTCACGCATCGAGGTCGAGAGCATAAAGAAGAAGAGAATGATATAGACCACGTCGGGAAGCGATGTGGTGGACATAGCGGGCACTTCGCGCTCGCCCTTTTTCTTCATTACTGCCATAATTATTTACCCATTTTACGTGGCTCGGCCTCCGAAATCTTCAAAGGTACTGCCTTGGTTATTACTTTTCTCTCCTCTTCGACGAGGTCGGCAAACTTCTTACCGAACTTGGTCATCGAGACATCGTCACGCACCTCGTTGAAGGCACGCGTGAGTTCGTTCTGAACTCGGATATAGACCTGATAATCGGTGTCACGGGTGTTTTGGAGCGAAATAACGCCCTCGCTGACAGGGAAGGTCCACTTCGAGCCGTCCGGCATATCGAAAGTCTGGTCCTTCTTTTCAGGGAGGTTCTCGTCATTGTTAGGATTGAGGATAAACTCCTTCGCCTTGTCCTTCAAATAACGCAACTCCATCACCTGACCGCCCGCCATAATCTGACCGCTACCCGACACGAACACGAGGAAGAGGTTACGTTCCTTAACCTTGATATCCTCCTGCTTTACGTTAGGGTCCGGCATAGGCGGAAGCACGCGCACGATACCTGTATCGACGTCCATCGTAGAAACCACGAGGAAGAAGATGAGGACCGTGAAGGCGATATCCGCTTGTGACGAAGCGTTGATTTCAGGTATGTTCTTCTTTTTAGCCATAAATTAGTGATTACTTTAATGCGTTACGAACCTCAACAAAGAGAGTTGCGACAATCGAAGCAGCGGCAACAACGTAGGTTACCAAGATACCAACCTCCGAAATTGCCAACTCAAATGGGTCGTCGAATACGCCACCGGCAGAGTTAGGAACGGCGATACCGTCGTGGCTCAATGCAACAGCCAAAGCACCGCCAACCACTACTACTACGAGAATCGTAGCAAGCAAAGTCTTCTTCAAACCCGCAGGGTTGGTAATCGTACCCTTGATGGCCGCACAGAGGACGCCAACGATTGCCATTACCAGCAACGCGTAGCCCCATATGAGGTTCCAACTGATAGCAGTCTCCGAGCCATTCGCAGCAACAGCCCAACCAACGAGGCCTGCCGTGATGACGAAGAGAACTACCAGCACTATATTTAACAACTTTTTCATAATTTCGTTTTTGTACGATTAGTTTTAAGGTCTAATTATTTCTTGCTGTAAGCGGTGAGAATATCCATCAAGGTAATCGACGAATCCTCCATCTCGTTTACCATACCGTCAATCTTAACGATAACGTAGTTGTAGAACACTTGGAGAACCATCGCTGCAATCAGACCGAGGAGGGTAGTCAAGAGGGCCACCTTCATACCACCTGCAACGAGTGCTGGGCTGATGTCACCTGCTGCCTGAATCGAGTCGAACGACTGTACGAGACCTACCACGGTACCCATAAAACCGAGCGATGGCGAGAGCGAGATGAACAACGACAACCAACCGAGACCCGACTCCAACTGACCTGTCTGAACCGAACCGTACGATACAACTGCCTTCTCAACTGCGTCCAAACCCTGGTCGTAGCGGTCGAGACCCTGCCAGTAAATCGAAGCGATTGGACCCTTTGTGTCGCGGCAAACAGCCTTTGCAGCCTCGATGCCACCCTCGTTGAGAGCCTTCTCTACTTTGGCGATGAACTTCTTGGTGTTGATGGTCGAAAGGCCGAGGAAGAGGATACGCTCGATAGCGATAGCCAAACCAAGTACCAACACGATGAGGATTGGGAGCATCCAACCCCAACCACCTTCGAGGAACTTCTGCATAAGAACGTAGTGCAACGAGTCACCAGCGATTTGAGTCTCTGGGTTGAGAGCCTCAACAGCCTCTTCTGCTGCAACAGCCTCGGTTGCCACAGCCTCTGCATTCTCTACGGTTGCCTCTTCAACAGGTGCAGCGGTTGCAGCCTCCTGTGCGATTGCAGTGCTGAACGACAGAGCAGCAACTGCCAAAACCAAAAATAATTTTTTCATAATTGTTTTTAATAAGTTAAAAAATTTGAATTGTTTTTCGTTCTAGTTCTTTATTTATAGTCTTTTTTGCCTTTTTGTCACCGATAGACACCACAACAAAGGCTGCGCAAATTCAGCCTTAAAACCGTCGTAACGAGTTGTTGTACAGCTGTTTGTAATAATAGCGACCCTCTCGAACGGCCAAAATGCAACATCTATCAGTCCGAAATATATAAATTTTTTTTGGTTTGCGCAAGTCTATCCGTTAAATTCTCCGCGAAGCGACCTCGACATAAGGGCCGAAATCTCCTCCGAAGAGTCGTGGTTGCCGAGTACCCACATCAGTTTGGTCACGGCAGCCTCGCTCGTCATATCGTAGCCACACATTACGCCCGTATTTTGGAGTCGTAGTCCCGTCTCGTAGAGGTGCATCGCAACCGCGCCACCCGAACATTGTGTCACGTTCACAATCTTGACTCCGCGCTCGATTGCATCGGTCAGTGCACCGATAAACCACTCCGAGGTTGGGGCGTTACCCGTACCGAAGGTTTCGAGTACCACACCGCGCAGTCCGTCGAGCGACAATACCGAGCGAAGCGTCTGCTCCGAGATGCCGGGGAAGAGTTTGAGGACTACGACATTGTTGTCGATTTTATCCTTGACAATCAGCGTGTTCGGTTCGGTGTAGTCGGCATCAAACCACCCTTTCGGATAGATTATGGCGGCCGTGTTATACATAATATTGACACCCACTTCGGCAAGTGGCGGACAGTTTGGCGAGTCGAAGGCGCTCAACGCCTCGGCCGAGAGTTTCGAGGTGCGGTTGGCACGGAAGAGGCGGTTTTGGAAGTAGAGCGACACCTCGGGAACCAGAGGTCGGCCATCGCGACGTGCGGCGGCGATTTCGATTGCCGTGATAAGGTTTTCGCGGCCATCGGTACGCATAATACCCATCGGGATTTGGCTTCCCGTAAAGACAACGGGCTTGGCAAGGTTCTCGAACATAAAGCCGAGAGCCGAAGCCGTATACGACATCGTGTCGGTGCCGTGCAGTACGACAAAGCCGTCGTAGGCTGCGTAGTTGTCGCGGATTATGTGGGCGAGTTTGACCCAAAATTCGGGCGTTACGTTCGATGAGTCGATAGGTGGCATCGTATGAACTCCAATATCGACGTTCAAGTGGCGCACGGCAGGAAACTCCTGCTCGATGGAGTTGAAATCGAATGGCACCAACGTACCGTTTTCGTTGCGTTTCATACCGATAGTACCACCGGTATAAATGATTAGAATAGAGGCTTTTGTATTCATAGTGTTACAACCTGAACATTCGTTTTGCATTGGCTGTTGTTGTGGCGACAACCGTTTCGTAATCAACATCTTTGAGTTCGGCTATTTTGGCCGCGACAAACCTTACATACGACGACTCGTTGCGCGTTCCGCGATGGGGCGCAGGTGTCAGATAGGGGCAGTCGGTCTCGACCACCAAATTGTCGAGCGACATTTGGCGCACAACCTCGGCAAGCGCACTCTTTTTGAAGGTGACGACGCCCCCGATACCAAAGAGGAAGTCGCCCGCGTGACGCAGTCGCTCGTAGGTTGCCACGTCGGCCGAGAAGGCGTGAAAGACTCCGCGCAGACCTCGGTCGGCATAGCGCTCGACAACCTCGCACACCTCGCTCCACGCATCGCGCGTATGGACGACAATCGGCAGGTCGTAGTGCAACGCCAACTCGATTTGTCGCTCAAAGGCTTCGCACTGCTCGGCTATAAAATCGCGACTCCAATAGAGGTCGAGGCCGATTTCGCCAACAGCCACAAAGTGGTCGATACCCTCGGGCGGCTGTACCAAGTAGCGCTCGACTGCGGCCAACTCCTCGCGCCAACGGCTGTTGTCGTTTATCGACGTGGGGTGCAGACCCATCATCGGACGCACGAGGTCGCCTCTGTGGCGGCACAACTCGAACATCGCCTCGTTGCTCTGCTCGTCGATAGCCGGCAACAAAAGCAGACCGACGTTGGCCTCGGTACAACGAGCCAGAGCCTCGTCGCGGTCGGCATCGAAGGCCGAGTCGTAGATGTGGGAGTGGGTATCTATCAACATATTAGTTCAACTTTTCGTAAATCTTGCCCGGCAGCGACCTCACAAGGCCTGACAGCTCCAAGTCGAGCAGTGTCGCACTGACAACGCCTGCACCGAGACCGCTACGCTCGATGATTGTGTCGAGTGCCACGCCATCGCTTGCCGTGCCAAGCAGTGCCAGGATTTGCTCTTCGGCGCTGTTCAACGTGCGCTCCTCGACCTTAATCCGCTCCGGCATCTGGTCGGTAGGCCACCCCAACACTTCGAGCAGTTCCTCGCCACTTGTGACAAGTCGGGCAAGGCCGTTGCGTATCATCGCATTTGTACCTTGCGACGCGATGTCGCTCGCACGACCCGGCAGAGCCATCACCTCGCGCGAATAGCCATCGGCCGCGTGAGCCGTATGTATCGAGCCACCCGAAAGAGGCGTCTCAACAACAAGAAGTCCGTCGCACAGACCTGCCACGATGCGGTTGCGCGGAATATAGAGGTTGCCGTTTTGGCGCGTCTGCGACGATACCTCGCTCACGATAGCGCCTCCGTTGCGCACCATATCCTCGGCCAAAGCGCGATTGGCCGCAGGTGTTACCGATGGTAGAGCATTGGCTACGACACCTACGGTCCTCAAACCCGCAGCAAGTGCCGCGCGGTGGGCCGCAGCATCGATACCATAGGCAAGGCCGCTGACGATAACGGTGTCGGGGTAGTATTTGGCCACCGCCTCGATAATGCGGTTGCACATCAACTCTCCGTAGGGTGTCATACGACGTGTGCCGACAACCGACACAACGCGCTCGGCCAAGAGTGCATCGGCATCACCCTTTATATATAATATATGTGGGCGGTCGGCTATGAATCGCAACTTCTCGGAGTAGCCCTCGTCGGTGGCGGCAACAATCGCAATGCCGTGTCGCTCGCAGTAGGCGATTTCGCGCTCGGCCTCTGCAAAACCTCCGCGATGCGCAATCGCACGGGCTATGTCGGCCCGTAACTCCGCCTGCTCGATGAGCTGTTGCTCCGAGGCCTCGTAGATGGCACGCGCCGACCCGAAGCACTCGATAAGGTGCATCGCGCCTCGCGACCCAAGGTTGGGAACAAACGAAAGAGCAACCTCTTCAAAAACCATCTTTTCGACCTCTTTATGAGAAATTTAGGTAAAATCCACCGTAAAGATACTATTTTTTTTGGTTTTGAAATAAAAACTCTCTATATTTGCACTCGCTAAAAGGGTAAAACACCCCGAAAGCACGATTTTGGTCTGATGGCCGAGTGGCTAGGCAGAGGTCTGCAAAACCTCGTACAGCGGTTCGAATCCGCTTCAGACCTCTTGAATGCAGAGCAGACGACTTGAATAAAGTCGTCTGTTTTGTTTTGTAGCCCGCTTGTGTGCAAGCACACAGCCGGCTTCAAAACACCTTCACGCCTTTGGCGTTTGCTCTGCATTGCGCATTGCTCACCTTTTAGTGGCGGTTGCGCGAATAGAGTATATTGATGCTTGGCCTTCGGCCTTCGCTAATAAGGTATTCGCGCGAGGACGAGCCTTTGGCTCGACCTTCGAATCCGCTTCAGGCCTCAAAAGCACTTCCGAAAGGAAGTGCTTTTTTTTGTGCTGGGTAGGCTATAATTTCCCAATCTCCTCAATCTACCCATTCTCCCTTCCCCCCCCCAAAAAAAACAAAAGGACTACACTCTGTGTGCAGTCCTTTGTGTTATACGAGGAGCGACCGTGGGCCGCTTCAAAACTATTTTGCAGGTGTGTGCTTATACTTAAACACGATGGCAAACATCAGCGCAACAACCAGCGCATAGGCTGCGAAGATGCCCCAAACCGCAGGCCAACCGCCCTCGACGCCCTCCTTGGCAACGAAGAAGTTGGCGTTCCAAGCGCAGAAGTGGTTTACGACCTTGCCCGCGAGCCAAGTACCGACCGAAGCACCGATACCGTTGGTCATCAGCATAAACAGACCCTGTGCCGAGGCCTGCATACTCTTATCGGATTCACGCTCGACAAAGAGCGCACCCGACACATTGAAGAAGTCGAATGCCACGCCATAGACAATCATCGAGGCGAAGAGTGCAACCAAGCCTACAATAGTCTCGGTTGAGCCTACACCGAAGAAGCCGAAGCGCAAAACCCACGCAAACATAGCGATAAGCATCACCTTCTTGATGCCGAAGCGTTTGAGGCAGAACGGAATAAGCAGGATACACAACGCCTCCGAAGCCTGCGACAGCGAGGTAAGCAACGTAGGGTTCTTTGCAAACCAACTATCCGATACGGCTGCAAACGAGTTGATATAAGGGCCGGCAAAGCCGTTGGTAATCTGCAACGATACGCCGAGCAACATCGAGAAGATAAAGAAGAGGGCCATCTTCTTCTGCTTGAACAGCACAAAAGCGTCGAGGCCAAGTCGTTGCACCAGCGACTTCTTGCTCTGTGCGTCGCCCTTTACGAGCGGACACGATGGCAATGTGAACGAGTAGATGGCGAGCAGGATACCGAGCAGACCCGATGTTACGAGTTGCATATAGGTAAATTGGAACGACATCTCCATACCGAACTTGGCGAAATTGACAAACCACATTGCTGCGATAAAGCCGATAGTGCCAAATACGCGAATCGGTGGGAAATCCTTGACCGTATCGAAACCGTGGCGCGAAAGAATCGAGAATGCAACGGTGTTCGACAGCGCGAGGGTCGGCATATAGAAGGCTACGCTGAACAGGTAAGGGATAAATATCGGCCACACATTGCCCACGATAACAACCTTTTCAGGGTCTACACCTGCGGCAATCTGCTCGGCTGCTTGTGCTGCTGCCAAGTCTGTTGCCTCAATGCCAAACCAAGCCGTGACAATCATAAATGCGGCAGCGAGCAGGTGCGAGATGCCGAGCATACGCTGTGGTTGAACAAACTTATCGGCAATGGCTCCGACGATGGCCGGCATAAAGATAGAGACAATGCCCTGTGCCACATAGAACCACGAAATTTCGTCGCCCAGACCTACTCTGCCGAGGAAATTACCGATACAAGTGAGGTACGAACCCCATACGGCGAACTGCAAGAAGTTCATAGCCGTCAAACGTAATTTTATACCCATAGTTATAGTTGTTTAATATTGTTATCGGACAGTAATCAACACAAAACTTCAACAAAAATAGCACTTTTTTGTGAAAATCCTTTGAAAAAGAAAAAATATATTCTACTTTTGCACTCGCAAAACAACATTGGGCTATGGTGTAATGGTAACACTACAGATTCTGGTCCTGTCATTCTAGGTTCGAATCCTGGTAGCCCAACTCAAACAAACGAAGCAAGAAGATGTCGCAAAGCGGCATCTTCTTGTTTTATGCCCCATCACCGCAAACTTGTTTGTGGAGTGATGGGGTATAAAACAAGAGTAGTTGATTTATCAACTTCTTGCGGAGTGTAGTTTGCCAATGTCAGCGGCGCCCCAGGATGGGCGTTAAGCGGAGCGAGCAACGGCGAGCGCAGTAGCCAATCCTGGTAGCCCCACAGCCACGCAAACTTGTTTGTGGGGTAGAGGGGGGCTGGGTAGGCTATAATTCCCCAATCTCCCCACTCCAAAAAACAAACAAGGCTGCTCTTTGTGGGAACAGCCTTATATTGTCCTTATAGTTGGACTCTTGTCCGACTACTTCTTATACTCTATACCTTTGAGTTTGATAAACGGAAGGTTCTTCTTGGCCCACTCGCCAACCTCGAAGAAGCGGTCGCAGCACATTGCGTCGCAACCGAGAGCCGCACCGAGGAAGAAGTCCTCCTTTGTGCCACCCGGCCAGAGCGATACAATCATACCGAGTTTATGGCCGAGCTTTACGGTCTTGCGGGTCGTGCCGTCCATACGGCAACCAACGCGCTTGATGCCCATCTCGTATGCCTCCATAAGGATTGCAGGGGTGCAGTGGTGGTCTTTGAGCAACATCAACTCGGCATCGGGGTGCAGGCGCTGCATAGTGCGCAACGCACGCTTGTCGAACGATGTGAAGAGATACTCCGACGATGCAGGTTTGTTGGCCATAGCCATCTTGTAGAGTTTGTCGCACAGGTCGTCGAGCATCGCTTGGGTGTAGAGCTCCTTGATGGTCTTAATCTCCCACTCGACATACATACCCTCCTTGTCGGCCAAGAAGTCGGCCAACTCCTGACACAGAGCCAAAGGCTCGCCACCCTTGGTCTTGATTTTCAGACACTCGGCAGTCGAGAGGTCCTCGGTTTGGAGGTCTACGCCGCAGGTGCGATAGAGCGACTCGTCGTGGCTCAAAATCAGGTCGCCATCTTTGGTCATACGCACGTCGGTCTCGAAGCCGCGAGCGCCACGCTTATACGACTCGCGGAAAGCGAGCATCGTATTCTCGTTGTCGGGATACTCAAAACGGCTGCCACGATGGGCGAAGAACTGAATCGTGTGGTCTTTTTCGAGTTGTGCCAATGCCATAGGGGCAACCGCAGCCAATGCTACGCAGCACAAAACGACTTTTCGAAGGATTTGTTTCATATCGGTTAAGTTTTAATGGTTAAATTCTACGCCAAAGATACTATTTTTTTTGAAGAATCGGCTATCGTGTTTAACTTTCGGGTGCCAAAATGCTCTTTTATATGGAAATTTATTAACTTTGAACCAAAATAATAGAGCTATGAAAAAGATTTTGACATTGGTCGTTGCGCTCGCTGTTGCGGGTGTCGTTTCGGCCCAGAACCTCTGTTCGCTAACAGGTTATCCAGCCGCCAAGAAGGCTACCGAACCCGTTGTGGGTGCGATTGCTACCCTCACCTATGAGTGGGATAAGTCGGTAAAATATACAACCCGCGTAACCCCCGAAGGCTTCCAATTCACTGTACCCGAGGGCGGCTACCTGCTGACAATCGATGCCGAGGGATATGAGCAGTATCGTATGGAGGTCGAAATCGACCAACCGCGCATCGACCTGGGTTCTATGCGTATGGTTACCATTGCCGAGGCCGAAGCAAAGGCTGCCAAGAAGAAGGCAAGACGGGAACGTAATCGCTGGTAAATGGGGTAGGATTTTTAGGGTCGTTAGGGTCGTTAGAGGGTTACAGCCTACCCAGCAAAACCCAGGCTACCCAGCCTAAAATTTTCTCTAATCTCCAAAATACCTCACAACGGCCTCGGCAATGCGTTCTCCGTCGAGTGCGGCCGAGATAATGCCGCCCGCATAGCCTGCGCCCTCGCCCGAAGGGAAGAGACCCTCGACCTCGGGGTGCATCAGTGTATCGCGGTCGCGCGGAATACGCACGGGGGTTGAGGTGCGCGATTCGACACCGACGACCACAGCCTCGTTTGTAAGGTAGCCGTGCATACGGCGGTCGAAGAGTCGGATAGCCTCGCGCAGACGCGAACCCATAAATTGTGGCAGCCACTCGTCGAGGCGCGACGGCACGATGCCCGGAACGTAGGAGCAGCGGGGTAGCGAAGCAGAGGCGCGACCTGCAACAAAATCGCCAACGCGTTGTGCAGGAGCGGTCTGTCGGCCCTCGGACTCGGCACGGGCCATCTGTTCGAGTTGGCGCTGGAACGCAAGACCTGCAAGAGCGCCATATTTATCGGTGAGGTGGGCAAAGTCGTCGAGGCGAATCTCGGTGACGAAGCCCGAGTTGGCAAATGGAGAGTTGCGGTGCGATGGCGACATACCATTTACCACCGACTCCGAAGCATCGGTCATAGCTGGCACAATAAAGCCTCCCGGACACATACAGAACGAGTAGACACCCCTTCCACCAACCTGCTGCACGAGTGAGTACGACGCTGCCGGCAGATACTCCATATCCGCCGAGTTGTGGTATTGTATGCGGTCGATAAGCGCCTGTGGGTGTTCGATGCGTACGCCCATAGCAAAAGGTTTGGCCTCCAAGCGTACACCCGAGGCATTGAGCATTTCATACACATCGCGGGCCGAGTGACCCGTAGCAAGCACAACGGCGCGAGCATCGATGCGCTCGTCACCCGCCTCGACACCCGTTATGCGGCCATCGCGCACGCGCAGACCCGTGATGCGTGTCGAGAAGTGAATCTCGCCACCGCACTCCACAATCTGACGACGTATATCGGCGATGATGCGAGGCAGTCGGTCGGAGCCGATATGGGGGTGAGCCTCGTAGAGAATGGCCTCCGAAGCACCGTGAAAGACCAGACGTTGGAGTGCGCGGTTGTAGTCGCCACGTTTCTTGCTGCGCGTGAAGAGTTTGCCATCGGAGAATGTTCCCGCGCCACCCTCGCCAAAGGCGTAGTTTGAGTCGGGGTCGATGGCCTTGTTGCGCTGGATTTGGGCTATATCCTTGCCACGCTCGACAACGTCCTTGCCACGCTCGAAGAGTATAGGACGCAATCCGCACTCGATAAGTCGCAAAGCCGCAAACAGACCCGCAGGGCCCGCGCCGATAACCACAACCTCGTCACGCCCCACAACCGACGGATAGTCAAAGTGCAGAGCATCGGGCTGTGGCTCGTTGTCGATAAAGGCTTCGAGCGTGAGATTGACCTTCAACGCCCCTCGACGCGCATCAACCGACCGCTTGACGATGCGCAGGAGTGCAATATCACTCTCGTTGATGCGTAGCGTGCGGGCTACAAGGCGTGCGTGCGATGCGCTGTCGGCCGCCTGACGTGGCGATAGGGTTAGGGTTACGAGTTGCGACATAACAAAATAGTAAATTATAGCGCAAATTTACGATTTTTTGCGAAAAGCGTTGCACAAGATTGATAATTATAAAAAAATGCGTACCTTTGCGCTATCCTAATGCGGATATGGTGTAATTGGTAGCCACGTCAGACTTAGGATCTGATGCCGAGAGGCGTGGGGGTTCGAGTCCCTTTATCCGCACGAGCGACTGTCATGAGGCAGTCGCTTTTTTTTGTGCGGATAAAGGGACTCGGTCGGCTTGTGGCGCCTCGGCAGACTTGTCTGCGGTCGGTTGTTGTTTGCTTTCGCAAATCTTCGTGTTTGATGGGAGTATGTGTCTGAAAATGAATTTTCATCATCTCTCCCATCAAACACGACAATCTTCGATTGCAACAACCTCTCTTCGGTCTGCTCTCGGCTGCGGCCGCCGTTCGAGTCGAGGAAGCGAGAGAGTTGGTAGGGGTAGAATGGGTAGATTGGGTAGCCTGAAAAAATAAACTACCCAAACTACCCAATTTACCCAATTTACCCAATTTACCCAGCCTATCCAGCCTACCCAGCAAACCCCAGTCTACCCAGCAAACCCCAGCCTACCCAGAGCCTCTTTAATCAGGCTCTTGGTCGTTATTCGAGGTCGTACTGCAAGATGGTCGAGAGTCGGTTTTTTGTTGTTGCGCCGGCGATATGGGTTGTGATGCCGACATAGAGTTTGCCGTTGATAAACTGTATGCCCTCGGCCTCGCTATAACAGTTCTCGTGGAGGTTGAGCAGTCGTCGCAGACCCTCGAAATCGGAGACTGCCGCAACGCGTGTGCGCGGTCTTATGCGATTGCCTTTGAGGTCGAAGACCTCGACATAGGCTTGCGAAAGGTCGTAGATGCCGCTGCCTGTCTTCGACTCAACGGGGATACCCTCGTACCAATAGACGCGGTCGCCATCGAGGTCGCAGCCCTGGAAGCTCATCGAGAAGAGTTTGTCGTATTGGCCCGAATTCTGACTCGCGGTGATGTAGAACGAACTCAATGGCGTCAGGTTGTCAAGCACGCGCGCCTTGATTGAGTAGCTCTTGGTCTGCTTGGTCGTGTTGGTGTTGGCCTCGCCACCCCAAGTGCAGGTGACCGACACCGATTGCTCTTTGAGAGCCAAAGCCTCGTCGAGGCTATATATTATAAGGTGTCGCGTATTGCCCGAGCCTCCATAGACCAACATACGGCGATTGTTGAAGTCGATGCTCACCTGTACGCCGCCGAGTGTCCACGACCTGCCCGAACTATCCTTATATCGGTCGATATAGAACTGCTCGCCTGCATAGTGCTCGTAGGTTGCGCCAGGTTCAAATCGCATACGGGCAAAGGTTTTGGTGTTGGTGTAGTTCGTGCCCGACAGCGAGCCGTTGGTATTGACCCAGATAAAGTCCTCGCCGCCATCGGTGGCCTTTTCGACACAGAGTATTGTGCCGTGACCCACCCAACGCAGATACATAGCATCGCCACTGCGCGTCTTGTCGCCATAGGCACCACGTTTCACGCGGCTGACAACGACCAACCACTTATTGCCCGTTGCTGTATCGCCACCACACTGCGTGAAGTAGATATATCCGTTCTCCGAGGGGTCGTAGAAGTCGAAGCACTGCATAACCGTTCCGATATAGACGAGTTGGCGACTCGAAAATATCATCTCTTCGCAAAGCGGACTATTGAGATATATCGGCTCGGGTTCGGGTTCCGGCTCGGGTATGTCGGCCACAACCTGCACAAGAGCCTGGGCCGAGTATTGGCCATAGCATCGGCAGGTAATCTGCGAGAAGCCGACGCTTTTGCCCGTCACTGTGCCGTTGGCATCGACCGTCGCCACCTGTTCGTTGGACGAACTCCACACTCCGACAAGGTCCTCGTAGTGGGGGTCGCTCTCGACCGTCAGGCGAACGCTCTCGCCGACCTTTATCGATGCTCCCTTTGGTACTATCTTTATTGAGTTGAGTTTTACACCCACCTCCTCTCCGCTATGCTCGGTACTATCGCACGCGCCAAACAGGAGCAACGAGGCCAATAATAGCGACTTGGCAAAGTTTCTCATTCTCTTTCCTATTTGAAGATGTCGTTGAGCAGTGCCGCAAGACGGTAGCCGGCACGAGCCATACACTTGTCGTTGAGTAGTTCGAGGCGGTTGTTAAATTCGCGTGTCATATAGTAGTTTGGCCCTGCCCACTCGTAGAGCGGATTGCAGAGTCGGCCCATATCAGCTGCCCAATGGCGAGGGTCGCCACTCTCGAAGTTGGCCTTGTCGTCGGCGTGAGCAAGCGCGAGGTCGAGGGCATAGTGTTCGGGCGAGAAACTTGCGCGACGGTTAATCAACGAAGTCTCCCAGAACTTGCGCCAACTCGTACTCGTTACAACCTCTTTCTTGCCGGAGAAGCCGTTTGAAACGCCTATCGAGAAGTTTTTGCGCGAAAGCGGTTGGCTCTCGATGCGTACGTGCGAGATGTTGTGCATATCGCCGACGAGGTGAATAAGAGTTTTGAGTGTTGCAACGACCGTCGAGTCGCTATGCTCGGCACGGTTGCGCAAAATCGCGGCACAACGCTCAATCTGCACCACACCATCGCGCTCCGAGGTGGTAATCGACTTCAAGTCGCTGGTGACGGTGATAAAATGCCACGCGCCCGTATGTTTCTGCGCAGGCTCTTTGGTGATGGTCTGCAACCACCAGGCGTTCGACACGAGGTCGCCACCGAGAATCTTCGAGGTCTGCTCTTTTGCCGCAGGTGTAAGGTTGCGCTCGGCAAAGGCTGCAATACATTGCTGGCCAAACTTGTTCCAGGCAAATGCGCTCGTCGAACAGCAGACGAGTGCCATAAAGACTATTATATATCGTTTCATTGTTGCTCCTCCTATTTGCTGAAAATTGTATTCATAACGTGTGCGAGTCGGTAGCCTCCACGAAGCATTTGGCGCATCGCAATCTCCTTCATACGCTTGTGATTCTCCTCGGGTATATCCTCCTCGTTGCCACCCATCTTGATAAGAGAGTAGATTTCGCGCATCTCCTCGGCATTGACTCTATTCCAATCGTCGGGCGTTCCGGCGCAGATGGCTGCAATCTCCTCGTCGCTCAACGTGTCGTACTTCTCGGCTATGGCGTCGCAGGTCATACCCTTGTTGTAGTAGCCGATTGCGCTATCCCAGAAGGCGTGGAAACCCAACTTTTTGCCCTGGCGCAAAAGTGAGCGTTGCTTGTATTGAGGCTCGCTGTTGTACTTGACGTGTACGGGGCAGTGCATATCGCCGACCATATGGACCAGATACTTGATGTTGTCGCAGACAATCGAGTCTTTGAGACGATGATACTTGCGCATCTGCTTGCAAATGCGTTTGATTTGGTAGGCAGCATTGCGGGTGTCGCCCTTGATTTGGTTGTTATGCTCATCGACTACGACTCCGTGCCAATAGTGAGTCTCCTCGAAACCTGGGCAGTTACGCCAATAGTCCATCCACGAGGCGTGGTAGGCCATCGTGTGTTTGAAATAGGCTTGATAACGTTCGCGTGCCTCGGGGGTCAGATGACGCTCGGCAATGCAGGCGATAGATGCGTGGCCGATGTTGTTCCACGCGCGCACCTCTCTGGCAACGAAGAGCGACAGAAGTGCGATGGTCAGTACCGATAGTTTTTTCATTATTAGTTGGTTGTTTTGGTTGTTATTCTCTGTTTTTTGTGTCGATGCAGATGGTTACGGGGCCGTCGTTTATCAACTCGACCTGCATATCGGCACCGAATCGACCCGTTGCCACCTTGCGACCCAGCGCCTCCTCCAATCGGGCTACGAAGGCTTCGTACATCGGGCGCGAAATCGGCTCGGGTGCAGAGCGAATATATGACGGGCGGTTGCCCTTGCGTGTCGAGGCGTAGAGCGTAAATTGACTTACGACCATTGCATCGCCTCCCACCTGGTTGATGTCGAGATTCATCACCCCTGCCTCGTCGTCGAATATGCGTAGGCGCGAAATCTTGCCCACGAGCCACTCAATATCTTCGGCTGTATCGGCCGCCTCGACTCCGAGCAGGACCAACACTCCGTGGCCAATCTTGCCGACACTCTCGCCCTCGATGCGTACTTCGCATCGGCCGACTCTTTGGATTACTGCCCTCATCGCTACTCGATTGCTTGGGCAAAGTATTGCCACAGATTGTCGCCACTCGGTACGCTTGCCACAACCTCCACAGGTTCGCGACGTACGGGGTGCTCAAAGCCGACCGAACGCGAATGGAGCGAGATGCCGCCTCCTGCGTTCGAACGCTTTGCGCCATATTTCAAATCGCCCTTTATCGGGCAGCCAATCTTCGAGAGTTGGGCGCGAATTTGGTGGTGACGACCCGTCAGCAACTCAACCTCGACGAGTGTGTAGCGGTCGCTGCACCCCAGCACCTTGTAGCGCAGGCGTGCGAGTTTCGCTTCGGGCTTTGGCGAGGCGTAGCAGAACGAGCGGTTGCTTCGGCCGTCACGGAGAATATAGTGCGCGAGTTCGCCCTCCTCGACCTCGGGGCGGTTCTCGACGATGGCCCAATAGCGTTTGTGCATCTCGCCACGACGCAACATCTCGTTGAGGCGCACCAACGCCTTCGAGGTCTTGGCAAAGAGTACCGCGCCACTTACGGGGCGGTCGATGCGATGCACAACGCCCAGAAAGACGTCGAACGGCTTGTTGTCGCGCACCTTGATAAAGGCCTTGATTTCGTTTTCGAGCGCAGTCGAGCCACTTGGGTCGGGTTGTACCAAGTCGCCACAACGCTTATTGACTACCAGCAGATGGTTGTCCTCGTAGAGTATATCTTCGTTTGGGTTGAACATATCAGAGTTGGAATGTAAATGGCAGCAGATGCTCGGCATTGTCGATAATCGAGGCTGTGCCGCCACCGCTCATAATGATTCGCATAGGGAGACCCTGACGACGCTGTACGTCGAGTATCACCTGACGGCAACCGCCACACGGATAGCACTCGCGCAACGATGGGTTTGATGCTATGGCCAGAGCCTCGATAGGGTCGTCGGCGTGGTTGGCCTCGGCGTAGTAGAGGACCGAGCGCTCGGCACACATTCCCGAAGGGAAGACTTCGCTCTCGCTGTTGGCTCCGTGGAGTATCGCTCCGCTGCGCAGACGCACGGCTGCGCCCACGCTGAAATTCGAATATTTTGGATAGGCCTTCTTCAAAGCCTTCTCGGCCTCATCGACCAAAGCACGGTCGGCGGCCGGCAACTCGTCGAGTGACGCATAGTGCCAATAGTTGATTTCAATCTTTTTCTCCATAATGGTTTTGTTTACGGTGAAAATTCTTGTTGCTTTTCTGCAAAAATAGAAAAAATTATCAAAAAAACCTATTTGTCCCTACTTTGTAGGGCAAATTCCGCGCAAAAAGGGGTGGTTTTTGGAGATAAAAGGTGTGGTTTTCGCCAAAAGTTGCACATTGCTTACTAATATTTACTACTTTTGCCCTATGTATCAATGGGGCGACGATAGACCATACAACAGTTACTCGGCATACTTTCGCCGACTCTTTGGCAGCCGAGTGCAGAAGGTGACCATCAATGCGGGTTTCACCTGCCCCAATCGCGACGGTTCGATTTCGACGGGCGGTTGCACCTTCTGCAACAATGCCGCATTTACGCCATCGTATTGCCAGCCCGAAAAGAGCATCACGCAACAAATCGACGAGGGCGTTGAGTTTCATCAGCGTCGCTACCGTTCGGCAAGTCGATATTTGGCCTATTTTCAATCCTTCTCCAATACCTATGCACCACTCGACCATCTGCGTCGGCTCTACGACGAGGCTATGGCCCACCCGTTGGTGGCGGGTATTGTGGTCGGTACGCGCCCCGATTGTGTCGATGAGGCGAAACTCGACTACTTTGCATCGCTGGCCGAGAGTCGCTATGTTGCACTCGAATATGGTATAGAATCGACCTTCGACCGCACGCTGCAACGCATCAATCGCGGCCACGACTTTGCGACGGCTCGCCGAGCAGTCGAGATGACGGCCGAGCGCGGAATCCATACGGGGGCGCACTTTATACTCGGTCTGCCGGGCGAGAGCGACGAGGAGATTTTGGCCCAGGTTGCGACGATAAATTCGTTGCCGCTCACCTCGGTCAAATTTCATCAGTTGCAGGTCTTTCGCGCAACGACGATGGCCGATGACTACGACCGCGACCCTTCGCAGTTCCGTTTTTGGGAGGTCGAGGAGTATATCGACCTTATGGTCGAGATTATGCGCCGCTTGCGCCCCGATATTGTTGTCGAACGATTTGCGAGCGAAGCCCCGCCGCGCTACCACTATGGTCGAAATTGGGGGTTTATTCGCAACGAAACGCTTTGGAGTATGCTCGAAAAACGATTGCGCGAGAAACATCAATTTCAGGGCGAGTTGTTCGGCGAATAAGATTTTTTGCTAACTTTGCAGAATAAAAATCTAATTTGAGATATGGTAACCATTGGTAAACCCGGTATCCTGACCGTCGTCAAAGAGTATCTGCTGATGACATTCGGTATGTGCTGCTATGCATTCGGTTGGATTGGTTGGATTATGCCTGCAAAGTGTGTGGGCGGTGGTGCAACAGGCCTTTCGTTGCTCATTTACTATGCTACGGGTCAGACTGTTAGCGTCGGTGTTATGGTCTTTATTGTCAATGCCATACTGCTCCTTATCGCCGGCTTTATCGTGGGTTGGAAGTTCGGTATAAAGACCATCTACTGTATCTGTATTTTGTCGGTTGCGATGTATGTCTTGCAGGAGATATTTACCCTGCCCGACGGTACGATTATGGATATATTCAATCTCAACGACCGTCTGCTCTCGACCATTATCGGCGGTATATTCTCGGGTGTCGGTGTGGCAATCTGCTTCTCGCAGGGTGGCTCGACGGGCGGTGTCGATATTGTGGCGATGATTATCAACAAATATCGCACCGTATCCTATGGTAAGATTGTCCGCTCCATCGACTCGATAATTATCGGCTCGGCACTTCTGTTGCCCGACGAGGCCGGTATCGGTATACAGGGTGTAATCTATGGTTTTGTGCTGACCGTTGTGCTTGGCTATACGGTCGATTCGCTGATGACGGGTAACCAGCAGTCGAACCAGATTATGATTGTGTCGAAGGACTACAAGGCTATGGCCGATGCGATGAACAACAACGCCCACCGAGGAGCAACCGTGCTTGGTGCTACGGGTTGGTACTCGAAGGTCGAACACAATATCGTGATGGTTGTGTGTCGTAAGCGCGATACTCCGATGGTCTTGAAGATTGTCAAGGAGGTAGACCCCGAGGCCTTTATTACGGTAGGCTCGGTTATGGGTGTCTATGGCAAGGGCTTCGATGCGCTGAACAAGATATAGCCGTCTGCGCCACACCGCTTGGTGCATCAAATCATACCTCATATCGCTATGCAATATCGCTATGCCGACATAATACTGCCGCTGGCTCAACCTGCCTATACGTTTGCTGTCGGGGCGATAGAGTCGCTCTCGGAGGGCGACGCTGTGGCTGTGCAGTTTGGCGCACGAGCAGTCTATACGGGCATAGTTTTACGTCTTCACAATACGCCTCCTGCGCGAGGCGAGGCCAAGCCAATCATCGAGCGACTCTATGAGCGACCTCTGCTCTCGTCGTTGCAGATTAAGTTTTGGCAGTGGTTGGCCGACTACTATATGTGCCATATCGGCGAGGTTATGCGTATTGCACTCCCCTCGACAATCAAACCCCACGCCCGAACCTCCGACGAATTTCGCCCCTATATGCCCGAGCAGGAGCGTATGCTTCGCTTGGAGAGCAGCCGTCTCGACGACGAGGCTGTGGCCAAGTCGCTCGGTCGCGCACCACGACGCAGGGCCGTCGTAGAGCAGTTGCGCGAGGGTGGTGGAGAGTTGCCGCGCTCGGTGGTTGATGCCGATGCTGCGACCATTGCGGCGTTGGTCAAAATGGGTGTTGTCGCGGTGTTTGAGCGCGAGGCACAACCATCATTGCCACCTATCGAAGAGCCGGCATTGCCTCTGCTCTCGGAGCCACAAACCGAGGCTCTCGGCGCTCTGCGCGAGGCTCTGCAAACCCACAATACGGCACTTCTGCACGGCGTGACAAGTTCGGGTAAGACCGAAATCTATGCCCACCTGATGGCCGAGACGCTTAATCGAGGCGAAGATGTGCTGTTTTTGGTCCCCGAAATATCGCTTACGACCCAACTTGTGGCACGTCTGCGCCAGATGTTTGGCAAACGTGTGACCTCATACCATTCGCGCCTGACACCTTCGCGTCGCACCCATACATATATGGACGTTCTGCGTTCGCCTTCGGGCAACCTCGTCGTTGGTCCTCGCTCGGCCCTCTTTTTGCCATTCGAGCGACTCGGCTTGGTGGTTATCGACGAGGAGCACGACGCGAGTTACAAGCAGACCGAGCCGTCGCCTCGATACAATGGTCGCGATTCGGCTATTATGCTCGCTGCGATGCACGGAGCAAAGTGCGTGATGGGCAGTGCGACGCCATCAATCGAGAGCTATGCCAATGTGCTGTCGGGAAAATATGCAAGTGTCTCGTTGTCGGCTCGTTATGGCGAGGCGCAACCACCTCGGATAATCATATCCGATACCATCAGGGCCGTAAAACGAGGCGAGCGCAAGAGCCATTTCAACAAGGTCTTGCTCGACAAGATTGCCGAACGTTTGGAGTGTGGCGAGCAGGTTATGTTGTTCCAAAACAGGCGAGGATATGCCCCCTATGTCGAGTGCCCCGAGTGCGGTTGGACGGCACGCTGTCCCCACTGCAACGTGTCGCTTACGCAGCATCGTGCGGGAGGCGTGATGCAGTGCCACTATTGCGGCTACAAAGCCCCGACTCCGAGCCGTTGTCCGGCTTGTCGTAGGGCCGAGGTGAGGCCTATGGGCTTTGGTACGGAGCGCATCGAGGAGGTCGTGGGCGAGTTGTTCCCGTCGGCGCGAGTGTTGCGTCTCGATGGCGATACGGCAACCTCCGATGGCGCATATAATCGTATAATTTCGGCCTTTGCCGCTCGTGAAGCCGACATACTTATCGGTACTCAAATCATATCCAAAGGTCTTGATTTCGATGGTGTTACCCTAATCGGTATCCTCAATGCCGACAACCTGCTCAATGCGCCCGATTTCAGAGCTGCCGAGCGTGCTTGGCAGACCATCGTGCAGATTGCAGGCCGAGCAGGTCGTCGTAACGCTCGTGGCGAGGTGGTCGTGCAGACGGCCGAGCCGTCGCACCCACTCTTTGCGATGCTCGACGAGGCGTGCTACGAGCAGATGGCAGCCACGTTGCTTGCCGAGCGCAAGATGTTCTCCTATCCGCCATATAGTCGTCTGATACGCATCACGTTGCGCGATAGTGTGGCCGAGCGCCTTGTCGCCGCATCGGAGGCACTTGGGCGTCGCCTTCGCGAGCGATTTTCGTCGCGAGTTGTCGGCCCTGCCGCTCCGCTTATCGACCGCATTCGCCAGCAATATATTGTCGAGATTATGGTTAAAATCGAGGCGTCGGCATCGGCTGCTCGCGCCCGCTCGATAATCCGCGACGAGGTGGCTCAAATTCGTGCCGTGTCGCAATATCGACAAGTTACAATAATTTGCGATGTCGATATTCTCTAAAACCCTGACGGCTGTCTGGAAACTTATGACAGCACCCTATTGCCCCGTGTGTGGAGAGTTGCTTCGCGAGGGCGAGAAGTTTGTCTGTACGCAATGCCGCTACGAGGCCCCTCTGACCAACTTTTGGTTGAACGACAACAATCCTATGGTGCAGCGCTTCTGGGGTCTTGTTCCCATTCGGCGAGCCTCGGCCTTCTTGTGGTTTATCGACCAGAGCCGTTGGCGCCATCTTATCCACCTCTTCAAATACAAAGGCCATTGGCCTATTGCCGAGAGGCTCGGAAAGTGGTATGGCCACGAACTTTGCCACGCCAACGCATTGGAGGGTGTCGATGTCATTGTGCCTGTGCCGCTGCATTGGGTTAAGCGTATGAAGCGTAGTTACAACCAATCGGAGAGCGTTGCCACCGGTATAAGTCGTGCGGCCCGTATCCCTCGCGATTTTGGGGCTGTGAAGCGTGTGCGCAACAATCCGAGTCAGGCGTTGAAGGGTCGCAACGAGCGTTGGGATAATGTTGCGGGCATCTTCAAGGTGACCCACCCCGAGCGTCTGCGTGGCCGCCATATCTTGCTGGTCGATGATGTCTTTACGACGGGAGCGACCGTGATTTCGTGTGCCGAAGCGATATTTGCCGCTTGCGATGGCGATGTGGAGATAAGTGTTGCCGCACTCGCAATTTCGCACCGAATGTTCGGCAACGACTAACTATTTATAAACATCTTTCGACAGCGTTGTGGCGCACTTACCGCTCACTTATTCGTGTTATAAACACGGTTTTTAACATTTTGGGCGATTTTGTTGGGTGGCGAGGTTTGGTCGGTGTGTGAAAATTTTCTACTTTTGTTTCTCGGATTTAACAATTTTTGATTTCAACCCCAAAATGGCAAAGGAGTTTCAACAATCGCAACGCAATAAGGAGAGCTACAAGGCGCTTACGTCCGATGTGGTCGAGGCTGGCTCGATTCCGCCACAGGCACTCGAATTGGAGGAGGCTGTCCTCGGTGCGCTGATGCTCGAAGAGGATTCGATAACGACCGTACAGGAGTATATTGCCGAGTCGGCATTCTATACCGAAGAGCATCGCCTTATCTATCGTGCAATCGACGAATTGTCGCAGAACCGCAAACCTATCGACCTCTATACCGTCACCGAGCGCCTGAAATCGAAGCGCGAACTGACGAAGGTCGGTGGTGCAACATACCTCGCAAAGCTGACCCAGCGTGTCGGCTCGGCGGCCAACATCGAGCACCACTCGCGAATTATCGCCCAGAAGTTTGTGCAGCGCGAGTTGATTCGTTCGGCAATCGAGATTCAAAAACGTTCGTATGATAGTGCGACCGACGTGACCGAACTTATCGGTTTTGCCGAGTCGGAGATTTTGAAGATTACCGAGGGTCACGTTAAGCGTTCGGTGCAAAATTCATCAGATATTCTTCGCCGTACGTTGCTCCAAATCGAGGAGGCGGGCAAAAACGACTCGCGTTACAGCGGTGTCTGCTCGGGCTTCAATGCACTCGATAACATTACGCTCGGTTGGCAACCTTCGGACCTTATCATCGTTGCGGCACGTCCGTCGATGGGTAAGACGGCTTTCGTGTTGTCGATGGCCCGCAATATGGCGGTCAATTACGATACCCCCGTAGCATTCTTCTCGTTGGAGATGTCGGCAACCCAGCTGATGACGCGACTTATCGTGTCGGAGACGGGCTACGACAGTAAGTTGGTGCGTAGCGGTAAGCTCTCGGCCGAGCAGTGGAAGGACCTCGAAGTGGCCGTGAAGCCTCTCGGTGCTGCGCCACTCTATATCGACGATACGCCGGCGTTGTCAATCTTCGAGTTCCGCTCGAAGGCTCGCCGATTGCATATCCACAACGGCATCAAACTCATCATCATCGACTACTTGCAGCTGATGACGGGCGGTATGCAGAGCAACAACGGTAACCGCGAGCAGGAGGTGGCCTTCATCTCGCGTACGCTCAAAGCGATTGCCAAAGAGTTGAATGTGCCGGTTATCGCCCTCTCGCAGTTGAACCGTACGACCGAGTCGCGAGGCGGCTCGAAGCGACCACAGTTGAGCGACCTCCGAGAGTCGGGCGCAATCGAGCAAGATGCCGACGTTGTAGCATTTATCCACCGTCCCGAATATTATGGTTTTACCCAGACCGAAGATGGTCAATCGACGGCGGGTATGGCCGAAATCATATTGGCAAAGCACCGTAACGGTGAGGTTACCGACGTGCGCTTGAAGTTTATCAACAACCAGGCGCGTTTTGCCGACCTCGATGCTGTCGCTCCGACATCGTCGTATCAGGAGGAGCAGTACAACGACTACGAGTCGGGTCTTGCACCAAGCGGTAATGCACTGCAAGGTATGGCCTCGACCGAGTTTTCGGTGCCGGGTAGCCGTCCGATAGAGACCGAGGCTCCGTTCTAACCACTAACCGCAGACCGCTATGTTTGTCAAGTGTTACGCAGGTGCTATTGTGGGCATCAAGGCTGTAAAGGTTACCGTCGAGGTGAATATCACGGGTGGCGGTATAGGCCTTTTTATGGTCGGATTGCCCGACAATGCCGTCAAGGAGAGCGAGCAGCGTATCCGCTCGGCTTTCGACAATACGGGGCGACGTATGCCTGGCAACAAGGTGGTGGTCAATCTTGCACCGGCCGACCTGCGTAAGGAGGGTTCGGGCTTCGACTTGCCGATAGCGGTCGGAATACTCGCGGCAACGGGGCAGGTCGATGAGGAGTCGTTGGCCGATACGATGTTTGTGGGCGAGTTGTCGCTCGATGGTACAATCAAGGCTGTGAGAGGCGTGCTGCCCCTCGCGGTGATGGCCAAGGAACAGGGCTTGCGAAGGATAATCGTGGCCGAGCAGAATGCGTCGGAGGCGGCGATTGTCGAGGGTGTCGAAGTTATTGGTGTAGAGACGCTTGGTCGTGTTGTGGAGTTGCTCAACGGCTCAATCAGTATAGCCCCGACACTCCCTGCACAGAGCGATGCTATGGGTGTGGTGGCCGAGGGTCGCTATGCCGAAGATTTTGCCGACGTCAAGGGTCAGGCCAATGTCAAGCGAGCATTGGAGATTGCCGCCGCAGGTGGTCACAATGTGCTGATGATTGGTGCGCCCGGCTCGGGTAAGACGATGCTTGCACGTCGATTGCCGACCATTCTTCCGCCTATGAGTCTCGACGAGGCTGTCGAGGCGACCAAAATCCACTCCGTTGCCGGTAAGTTGGGCGAGCGTTGCGGTTTGATGACCTGCCGTCCGTTCCGCGCACCGCACCACCTCACGTCGCAGGTGGCTCTCGTCGGTGGAGGCCAATCGCCACAGCCGGGCGAGGTGAGCCTTGCGCATAACGGAGTGCTGTTTCTCGACGAACTTCCCGAATTTGGTCGCAACGTGTTGGAGGTGTTGCGCCAACCGCTCGAAGATAAGACCATAACCATTTCGCGAGCAAAATATAGTGTCGATTATCCTGCCAACTTTACGTTGATTGCCGCGATGAACCCTTGTCCGTGTGGCTACTACAACCACCCGACCAAGGAGTGTTCGTGTGCGCCATTTGCCATACATCGCTACTTTTCGCGTATCTCGGGCCCACTGCTCGACCGTCTCGATATGCATATCGAGGTTGCCCCTGTGCCAATCGACGAGATAAACTCAACGCGCGAGGAGGAGAGTAGTGCAACTATCCGCGAGAGGGTTATTGCGGCTCGTGCAATCCAGTCGCGCCGTTTTGCGGGTCTTGGAATCCACTCCAACGCGATGATGAACAGCCGAATGTTGCGCGACTTCTGTCCGCTCGATGCTTCGGCCCGTTCGCTCCTCGAAAGGGCGATGGAGCGACTCAACCTCTCGGCTCGTGCCTATGACCGTATCATTAAGGTTGCCCGCACGATTGCCGACCTCGAAGGGGTCGAGGCTATCTCGCCTCTCCACATCTCGGAGGCGATAAATTACCGTACGCTCGACCGCGATAAGTGGGGTCGATAAAACCGAATGAGATAGAACTTTTGTCGAAGCGAGTAATTTATTACTCGTTTCTTTGTTTTATGCTTTGAAGTTCGCGGAATAATCCATACTTTTGTAATCGTGAAATTGTTTCTAATTTAGAGGAGTAGTTTTTATGAAACGAATAATTCTCTCCGGTGGAGGTACCGGTGGTCACATATATCCGGCGATTGCTGTTGCCGATGCTCTCCGAGCGCGACTTGGCGACGATGTCGAGATACTCTTTGTCGGCGCGGTCGGCAAGATGGAGATGGCGGCAGTGCCAAAGGCCGGCTACAAAATCGAGGGTCTGCCTGTTGTGGGCCTTCAACGTCGTGTGTCGCTCAAAAATCTCGCGTTGCCGATACTCTTGTTCCGCAGCCTGCGTCGTGCGCGTCGCATCATCAAGGAGTTTAAGCCCGATGTTGTGGTTGGCTTTGGTGGCTATGCAAGTGCGCCGATATTGTGGGTTGCACAGCGTATGGGCGTTCCGACCGTTATTCAGGAGCAAAACTCCTATGCAGGTTTGGTCAATAAGATTGTGGGCCGCAAGGCGAAGAGTGTCTGCGTTGCATACGACGGTATGGAGCGCTTCTTCGAGGCCGACAAGATAGTCAAGACGGGTAATCCGCTTCGTGCGGTGTTCAGTGCCGAGGCTTCGTTGCGTGACGAGGCGTTGGCCTACTATGGCTTCGATGCCTCGCTGCCTGTTGTACTTGTTGTCGGAGGTTCGCTCGGTACGCGCACACTCAACAATATGATGCGTTCGTGGATTATGACCCTCGGAGGTAAGGCTCCCGTGCAGGTTATTTGGCAGACGGGCCGCATCTACGAGGCCGAGATGAAGGCCTTTCTCGAAATGTACCCGACGGCCAACATCTGGCAGGGTGCATTTATCGACCGTATGGACTATGCCTATGCTGCGGCCGATGTGGTTATCTCGCGTAGCGGTGCTTGTACGGTGTCGGAGTTGTCGTTGGCAGGTAAGCCGACCCTCTTTGTTCCGTCGCCAAATGTTGCCGAGGACCACCAAACCAAGAACGCTATGGCTCTGGTTGAGCGCAAGGCTGCCCGAATGGTTGCCGACAAGGAGGCTGTCGATTGCGGTATCTCGACTGCATTGCGTATGATAGCCAATCCGAATGAGTTGATAATGTTGTCGAAAAATATCTCGAAACTCGCTATTGCCGACTCGGCCGACCGCGTAGTCGATGAGATACTAAAACAGTGTAAGGAGAGCGATGAAAAAGAGTAGGATTTATCTTCTCGGTATAGGCGGTATCGGTATGAGCGCGCTCGCCCGATACTTTCTGCACGAAGGGTGGCAGGTGGCAGGCTACGACCGCACCGAGACGCCACTTACGCGCCGACTCTCGGCCGAGGGTGCCGACGTTCACTACGACGACGATGTGTCGCTCATTCCGCAGTCGATGCTCGACCGAGAGCATACGGTTGTTGTCTATACACCCGCTGTGCCTGCCGACCATAGCGAATTTACGATGTTTCGCGAGCAGGGCTTCGAGTGTCTGAAACGTTCGCAGATGTTGGGCCTTCTCTCGGAGGGTAAGTTTGTGATGGCCGTAGCGGGTACGCACGGCAAGACCTCGACCTCGACCCTGACGGCGTGGCTCAATACGCGCGCAGGTGGCGAGGGTAGTGCCTTCTTGGGTGGTATCTCGAAGAATTTTGATAGCAATCTCGTCTTGGGCGAGGGTCGTCGTCTGACGGTTGAGGCCGATGAGTTCGACCGCTCGTTCTTGCGACTTGCGCCCGATGTTGCGGTTGTGACCTCGGCCGATGCCGACCATCTCGACATCTATGGCACTCACGAGGCTGTGAAGGAGGCCTTTTCGCAATTTATATCGCAAATCAAGGCCGGTGGTGCGCTGATAATCAAGCAGGGTGTCGAACTTGCAATCAATAACCCTGCGATTGAGGTCTATCGCTACTCGCTCGACGAGCCGTGCGATATATATGCAACCAACATAACACTTGTAGAGGGTGGTCACTATACGTTCGACGTAGTCTTGCCCGACCGCACCATCGAGGGGTGTCGTCTCGGTACGCCGGGCCTTATCAATATCGAGAATGCGGTGGCGGCAACGGCACTCTTCTGGTTTGCGGCCAAGTCGGAGCATAAGTCGCTCGACGAGGAGGCTCTGCGTAGGGCTTTGGCCGAGTGGGAGGGTGTGAAGCGTCGTTTTGAGTTCTATGTCAATACGCCGACGCAGGTCTATATGGACGACTATGCCCACCACCCACGCGAACTCTCGGCAACGATTGCATCGCTCAAAAAGATGTTCCCCGAGCGTCACCTGACGGCTGTGTTCCAGCCTCACCTCTATACGCGTACGCGCGACCTCTATGAGGAGTTTGCCGAGGCCCTCTCGGCTGCCGACGAGGTGTTGCTGTTGCCGATTTATCCGGCTCGCGAGTTGCCGATTGAGGGCATCGTGTCGGAGATTATAGCCGAGCGTGTGAGTGTGCCTTGCCGAATTGTCGAGCGAGAGCAGTTGGCTGCAACGCTTGCCGAGTGTCGAACCGATGTGGTCGTGACCTTTGGAGCAGGTAATATCGACGCTTGCTGTGGCGATGTGGCCGAGGCGATACGTCGCAAAATTTAGTTTGAAGATTAACGGAGTATGGTGAAACGAATCGGAAAGATATTGCTCTATGTGATGCTGTGGGCTGCGGTTGTGGCCTACATCGTCTATGCGTCGATACTCGTCCATAGCCACAACTCCGAGCAACGTGTTT
The DNA here is from genome assembly GCA_045629905.1 of Alistipes sp. Classification (GTDB taxonomy): domain Bacteria; phylum Bacteroidota; class Bacteroidia; order Bacteroidales; family Rikenellaceae; genus Alistipes. Next base: position 16,143 of record JAZQSA010000022.1, on the reverse strand, counting down.
CGGGCGTGGCAATCGAGGTTGCCGATAGCACCGAGACCGATATATTGCTAACGGCCGACAAGATAAAGGCCAACCTGCTCAAAGAGGGTGTGTCGGTAATCAATAGCCGTACGAGCGATGTCGATGTGGCCCGTATCCGCCGAATGGTTACGCGCAACGGCTTTGTTGCCCATACCAACATCTACACCACCTACAACGGTGTGTTGCATATCGACGTCGAGCAGCGCAAGCCGATTATGCGATTGATGGTCGATGGCTACGACCTCTACATCACGGCCGAAGGTGCGGTCTTTCGTGCGCCCGAGAGTGGTACGCTCTATGTTCCGATTGTGACGGGTCGCTATAAGCCACTCTTCGCTTCGTCGTTTGAGGGTACGCTCGACCGTGTGGCCGATAGTTTGAAGTGCAAGGCCGAGGAGCGTGTGCGCGAGATTGCTATCGAGAAGATTCCGCTCTATGAGCGCGAGGAGCAGTTGCTTGCCGAGCGTAAGGCGACGAAGAACCGCTCGATAAGTAAGGGCTTCTTCGAACTCAACAAGGAGTTTAAGGAGCGTCGCAAAGCCTTTAAGGCCGAGCAGGAGCGCGACCTGCAATATATCGACGGTCATCTGCGCGACTGTCGCAATGCACTCAAAGAGGTGACGCTTCGCCAGCAGGAGCCTCGCCGACAACTTGCTCGCGAGATGGCGCAACTTGCCGACTTGCGGGCCCTTATCGACTTTGTCGGGCAGGTGCAGCAGAGCGATTTTTGGCGTGCCGAGGTGGTCCAAATCATCGTGTCGCAGAACTCGGCAGGTCGAATCGAGGTGGAGTTGATACCGCGTAGCGGTAACTTCCGTCTTGCGATGGGCGAGTTGGAAGATGTTGGTCGAAAACTGAATAGGGCAAAGGAGGCATACGACCACCTGATAAGCCCGTTGGGAGAGAATAGATACAAAATAATTAACATAAGATACGACAATCAAATTGTCTGCACGGAGGAGTAGATATGGAAAAAAAGAGGTACTTTGTTGGCGTCGATATTGGTACGTCAAACGTAGTGATGGTAGTCGGTTCGCAGGTCGAAGACGAACCTATCAAGATTGAGGGTCTCGAATCGCAACCGATTGACAGCGGCGTTACAGCCGGTAAGATTATCAACGTTCAGAAGACGGGCGAGGCTATCCGTCTTGCGAAGGAGCGTTTGGAGAAGAGCCTTTCCATCAAAATCGAGGAGGCTTATGCAGGTTTTGCAAACGAGAATATTCGTTGCGTGCAATACACCGACCACGTCTTTGTGAAGGATAGTGCGTCGGGCTGCATTGCGCAGGAGGATGTTGATTCGTTGCACGAGCGTATGCAGAACGTGATTGCCGACCAGAGCGAGGAGATTATGGCCCGCACGCCGTTGTGCTATATCATCGACAACGATAAGGAGGTTGCCGACCCTGTTGGCTCGTTTGGTCTGAATCTCTCGGCCAAGTTCCTCTTTATCCTCTGCCAGAAGGAGCAACTGAAACGAATCCAGATGTCGTTCCAGAATGCAGGTTTGCGCTTGCAGAGTGTCTATGTCAATCCGACTATCATATCCGACGTACTCCTCTCGGAAGATGAGCGCGAGGAGGGTGTGGCGATTGTCGATATTGGTGGTGGTACGACCGATGTGGCGATTGTCCGTAACGGTCTGCTCCGCTATGTCGCTTCGGTACCTATCGGTGCGCAGAGCATCAATACCGATATGCATACCTTTGGTATCGCCGAGCGCTTGACCTCGCAGTTTAAGCACCGCTACGGCTCGGCTGTCAGCGATATGGTTGCCGAGGAGGCTACGATTCCAATCCAAATGGCGGGTCAAGCCAAGAAGGACTATCCGCAGCGCAACCTCGTGGCAATTATCGAGGCGCGATTGAAGGATATTATCGAATATGCGTGGAGCGAAATCAAGATTGCCAAGATGTCTACCAAGATTCCGTGCGGTATCGTCATCACGGGTGGCTCGGCTCTGCTCGACAATATCGACGAGTTGTTCCGTCGCGAAACGAAACTTCCTGCTCGCTTGGGTCGTGTGGAGTATGGCGGCTTGTCGCTCGAATCGTGCCAGACCTATGGCAACTTCGCCAATGTGGCCGCTATCGGTACTATGTTGTCGGGTAGTCAGCACGCGCCGAGCGTAGTCGTTAAGCAGAAGGAGATAGTTCGTCCCGTGACAACACTTGCGGGTAATGGTGCGCCGCGACCTCGTCCTGTTGTTCCGACCCCAACTCCGACCCCTGCGCCAACGCCACGACCTGCGTCGCAACCAAAACCTGCACCGAAGGTCGAGGTTGAGGAGGTTGTCGAAGTGGTCGAGAAGCCGAAGGCAGAGCCTGTAAGCAAGCCAAAGACGGAGAGTAAGCCGAAGGGCCGAGGTTTGTGGAGCAAGTTGAGCAATACGCTCGATACGATTTTGGGTAATAACAAAGATGAAGTTTTATAGCGATGGATACATACGAAAAATTGATGAACAATAGACCCGAGGCCCAAAGTATTGCCGCGAAGATTATGGTTATCGGAGTTGGCGGTGCGGGAGGTAATGCCGTAGACCATATCTACGAGAAGGGTATCAAGGGCGTAAATCTGATGATTTGCAACACCGATATTAAGGCTCTGAACAAGAGCCCTCTGCAATCGGTGCAGAAGATATGTTTGGGCGATGGTAAGGGTGCTGGTAACTCGGCCGAGGAGGGTGCGCGTAAGGCAAACGAGTCGCTCGACCAGATTCGTGAATATATCGAAGGTCACAACCCCGATATGCTCTTTGTGACGGCAGGTATGGGTGGTGGTACCGGTACGGGTGCGTCGCCGATAGTTGCCAAGATTGCCCACGAGATGGATATCCCGACCGTTGCCATTGTGACGACACCGTCGAAGAGCGAGGGCCCGGAGCGTGTTGCCCAAGCCGCCGCAGGTATCGAGCAGTTGCGCAAATATGTCGATTCGCTTATCGTCTTGCGTAACGAGGCGATTGTCGAGTTGTATAGCAATATGTCGGTCAAGGAGGCATTCGACCAGGGTAATAATGTTGTTGCTTCGGCCGCGAAGGGTATCGCCGAGATTGCCCTCACGCAGAGTGACCTGGTGAGCGTCGATATTGCCGATGTCTGCAAGGTTATCCGTAAGAGCGGTTGTGCCGTTATGGGTGTAGCCTCGGCCGAGGGCGATAATCGTGCTGCGGAGGCTGTCAAGACGGCAGTCCTCTCGCCACTCTTTGGCGGAGCGTCGATTGCCGGTGCAAAGAAGGTGCTGATAAATTTCGCCACCTCGTCGAGCGATACGTTGCGTATTATCGAGGTTGAGAATGCACTCAAACAGGTGCAGGAGTTGGCCAGTGATACGGACGAAAATGGCAATATCCACGAGACGAATGTCATTTGGGGTACGAGCGTCAAGCCCGAGTTGGGCGATAAGTTGGAGGTTATAATCGTTGTGACGGGCTTCCCTTCCGACTATTATAGCGAGGCTTTGGTTACTCCGCAGCGTCAGCCTCAAATCGAGAAGCCGTCGGTAGGTGGCGGTATTATCCCTCCTGCTCCGACGCCGATAGTCGAGAAGAAGGCTGTTCCGGTTGTGGCACCTCCGCAACCCAACCTACCGAGCATTATCGGCAAATCGACCCGCTCCTATGCCGATGTGCATCTGCGCAAGGCTGTCCCTGCCTACAAGACCCGTAGGGTCGATTTCATTACGCAGATGACCGTCAAGGGTAAGCGCGTCGCAGGTAAGGAGGACGTGGCTATTGAGGTTGAGCAGCAGCCTACCGAGGAGCAGAAATCAATCTTTTAGTCGATGGAGCAATTTGTCGTATATAACGGCTTTGAGCCGAGCGTGATTTTCTGGGCGGCGGCGTTGGTTGTGCTGATTTTGGTGTCGGCGATGATGTCGGCATCGGAGGTGGCCTTCTTCTCGCTCTCGCCAGCCGATATGCGTCGCATAAAACATTCGGGGTCGATGGCCTCGGAGAGTGTTCTGCGTCTGCTATCGAAACCCGATATGCTGTTGGCTACGATACTTGTGGTCAATAACTTGGTCAATATCGGCATCGTTGTCCTTGCTACCGGCATACTCGATTCGCTCTTTGAGTTCCACCGCTTCGAATTTTTGATTCACGGCGTGCTGGTGACCTTTATGTTGTTGCTCTTTGGCGAGATTCTCCCGAAGGTCTTTACCCAAGGCTCGCCTGCGCGTGTTGCTCTGGCCTTTGCCGGACCGCTGACTCTGATGCGCTGGTTGGCCTATCCGCTCTCGTATGTGCTTGTGCATACGAGTAGCCGTATTGGCGAGATGGCGCAACACAACAACGATATTTCGATTGAGGATTTGGCCGATGCTGTCGATATGACGACCACCTCGTCGAGCGAGGAGCAGAAGATATTGTCGGGTATCGTCAATTTTGCCTCGCGCGAGGTCGAGGAGATTATGCGCCCACGTATGGATATTGTGGCCGTCGAGCAGACGATGACCTTCGGCGAGATTAAGGAGGTGATAATCCGTTCGGGCTATTCGCGTCTGCCTGTCTATAACGAGACTATCGACAACATCAAGGGTACGCTCTTCGTTAAGGACCTTACGGAACACGCACTGCGTCAGGACGATTTCGGTTGGCAGAGCCTTATCCGCGAGCCATATATCGTGCCGATGCATAAGCGCGTCAATGCTCTGCTCGAAGATTTCCAGAGCGATAAGGTCCATATGGCAATCGTCGTCGATGAGTATGGAGCAACGCAGGGCCTGATTACGTTGGAGGATATATTGGAGGAGGTCGTGGGCGAAATTTCGGACGAGAGCGATGTCGAGGAGTCGTTCTACCACCGCCTTAACGACAATACCTACATCTTCGACGGCAAGACCCATATCGTCGATATGTTGCGCGTGTTGCAACTCGACGACGAACTGTTTGAAGATGTGCAGGGTCGTGCCGAGACAGTTGCGGGTCTGCTGCTCGAAATCAATCGCAACTTCCTCAAAAAGGGCGATGAGTTGCGCTCGCATAACGTGCGTTTTGTCGTGACAGCACTCGAAGGCCATCGTATCGACAAGATAAAAGTGATAGTATCGAACAATGAGTAGTCGTCTCTTTGTCTCGGAGTTGCTCTCCGACGAGGCTCTTGCGCAGGAGGTGCTTCCGACCGATGTGGAGGCGAGCCGAGCCTTTGCTTCGCCTCGCCGCCGTCGCGAATTTCTCTCGTGGCGAGCGTTGGTCTATCGCCACTTGGGGCGCGATGTCCGATTGGGCTACGACGCTGCGGGAGGCCCGATAATCGAGGACTCGGAACTTTGCCTGGGTGTTTCGCACTCGACCGACCGTGTGGCTGTGATTATCTCCGACCGCCCTTGTGCCGTCGATGTCGAGCCTGTCGGTCGCAATTTTGGGAGGGTGGTTGCCAAATTCCTTACCGACGAAGAGTGCGCACGATTTACCTCGCAGCAGGAGTTGGCTGCGGCGTGGTGCGCCAAAGAGACGCTCTATAAATATGCACGTCGTCAGCTCTCGTTTCGCGACGATATTATCGTCGAGAGCATCGACCTCGATGCCGGTCGCATCGTTGGCCGTGTCGGGGGAGGGGTGGCAAAAGAGTTGAACGTTGCTATCGAAGGAGATTATATAACGGTATATGTCGATTGAAAATCGCAAAATGACCAACAATGAGTAAACATTCATCAACCCTGTCGCTTGGTACCGACAATATTGGTCGGTTGCTCTTTCGCTATGCCGCACCGTCGATAATCGGTATGGCCTCGTCGTCGCTCTACCACATCATCGATAGCGCGTTTGTTGGTCACGGCGTAGGTGGAGCCGCCATAGCAGGTATGGCAATCACGATGCCGATAATGAATATCGGAGCCGCCTTTGGTGCTATGGTTGGTGTCGGTGCTGCGGCCCGTATGTCGATACGACTTGGTGAGGGTAATATCAAGGCGGCCGAAAAGACGTTGGGCAATGCCGTGTTGCTCAATCTGGTGCTTGGTGCGGTCATTATGACTGTGATGCTATCGCTGCTCGACCCGATACTCTACCTGTTTAGCGGTGGTCGTGCTTCGGAGCAGACTATCGAGTATGCTCGCCAATTTATGCAGATTATCCTTATCGGCAACATCTTCCAGCATATGTATCTGGGTCTGAACGAGCAGATTCGTGCCTCGGGCTATCCCCAGAAGTCGATGCGTATAATATTGCTGGCTGTGGGTCTGAACCTGTTGCTCAATCCACTCTTTATATTTGGTTTCGGGTGGGGTATCAGAGGCTCGGCTGCGGCTACGGTCATATCCCAATTTATCGCCTTCACGATAACTTGCTCTCACTTCTGCTCGAAGAGTAGTTTTATTCGCTTCCGTCGCGAGGCTTTCCGATTTGATTGGAAAATCACGAAGGCGATACTCTCGATAGGCTTCGCGCCCTTTATGGTCAATATCTGCGCCTCGATGGTGGCGGCATTTATCAATAGTGCGCTGTTGCGCTATGGCGGTACGGGTCGCTACGATATTATTGTGGCCGAGGCTGGTGCAGGCGATGTCTATGTCGGGGCCTATGGTATCGTAAATCGTGTGGTGCTGCTGGTGATTATGGTTATCCAGGGCCTTAATCAGGGTATGCAGCCGATTGTGGGCTACAACTTCGGCGCCAAGCGTTACGACCGCGTGCGCAAGGCTCTGCGCCTGACTATCGGCTGTGGTATGGCTATCGCCTCGATAGGCTTTCTGCTCGGAGAGTTTGCGCCCGAGTATATCGCCCGCGCCTTTGTCGATGGCTCGAAGGGTAGCGATGAGCAGGCGATGATTGAAGCCGCTTCGCAGGGTTTGCGGTTGATTATTATGCTCTTCCCCCTGGTGGGTTTCCAGATTGTCACGGCAGCCTTCTTCCAATATATCGGTCGTGCGAAGTTGGCGATAATGCTCTCGATGACGCGCCAACTTTTGTTCCTCCTGCCACTGCTCTGGACCTTGCCACGCGCATTGGGTGCGTGCGGTGTGTGGTGCTCGATGCCGATAGCCGACTGCGCTTCGATAATGCTTGCAGCCATATTGCTGTGGCGCGAGTTGCGTCGCTTTGGTCGCGAGTAATGGTCGGTCGCGTAGCCTTTGGCTCGGATTTTGCCACGCTTGGCCTTTGTGGGTCTTGGTAGGGTAAAATACAATGCAGCGCTGTTGGTGGCCAACATATTGTTTGGCGCCAACTTCTCGTTCTACGTCTCGCTGACCCAGCACTTTTTGTCGTTTAAGCAGATTTTTATGTTGCAGACCCTCACGGCTGCAATGTTCTTTATCCCGTTTGCAATCTTCTCGTCACGCTCCTATCGTATTACGGTCGAGGACTTTGGGTCGATATTTATCGTTGCTCTGCTGGTTATCTATGGCTGGTTGTACCTCTCGCTTTGGGGTGCATCATCTACCAATCCGGTCGATGCTGCGACAATCGCCACACTCGGCCCTGTCTTTACGCTCTTCACGGCTCGCGTCGTGGGCTCGCAGCCGATGGGCTGGGCGCGAACTGCGGGTGCGGTGGTGGCTCTTATCGGGGCTACGATACTCCTTGCCGACCAGGGCCACGACCTTGTTAGCACCTCCAACGAGGGCTTTGGCAACGCGTTGGTGCTCTGCTCGGTGGTAGCCATAGCGGTCAATACGGTGCTAATCAAACCCCAACTCGAACGCTATGGCGAGCCGACGGTGATGGGGTGGTACTACATCATCGGATTTGCGATGGTTGCACCATTCTTTTGGAGCGAGATTGCGGGGCTTAATCTGTTGCTACTGCCTCTTGGCGCACTGCTCGAACTGCTCTATATACTGCTGCTCGGCACGGTGCTACCGATGTGGCTGCTATATATCGGTGCGGCCAACCTCTCGTCGGTGCATACGGCGGTCTATCGCTATGTGCAACCAGTTGTGGCGGTCGTAATATCGCTCGTGCGTGGGCAAAATAATATAGACCGCGCCAACGTCGTCGGTGCGGCCTTTATATTTATAGGTATAATCTTCGTTGTCTTTGGCCGTTCGGCCCGCAAAGAGTCGGCTACTCGCGAATGATAGTCACCTCGCCACCCTCGCCAAAGGCCATAATGGCACTCGGTTTGGCTGTCGGGCGACCCTGGAAGCGCGGATTAACAACAAAATCGACACCCTCGACAATCTCCTTCACCACCTCGGCAAGATTTTTCGGCGTAGCCTCGCCCGAGATGTTGGCCGAGGTCGAGACTATCGGGCGACCAAACTTGCGCAACAACTGACGGCAAAATTCGTGGTCGGGAACGCGCACGCCAAGCGTCTTCTCCTCGGGGATAAGGTTGGCGGCAACACCCGTCGCACCGGGCAGGATAAGCGTCAGCGGCTTGGTCGCCATCTCCATAACCTCGAAGGCTATGCCGGGAGCTTTATCGACGTAGCGTACAACCATATCGGCATTGGCACACAGCACGAGCATCGACCGCTTGTCGGTGCTGCGTTTGAGTGCATAGACTTTGGCCACAGCCTCCTCGTTCGTGGCATCGCAACCAATACCCCATACCGTGTCGGTCGGGTAGAGCAATAACCCTCCGCGACGAAGCACCTCCAAAGCAAGATCAATCTCTCGTTCCATAACTTATCGACTCATTTTCAAAACATAATCTTATACAAAGGTAGCGATTTTCGTCGATTGTTGTGGTTTTTCGATGATAATTTTATAATTTTGTGGGTCGAATTGCAAAATATTAAAACATATATAACTATGGGAAGAGCATTTGAGTATAGAAAAGCGCGTAAGATGAAGCGCTGGGGTCATATGGCTCGCGTATTCACCAAAATCGGTAAGGAGATTGAAATCGCTGTTAAAGCCGGCGGTGCAGACCCTTCGGCCAACACCCGTCTGCGTATCTTGATGCAGAACGCCAAGGCTGAGAATATGCCGAAGGAGAATGTCGAGCGTGCAATTAAGCGTGCAACCGATAAGGACGCAGCCGACTACAAGGAGGTAATCTACGAAGGATACGGCCCTAACGGCGTTGCATTCCTCGTTGAGACCGCAACCGACAACACCAACCGTACGGTAGCCAACGTGCGTATGTACTTCAACAAGTGTGGCGGTACGCTCGGTACATCGGGCAGCGTGGGCTTTATGTTCGAGCATAAGTGCGTGTTCAAGTTCAAGGCCGAGGGTGCTGACCCCGAGGAGTTGGAGTTGGAGATGATTGACTTGGGCGTAGATGAGTTCTATGTCGAGGAGGACGGTATCAGCGTCTATGCTCCATACGAGTCGTTTGGTGCTATCCAGAAGTGGCTCGACGACCAGGGCTACGAGATTGTATCGGGCGAGGGCGTTCGTATCCCAACCGACACCAAAGAGTTGGATGCCGAGGGTCGCGAGGCTGTCGAGAAACTCGTCGAGAAGTTGGAGGAGGACGATGATGTGGTGAATGTATATCACACGATGTCCGAGGAGTAAAATTGTATTTTATGCGGATTATACTTCCGCTACCTCAATATGACGACAAAGGGCAGTACGATGAGTACTGCCCTTTGTTCTTTTTTGTTAGGGTCGTTAGGGTCGTTAGAGGCGTTAGGGTCGTTAGGGTCGTTAGGGGTTATAGCCTACCCAGCCTACCCATTCTACCCAGGCTCCCCACTCTACCCGTCAAAGCCTCCTCTGTTACTCCAAGCGTCTTGCGCCGTCCGAGATAACAACGTCGTAGATTTCGGGTTCGTGGCCATACTTGGCAGCGAACTCGCGACGTGCCGTAGCGACGAAGCCTTCGTAGAGCGAATCTTCGACGAGGTTGATGGTACAACCGCCAAAGCCGCCACCCATAATGCGTGAGCCTGTAACGCCACACTGCTCGGCAAGCGTTACGAGGAAATCCAACTCCTCGCAGCTAACCTCGTAGTCGCGCGACATACCCCAGTGGGTCTGATACATACGCTCGCCTACGGTCTTGTAGTCGCCTGCAACGAGTGCCTCGCAGACGTCGAGTACGCGCTGCTTCTCGCCGATAACATACTTTGCGCGCTTGTAGTCCTCCTCCGAAATCTCGGCCTTGATGCGCTCCAAATCCTCGGCTTCGGCATCGCGCAGAGTCTCAATGCCGAGTGCTGCGGCAACTCTCTCGCACGACTCGCGACGACGGTTGTATGGCGAATCGACCAACTCGTGCTTCACGCGCGAATTGACCAACAACAGACGATAGCCCTGTGGGTCAAATGGGAAGTACTCAAACTCCATCGAGCGGCAGTCGAGGCGCATAAGGTGGCCCTTCTTGCCAAAGACCGATGCAAATTGGTCCATAATACCGCAATTCACGCCGACGTAGTGGTGTTCGGTCATCTGGCCAACCTTTGCCAATGCGAACTTGTCGATGCGACCCTCGGCAAACATATCGTTGAGCGCGTAGGCAAACGTACTCTCCAAAGCGGCCGACGACGACATACCTGCACCAAATGGAACATCGCCCGAGAAGGCGCAGTCGAAGCCTCCGACCTCGACGCCAAGTGCCGCCAACTCGCGACAAACGCCAAAGATATATTTCGCCCAGCCCTGCGAAGGGTTGTCGCCCTCGTTAAGCCCAAACTCGGCCGACGAGTCGAAGTCGATAGCGTAGGCACGCACCTTGTCGGTGCCGTTGGCACGGATTGCAGCCACGATACCGCAATCGACTGCACCCGGAAATACGAAACCTCCGTTATAGTCGGTGTGTTCGCCAATCAAGTTGATACGACCCGGCGAGGCGTAGAGTCGGCATTCGCCCTCGAAATGTTGGGCAAAGGCCTTTTTTACCAAATTCTTGTCCATATTGTTGTAGTTTTTGTGTAGTTTTGGTGTTGGAGGGTCGGTTGTGCGACCCCAAGTCTAACAAAGGTATGATTTTTCTGCGATATATCACAATTTTAGGAACAAAAAAAGAGTGTCACAAACTGCCGGGTTGCCGAATCCCCTACCCCCCCCTCGACAATATCTACCCCCACGACTCGAACGGCGGCAGAAGTCGAGAGCAGAACAAGCGAAGGAAATGGGCAGAAAGACCGAATGGTCGGAAGATTGATTGAGAATATAGGCCAAACTTGTTTGAGCAGATATTCTCAAACGATATTCCGCAGTTGCGTAGCAACTCTGCCCATTTACAAAGCAAAGATAACTCTGCCGAGGCGCAACAAGCTGTCGAGTCCTATTCGGGCACAAAAAAAGGAGTTTCGTAAAGAAACTCCTTGTGCCCAGAATAGGACTCGAACCTACACGTCTCTCAACACTCGCACCTGAAACGAGCGCGTCTACCATTTCGCCATCTGGGCATCGGCTTCGCAAAGGTAGTAATTTTTCGACAAAAACAACTTTTTCGGCCGATAAAATTGCTCCTTTTTGTCTTTCTCTGTCATAGTAGGCTTCGGCCCATTTGTCCGATACGGGTCGGCGAAGCCTAAAAGGTCGTCAAAACCTCTATCGACCGAGTGCCTCGCGAAGGGCCGGAATAAGCCCCTCGATGTGTGCCAAAGCAGGGTGGCAACGCAGATATAACTCGCGTGCAAGGGCTTGGCGTGATGGTCGCTCGGAGGATATATCGGCAAGGTAGGCCTCGTCGGTTGTCGGGTTGTCGGCCACAATCTCGTCGGCCACCTCCTTGTGGCGACGCAGTGCCGTGAGCCACTTCGGGTCGAGCTGTTTGGTGGCGGCAAACGAGCGGCAACACTCGACGATAGCCCTTATCGGTGTGCGGTCGTCGAGGTCGGGCAGAATGTCGTCGAGACACTCCGCGTCTTCGAGCAAAACATAGCAGAGCGCGAGCTGTGGCGAGACTTCGAGTGGGTCCTCGCTATCGAGGTCGAGGAGCATTTCGAGCTGTGCCGAGGCCATCGTCGCGTCGCCAATCAGATAGTGGTCGATAGCCGAGGCTTGGATTATCTCCATCGCCGCAAGGGTGTTGGGGTGTGTGCGGTCGAGTTCTACACTCTCTTCACCCTCGACAGCCTCCAAGATTGCTTGAAAGGCCTCGAAGCGTGCGTTGCAGGCCGCCTCGACATCGCCCTCGGCTTGGAGAGCGTAGGTGTGGTCGAGCCACTTTGCGAGGTTGCCTCGTTCGCCACGACCGACGATGCGGAAGTTCTGCGAAGGGGTTGGTTGGAGCGTGAGCAATGGTTGCTTATTCATCATAACTCTTTGATAATCTTGTAGGTTGTTTGGAGCATAGTCTTGCCCGTGAGTTCGGCTTCGGGGTCGGCATAGGTGGTTGTTGTGCGGCCAAGTGTGCAGTCGTAGGTCGTTGCTCCATCGGCATCGACCACACCGAAACCGTTGTTGTAGGTATAGTAGCCGAAGTGTGGACCATCGGCAAAGATATTGCGACTCAACAGAAACTCGTCGTGCGTCAGCCCCAACTGTGCGAGTAGCGTGGCGGCCAAGTCGCTCTGCGAGGCGAAGGCCTCGACGGTTGCCGTGCTACGGAGCGCACCTCCGAGCCAAAGCATCGGGATACGGTAGCGCGAAGCGTCGCCTGCCGCAATGCCATAGGGGAATGGGTAGGCGTGGTCGGCAATGATTATGACAAGCGTGTTAGCCCACTCCTCGTCTTGGCGCAAGGCCTCGACTACGCGACCTATCTGCTCGTCGGCAAAGGCCATTGAGTTGAGCATCTTGTCGTCGAATATCGTGGTCGGCACGTCGAATGGCTCGTGGCTCGACAACGTCTGCCATACGGTGAAGTGGGGTTGCTCGGCTCGGTTTTGCTTGCGCACGAAGTCGATAAAGTAGTCGGCCACAACATCGTCGGCATAGCCCCATTTCGACGTAGGGGCGTCGAACGACATATCCTTGAATGCAACCAGACGGTTGAAGCCCGTACCATAGAGGTAGGAGGCCATATTGGTAAAGTTGAGGTCGCCACCGTGAATGTAGTGGGTTGCGTAGCCTGCATCGCGTAGCGACGAGGCTATCGATGGGAGGTTGCGACTCTTGACGGGGTCTTTCATCACCGACATTGTCGGCTGTGCCGGGAAGCCGCTCAACGTCGCCACGACACCACGGTCGGTGCGGAACGACGAGGCGATGATATTCTCAAACCATACGCCCTCGCCTTTGAGCGATTGTATGCGCGGAGCAACAGCCCGACCATCGACCGTGTGGTCGATAGTGGAGCGGCCGAAACTCTCGGCGATGATTAGCACGATGTTGGGCCGTTGTGAGCAGAGCAGTGGCTCGGAGATCGAACTTGCGTTGTCGCTATGGCAGAGTGTTGCGAAGTTGGCCTCGCGCGTAGGCTCATCGACAAAGTTGTAGTCGTCGAGTGCATCGTCGTTCGATAGCGATTCGAGTAGCGAGAAGGCAGGGTTTACGGCTGCGTGGTTGAGCACCATACGGTCGCTGAAATAGACCTTCGAGATGTTGGCTACGGCTGTGGTTACGCCACCGCGTATAGCCAGAAAGTCGAGACCCGCAACGAGCAGCATAATGGCCGTGAAGGCGGCACGTCGGCCGAGCGAAAGGCGGCGTGTGGGGTCGAAAAGTCGCTCGACAAAGTGGTAGCCGAGCAGTGCAATGCCGCCCCAAGCGAGGGCTACGAGGCTCTGTGTGAGAAATTGCCAAGCCGTGACGCTCGCCATAGCCTCCTTGGGTGTGGCGAGGAATTGGAATATCGCTCCGTCGAGTGGAAAGGCCCAATACTCATAGAGGCCGAGATTGACCGTGAAGATTAGTGCCTCGATAGTCGAAACAACGACTAAATACCACCTGATAATCGTGCGCCAAGCCGAGTGTGGCCACCACGCCGAGGCGATGACAAGCAGCAGCGGCAGGGCTGTGATGTAGCCTGCAACCGTCGCGTCGAGCAGAGCCCCGTGCCACAATACGCCCCACCACTCGGAGGTCGAGGCGTCGGCTACAAGGTCGGCATACCAAAGCAGAAAAACGGGCTTCTGGATTATGCCGAGCGTAAACGTGGTCGCAAAGAGCGCGACGATAAAGAGCAGGTGGCGACGCATTATTTCAGCATTGGTTCTTTGCGTTGCTGACGAAGATGCCACACCATAACCGCAGTGAGGACGAGTGTTGCGACTCCGCCCCAAACATAGGCCATCGGGGTCGTTCCCATACCGACAAATTGGTTCGATACGAAGACGAACGACGAGCAGATGTAGGTCATAAATACCGCAGGGATAAGGGCAACCCAATAGTTACTCTTTTCGCGGAAGAGATATACGACAATGCACCACAACACTACCGAAGCCAATGCCTGGTTGGTCCAAGCAAAGTAACGCCAAACGACATCGAAATCGACCATCGTAAGGACGATGCCGATAGCAAAGAGCGGTATGCAGATGGCGAGTCGCTTCCACTTTGTGCGCTGCTCGATATGGAAGATGTCGGCAATGATAAGGCGTGCCGAGCGGAAGGCCGTGTCGCCCGAGGTGATAGGGGCAGCAACGACACCCAAGATGGCGAGGATACCGCCGACGATGCCGAGCGTGGTGTTCGAAATCTCATTGACAACCCACGCAGGAGTGTGACCAGCCATACCGGCCGAAACGCCACCCTTGTCGTAGAAGAACGCCATCGAGATAGCGGCCCAAATCAGAGCGATAACCGACTCGGAAATCATCGCGCCATAGAATACGAAGCGGCACTCACGCTCGTTATTGACGCAACGGGCCATAAGTGGCGACTGTGTGGCGTGGAAGCCCGAGATAGCACCACACGCAATGGTGATAAAGAGGGTCGGTATCAGTGGAAGGGTCTCCTTCTTGATGTGGAGGTTGTCGAGTGTCATCTGCGGAATGGTATAGTCGCCAAAGAGCAATACACCAAGCAAACCAAGTGCCATCGCTACGAGTGCCGCACCAAAGAGCGGATAGACCTTGCCGATAAGTTTATCGACAGGCAACAGAGTTGCGATAAAGTAGTAGGCGATGATGATTGCGAGCCACCAATTTTTCGATATAAAGGCGAACTTCTCAGAGAGAATATCGGCAGGGCTGACCACAAAGACTACGCCGACCAACAGAAGCAGCACAATCGAGAAGATGCGCATAAATGCACCAGCCCCCTTGCCGAGGTAGCGACCGACAATCTCGGTGATGCTCAAACCGTCGTTGCGCACCAACATTACGCCCGAGAGGTAGTCGTGCATCGCGCCCATAAAGATACCGCCGAAGGTAATCCAGAGGAAGGCCACAGGGCCATAGCAAGCACCGAGTATCGCACCGAAGATTGGACCTGTGCCGGCGATGTTGAGCAGTTGGATAAGGAATGTGCGCCAACGAGGCATTGGAACATAATCGACTCCGTCGTAGAGCGTTTTGCTCGGAACGGTAGCGCGTGCATCGATTCGACAAACTTTGTCGAGATACTTGCCGTATGTGAAATATGCGGCTACGAGCAACGCGAGGCAACAAAGGAAGGTAATCATATCTTTGAATTTAGGTTATTGCAATGTTTGTGCGGTTGTTGAAAAACTGTGGTTTACAATGCGAATTTACAAAAAGTTGCAGAGAATGAAGCAAAAACTTTGTGATAATTTGTGCGAATAAAGAAAAATTTACGATATTTGCACACCGAATCATCGTATTCGTTTGCTGAATTAGCTCAGCGGTAGAGCACTTCACTCGTAATGAAGGGGTCCCGAGTTCAAATCTCGGATTCAGCTCAAAGTATAGGGACAGGCCTTTTGGTCTGTCCCTATGCTTTGAATATAATCGGTTTGCAACTCGGGACCCCCAAGTGGTGGTAGTTACGGCGCGTTGGCTTTGCCAACTGATTGCGCCGTTTCAACGTCTGACGGCTCGGAGTCGAACAGAGCCCGCTGCTTTGCATCGGACAATATTTGGCGAGAGAGTTTGTGAGTGAACTCCAATTCTCTCGCCAAATATTGTTGTTTTTTCTGTTCGCCCCTCTCGCCTTGTGGCGTCGTTCAAATCTCGGATTCAGCTCAAAAAAGCAAAAGTCGAGAAGCAATTCTCGACTTTTTGTTTTTTTGAGCTTTCCTTTGGGCTGGGTAGGCTGGGTATTGCTGGGTAGAAATGGGTAGGCTGGGGGTGCCAAATTAAAAATTTTGGCTGGGGTTTCGCTAAACACCTAATTTCCTCATTCTCCTCATTCTACCCAATCTACCCAATCTACCTAATCTCCCCAATCTCCCCCAACTCCCCCCCCCCACCCCACCCCCCCAACACCCC
>JAZQSA010000021.1:0-13957 GCA_045629905.1 Alistipes sp. | reverse complement strand
GTAGCCGCTCAAACTCGGTGATGGTCGATTCTACTGCGACAGAGCAGTGTTTTAACGAGTCGGATACCACGCGGCAGGTGTGCAAATTGCCCCGTCCGTCGGTGATATGAAGGCGGTCGCCTACGCCGAGTCGCAAGACCTTGATGGCGTGGCGCGACTCCTCCTCCGAGAGCGTATATTGCGGAGGTGTGATATCTGGTGCGTAAAATAATTGCATAGCGTTGAAAATATTACTATATTTGCAATGTACAAAGATAATAATTTTTAGTGACAATGAAACGTTTGACAGTTATATTATCGACACTTGTTATGTTACTTGCATCGATATCGTGTTCGTCGAATGGGGCGAAGGAGCAAAACCCATTCTTCGAGAAGTGGGATACTCCGTATGGAGTGCCACCATTTGACCGTATCTGCTCCTATCACTATGAGCCGGCTTTTGAGCGTGCAATAATGCTCCACAACGAGGAGATTGCGGCGATTGTGGCAAACGAGGCCGAGCCTACGTTCGAGAATACGATTGCGGCTATGGACCGCGCAGGTCAGATGCTCTCCGATGTGGCCAACGTCTTTTCGATGATGTGCGCTGCCGAGACCAACGACGAGTTGCAGGCTCTCGAAGCGAAGATTATGCCGCAACTGACCGTTCACAGCGATGCTATCTTGCTTAACGAGGCTCTGTTTGAGCGCGTTAAGAAGGTCTATGAGCAGCGCGACAACGCCAACCTCGAAGCCGACCAACTTCGCCTGACGGAGAAGATATACGACGACTTTGTGCGTAGTGGTGCATTGCTCGATGCCGAGAAAAAGGAGCGTTTGAAGCAGATTAACGAGCAACTGTCGGCTGCAACGGTAAAGTTTGGCAGCAATATCTTGGCGGCCAACAACTCCTATGTGATGATGCTCAACTCGACGCAGGTCGAGGGTATGCCCGCATCGGTAACGAGTGTCGCACGCGAAAAGGCCGAGGAGTTGGGCGAGAAGGGCAAATATGCCTTTACGCTCCACAAACCAAGCCTTATCTCGTTCCTGACAACGTCGCCTAACAAGGATTTGCGCAAACAGCTATACAAGACCTACTTGGAGCGTTGCAACAATGGCGGTGAGTACGACAACAATGCGTTGATAAACGAGATAGTTGCTTTGCGTATCGAGAAGTCCAATCTGCTTGGCTATAAGAACTATGCCGAGTATGTAACCTCCGACCAGATGTCGGGTTCGCCAAAGGCGGTCTATAAACTGCTCGACGAGATTTGGGAGCCGGCACTCGACAAGGCAAAGGAGGAGCTGGCCGAGATGGAGCAACTCTTCAAGGAGGATTATACCGATGCGGAGTATCGTTTCGAGGCCTCCGATTGGTGGTACTATGCCGAGCAGGTGCGCCAGACTAAATATTCGATTAACGAGGAGGTTGTTCGCAACTACTTCTCGCTCGACAATGTGCGTCAGGGCGTCTTTAATCTCGCCAATCGCCTCTATGGTCTTACGTTCCGCCCTGTGTCGGTACCGTTGTATCACGCCGACGTCTCGGCCTTCGAGGTTCTCGATGCCGATGGCTCGCACCTCGGAGTGTTGTATTTCGACTTCCACCCACGTGCAGGTAAGGGTCAAGGTGCTTGGTGCGGTTATTTCCGTGAGCAACGCTACGATGAGGCAGGTGTGCGTACCGCCCCTGTTGTGAGCATCGTCTGCAACTTCACATCTCCAACCGAGACAACGCCTTCGTTGCTCACTATCGACGAGACGCTGACGCTCTTCCACGAGTTTGGCCACGCGCTCCACTTCCTATTTACCGATGTGCGATACAACGGCTTGATTGGTGTCGAGGGCGATTTTGTCGAGCTTCCGTCGCAGATTATGGAGAATTGGGCTTTGGAGCCGGAGATGTTGCGTACCTATGCCGTTCACTATCGTACGAAGGAGATTATCAGCGACGTGATGGTTAATCGTATCCGCCAAAGTTCGATGTTCAATCAGGGCTTTGCTACGACCGAGTTGGTGGCTGCCGCGCTGATTGATATGGATATCCACTCGTTGGAGAAGAGTGAGCCTATCGCCGTCAGCGAGTTTGAGTTCAACGCTCTCTACGAAAAGCGCAAGATGTTGTGGCAAATCGAACCACGTTACCGCTACTCCTATTTTGCTCATATCTTCTCGGGTGGCTACTCGGCAGGCTACTACTTCTACATCTGGGCCGAGGTGCTTGATAAAGATGCCTTTGAGGCCTTCCGCGAGAGTGGCGACCTCTTCGACCGCAAAACGGCTGCGGCCTTCCGTCGAGAGGTGCTGTCGCGAGGTGGCTCGGCCGATGGAATGTCGCTCTATACCGCATTTCGCGGTGCGGCTCCCGACAAGAGTGCAATGTTGAAGGGCCGAGGCTTGTGGAAAGAGCCGGAGGTGGTTGAACCAAGCGAAGAGGAGTCGATGCCCAAGCGTCCGCAAATGATGTCGTTGCCCGAAAAGGTCAGATAAACAGGGTAATACCCACCGAAGATAAAATGTTGAAAACCGTAAAATTATAGAAAGTATGAAAAAACTATTGTTTATTATGTCTGCTACTGCACTTATGGCAAGTTGCGGCGACTCTATCCCTGTTGCCCAGCTGCCGGAGATTGACACAACCAACCCTCTGCTTGCCGAGTGGGATACTCCGCACGCAACACCTCCATTCGACAAAATCGCTTTGGAGCACTATGAGCCTGCATTTGAGACCGCTATTGCCGTAAGTCGTGCCGAGGTCGATGCTATCGTAAATAACCCCGAGAAGCCAACCTTCGTTAATACTATCGTAGCGTTGGAGAAGCAGGGCGCAATGCTCAACCGTATTGCCGGCATCTTCTTCAATATGCTCGAAGCCAACACTTCGGACGAGATGCAGGCAATCGCTATGCGTGTTCAGCCAAAACTCACCGAGTTGTCGAACGATACGTCGCTCAACCCCGAACTCTTCAAGCGTGTAAAGGCTGTTTATGAGAACAAGAGTCTCTTCCTCTCGGCCGAGGACGAGAAACTGCTCGACGACACCTACGAGGGCTTCGTGCGTAGCGGTGCAAACCTCTCGGAGGAGGATAAGGCGCTCTATCGTGAATACACGAACGAACTCTCGTCGCTGACCTTGAAGTTTGGCCAAAACTCGCTTGCTGCAACCAACGCCTACTCCTACAACATTACCAACCCAAAGAAGGTCGAGGAGTTGCCGGCATTCGTTAAGGAGGGCCTGGCGATGGAGGCAAAGGCTCGTGGCCAGAAGGGCTGGACCGTGACGCTCAAAGCCCCAAGCTATGTTCCGTTTGTTACCTATTCGTCGCAGCGCGATATTAAAGAGGCTCTGTGGCGTGCCAATAACACACGCGCTATCGGTGGCTCGTTTGACAATATGGAGAACGTTAAGCGTATCGTAGCGTTGCGTTTGAAGATTGCCAACCTGCTTGGCTATGAGCGCTACTCCGACTATGTCCTCGCCGACCGTATGGCCGAGAAGACCGAGACCGTAAATTCGTTCCTTGCCGAGTTGCTCGACCAGACCAAGGAGTTTGCCGTGCGCGACTACCAGACAATCAACGAGTATGCTGCATCGCAGGGCTTGAAGGGCGATGTGATGCCGTGGGATTTTGGCTATTATAGCGAGAAATACAAGAACGAGAAGTATGCCGTGAATGACGAGCAGATTAAGCCTTATCTCCAACTCGACAATGTGCGCGAGGCTGTATTTATGCTCGCCAACCGCCTCTATGGCCTAACCTTTACCCCTGCCGAGAATATCTCGGTATATCACCCCGACGTGAAGGCCTATGAGGTTAAGGATATCGATGGCTCGCACCTTGCAGTCCTCTATCTCGACTTCTTCCCACGCGAGTCGAAGCGTTCGGGTGCGTGGATGACCGAGTTCCGCGGTACGAGCGTTGAGTATGGTGGCGACGAGGTACGTCCGCTTGTTTCGCTTGTGATGAACTTCACCAAGCCGACCGAGACGATGCCGTCGCTCATCACCTTCGACGAGTTTACAACCTTCCTCCACGAGTTTGGTCACGCTTTGCACGGTATGCTCGCCAAAGGTAAGTACGAGTCGCTTAACGGTACAAGCGTATATCGCGACTTCGTAGAGCTTCCGTCGCAGATTATGGAGAATTGGGCCACCGAGAAGGAGTACCTCAACCTTTGGGCAAAACACTACCAGACGGGCGAGGTTATCCCTGGCGAGTTGGTCGATAAGATTATCGCGTCGAAGAACTACTTGGCTGCCTATGCCAACGTGCGTCAGCTTTCGTTCGGTATGACCGATATGGCTTGGCACACTCTGACCGAGGCCTACGAGGGCGATGTTGTTGAGTTCGAGCATAAGTCGATGGAGGCAACGCAGGTCGTTCCAACTGTCGAGGGTACTGCTATGGCAGGTGCTTTCGGTCACATCTTCTCGGGTGGCTATGCAGCTGGTTACTATGGCTATAAGTGGGCCGAGGTGCTTGCTGCCGACGGCTTCTCGCTCTTCAAGGAGAAGGGAATCTTCGACCGCGAGACTGCATCGAAGTTCCGCGAACTGCTCTCGTCGGGTGGTAAAGAGCACCCTATGGAGCTCTATGTCCGTTTCCGTGGTCATAAGCCACAGACCTCGGCGCTTATCGAGCAGATGGGCCTGAAATAAATAGGTTTGAGACGGCCGTTGTGGCCGCTAACAAAATGAGACCGATGGGGTGTGCGTCGAGTACCACCCATCGGCCTCTTTTTTTTGCCGAGGTCGGCGCGAAGGAGGGTTAGTGGCGTTAGAGATTCTTTCCCCCAAATCTCCCTACACTACCTATACTCTCTGATTTACCCCTCCCCACAAATCGCCCCAAACTGCTGTCGGCTGTGGCAATTGACAGCCCGCAAGGAGGTCGAAAAAAGAAAAATGACGATATTTTTGCGAAAAAATTGGGGCGAAGGTTGTAAATCAAAAAAATATTTATACCTTTGCACCGCAAACCACACAAGTGGAGCAGGCCCAGATGGCGGAATCGGTAGACGCGCTGGTCTCAAACACCAGTAGGTTCACCCCTGTGCCGGTTCGACCCCGGCTCTGGGTACGAAGGAGAAGTTCGAGAGGACTTCTCTTTTTTTTGTGCCTATTGGGGTTTCGACCGTTCGACCCGGAGCCGAGCTCGTTGCTCCTGTGGCGGCTCGGCAGACTTGTCTTTGGTCGGCGATTATTGCTGACGCAATCCCTTGTCTTTGGCTGATGATTGTCTTTGAAAATAGATTTTCAGCCATCATCAGCCAAACCCAAACAATCTGCGATTGTAATCGCCTCCCGTCGGTCTGCTCTCGCCTGCTGCGGACCTTCGACCCCTATTGTGGAATGAGTCCATTTGATGTGTGGGTACGAGGAGAGAAACGAGAGTTTCTCTCTTTTTTTTGTACCCAGAGCCGGGGTCAGACGTTTCTGCGAATAACCTCGGCTCTGATGTGACTATTGTGAGATTTTATTTATAGAACGTTTTGTGATAATTTATACATTACAAGTCTTCGCCGTTAGCCTGGTTACGACGGTTGTCGTAAAATATTATTAAACGATATTGGCCGTAAGATTCAGAGATTGTGAACCAGACAACTTTATTTATGTCTGCATCTTGGAGGAATGATGCTTCATATTGTTTGCTGTGTACAGAAATCTCATAAGATATATCTTCTTTTTCGTTTAATGTTTGGTCAGTAGTAAGAGAAAAGTATTTAGGATTGTTCTTAAATTGCTGACAAAGGTTATTAAATCTAATTTTGATTTGACCTTCATCGTATGAATTCTTATCCCATACGGCAATTCGCCACACTTTATTACCATTCATAACAGGACTTACAAACACTTCCGTTCCGTTGAAATTTCCTTCAAGGCTATCTTCTAGTTTATAAGAAGTTCTAAACCCTTTTTGGCGTAGTTTTGACAGTATTTCTGTTTTAGTGCCATCAACGGGAATACCTAAAAACTTTGTAACATTAGCCTCGGTTTGTGCGTTTGATACTGTGGTGACCAACAAGAACAATACGCTGTAAAATAGTTTTTTCATAATGTGTTGAGATATTAGTTAAACATAAAACGTCTATAAAAATTCTATGGCAACCGTTTAACTAAAAGAGAAACGTGAGTCACGCTTATACCTTGAAGGGACGACCAAGTACCCATACACACATAAGCACAACCCACGCCATAAGGCGAGGGCATTTATTGTGCCTATTGCTGTGTGTAGTAAATTTGGTCGTTTTACAAGGTTTGCAATAGCCCTAAATGCCATCAAAAAAATGCGTATTCCGCAATTCAACTACAAATTTAGTAACTTATTATTGAAATCGCAAGACTTTGTGTCGTTAATAGATGTTGTTAGATTGTATAATGTTGTTGCGATTTTCGGGTTTCGTGAGCCTTGAAAACACGGTCTGTCCTACAACTCCAAACAAAAAGAGCGTGTCGTTGCGGACACGCTCTTCGTTGTTGTTATAATCGAGGATACTACAACTTCGAGTTGAGGTCTACGATGTTGAATGCGTAGAAGTACTTATCCATATCGTGCTCGATGCGGTCGAGAACGATGTTTTCAGGGTCCATACCAACTCGTTTGAGGTTCTCGTAGAGCGATGTGCGGGCAACCAAAGCCTCCGGCTTCTGCCAGATGTAGCGGCAACCGGTCTTAACCAACCAAGCGCGACGCTCTGGGGCGATTTCGTAGAAATCAACACCCTTCTCCTCTTCGAGCAACCACTTCTTCCAGCGGTTCGACTCATAAACGAGGCGGGTCAAAACCTCGGTGATGTGCGAGAGCATAGCGACGCGACCTGCGTTGTAGTACTCTACCTCCTTCTGCTCCAACTCTTCGAGTGCTTCGTACTCGCTGATTGTGAACTCCGGACCAACGTTTGCACCACCCATACCGCAGAGAGGGTAGTCCTGCGGGTTGCTTACACCGTCGGTGTAGTGGCCCTTGATGTAGCTGCCGAGAGGGCGAACCTTCGAGGTGAGCTTCTTTGCCACTTCGCCATCGAAGAGGGTTGTGTGGAGGTCGGTGCCGACCTTACCAACGATAAAGCAAGGCCATACGTCCGAAAGACCAACCTCGGCCAAACCTGCCTTCAACTCAACGAGGAATGTATCGAATACGCTGTCGTCGGCCAAACCACCGTGAACCTCCTCGGTACCAACCTCGTAGGAGATTTCAGGATAGTTGTTTGCACGGCGATACTCCTCGCAGTGCTTGATAAGTTCAACCGTACGGCGAACTACCAAGTGAATATCGATAACCTCGCCCTTTGGTACATTAATATCGACCGTTGGGTCAACGTGAATAAGGTCGAAACCTGCTGCGATAGCGGCCTCGAACGAAGCCTTTACAGCGTTCATAGCGCGCTCGGTCTCCCACTTCTCGACATTCTGCTTATCCTTCAACCAAGGACCGCCGTGGTCTACGGCGATGATGCAGTCGCCCGTAAAGTTGATAGCCTCGCACTCCATACGGCAAACCTTTACGAAGTCGGCCGGGGTCATACCCGTATAGCCGCCATCGGTGTCGATTTGGTTGAGCGTTGCTGCAAAATAGATAGGGGCATTGTTACGCTTTGCCGAGCGAATAGACGCACGGATTACTGCGCTGGAATTTGGACAAGCCGCAAAGATAGTGCGCTTTACACCAGTCTCGGCTTCCAGTTCCGACATACGTTTCAAAAGGTTTTCGGTCTTTGCCATTTTGTGATAGGTTTTAGATAGATATATGTTAATAGTTGAAAATCCTATAAATCGTACAAAGGTAATAAATTTTCATAAAAGTAGATAAAACACCGCTGTTTTTTTGCTGTTGTGGTATTTTTCGTGCTGTAAATTGTCCTAATTAAGAATTTTATTTTATCTTTGCGTTGTATAGTGCGTCGAAAAGGTCTTATGTTGAACAATCGGACCTTGTCGGCTCAAAAACCAAAAGAGATGGAGGAGTATACAAAATTTGACGACATACGCGCCTATCACGACGAGGAGATTCCCGCCGCAATGCAGCGTATGGCCGCAGACCCGATGCTGATACCTGCTGCGAAGTTTGCATTCCCAACGCTCGATATCAATACCGTAAGGGCGATATTGTTGCAGTGCAAAACGACCAACGATGTTCAGAAGAACATTATGCTTCACGCCGTAGGCAGCATCATTAAGTCTACAATAAATAAATTTACGGTGTCGGGCTTGGAGAATGTCAGCGATGGCAGCCATCTGTTTATCTCGAATCATCGCGATATAACGCTCGATGCGATGTTGTTGCAATATACGCTCTTTTCCAACGGCTTGCCAACGACCGATATTGCGCTGGGCGACAACTTGTTGCGTGCGCCTATTGTGGTTGAGATTTGCCGTGCCAACTCGATGATTAGAGTTATTCGCAAGCAGGACGTGTCGCCTCGCGAGTTCCTCGAAAATTCGAAACACCTCTCCGAGTATATGCGTCTGCGTATCGACGAGGGTCGTTCGGTCTGGATTGCACAGGGCAATGGTCGCACCAAAGATGGTCGCGATACAACCGAGCCGGGCTTGGTTAAGATGGTCGGTATGGGTAGCGATGGCGATTTTGTTTCGGTCTACGACTCGTTGCACATTGCGCCGATTGCCATATCCTATGAATACGAACCGTGTGGCGTGTTGAAGGCTATTGAGTTGTGCCGTCGTCATAACGATACTCCATACCAAAAGAGCGAAAACGAGGACTTTATCAGCATACTCTCGGGTATCAAACAATATAAGGGTAACACCCACTTCGCCTTCTGTCGTCCTATCGAGCGCGAGGCGCTGGAGGCTATTGGCGAGTTGCCACGTGCCGAGCAGTGCAAGGCGCTGGCCGAGCTTATCGACCGTCATATCCGTTCGAATTACCATCTGTTTGCGACAAACTATATCGCTCACGATATTTTGCACGGCAACCGCGCCCACGCCGACCACTATTCGGCCGAGGAGGAGCAGATGTTTGCCACCCATATCCGAATGGCCGAGGCTACCTTTGCCGAGGAGGGTGTCGATGTTGATGTTGCGCGTGAGATTTTGTTGGGGATATATGCTAATCCTGTCGACTCAAAGGAAAATTGTTTTTAAGCAGGTTCTACTGCGGCTAACAAAAAGAGGCCAATGGCTAGGGTTGTTAGTGTCGTTAAGGGCGTTAGTGTCGTTAAGGGCGTTAGGGTCGTTAGAGTAAAATAGGTAGCTTGGGTTCAAGCTACCTATTCTTTATTAGTGTTTTGGGGACAAACCTCTTTGACCCTTACTCGCCGCGGACCATCTTATACTTCTCGATAAGCAGTGCGACAACAGCCTCGGTAGCCTTCGGGAATACCTTGCGGAGGTCTATCTCGTTGGTTGTGGTCAGCACCTCTTTGAGGTTGCGCATAAAGGTATCCTTGATTTCGGTTGCGAGATTGACCTTTGCGATACCTCGTGCGATAGCCTCTTGCACCATATGGTGGGGTATGCCCGAACTGCCGTGCAGTACCAGTGTGGCCGATGTTGCAGCGTGAATTTCGGAGAGTCGGTCGAGGTCGAGTTGTGGGGCTTGCTTGTAGAAGCCGTGAGCCGAACCGATAGCAACGGCCAGCGCATCGACACCCGTCTGCTCGACAAATATGCGGGCCTCTTCGGCCGTTGTGAAGCCACCGCCCTGCTCCTGACCGAGTTTGGCAACATAGCCCAATTCGGCTTCGACATTGGCCCCATAAGGTTTGGCCAACTCTACAACACGACGTGTGGTTGCGATATTCTCCTCGAAAGGTCGCTCGCTTGCGTCAATCATCACCGAGTCGAAGCCTGCATCGAGGCAGCGCTCGACAAGTTCGACCGAGCCTCCGTGGTCGAGGTGAATCCAACCATCGACACCATAGTCGGCAATCGCCTGGCGAGCCATCGCCACAGCCTGTTTCAGACCCATATAGTCGATTGACGAGCGTGTGAGTTGCAGCAATACGGGCGATTGGGTCGCTTGTGCCGCCTGCATAACACCCGAGAGGGTCTCGAAATTGTAAAAGTTGGTAGCGAGGACCGCAACCTTGCGTTCGCTACACGATTTGAGTAACTCCTTTACGTTCATTTTCGCTCCTTTAAGAGTATGTGTTCGAGTATTAAGATGATGATGATTCCCATCACGAAGCTGTTGCCGACAATCGGGCGCAGTAGTTCGGGTATGGCCTCGGTCACCGCCTTTGGCGCAAACGACAGAATGACGGTAAACATAATCGGTATGGCCAAAATCAGTGCATCTTGGAATTGAGGCGCAGCCTTCGTATCGTGCATCAGGTGCAGACCTGCGGCCACCTGCGTTGCCATAAGGTAGAGTAGTATCGTTCCCATCACGGGCGCAGGTATAGTCATCATAAAGGCTACGGCCGGCTCGCAGAAGGCCAATCCAATCATCGCCACAGCTGCTGGAAGTACGGTGTAGCGCGAGGCACACGAGGTCGAGGCCACGATGCCGGGCGAGAGCGAATAATCGACAGGGCCCGGAACACCACACGCACCGCTTACCACGTTCATCACACCCGTAATGAGCATACCGCGACTTTGGCGACGCTCCATCTTGTCGGCCTCGATAAATTCGCCAAGCGACTGCACCGAGCCAATCTCGTTGATAAGGAGTGCGATGTAGCAGAAGCAGAATGCGATGACAACACCTGCGTCGAACTGCGCACTGCCAAGCAGAATTTGTGCCGGCTTTGTGTCGGTTGCCAACTGCGAAGGGAAACTTGTCAGGCAGTAGTAGGTCAATGCCCCGAGAATCATCGCCAGGATAACGACCATACTCTTCCAAACCCCTTGCAACAGTCGGTTGGCAACAGCCATAACCGCGACGCAGACGATAGCAAAGATGAAGGCCGTACCTGCGTGAGTGGCGTCGGAGAATATCATACCGACTATTGGCTTGGCCATCGTGAACGATATGAGAAGCACGATTGCGACGACGATGCGCGGTGTGAATATCGGCAGAATGTGTCGCAACAGACCCGATACGGCAAGTAACGCAACGACGATACCGCCGATAATCATCGAGGTATAGATGGCTTCGGTAGATGCTCCTTGCGTGTTGGCAGCCAATACGCCCATAAGCAGTACGGCGGCAGGGCCTGCAACAAGTGGCATACGATGTCCCCATAGCGCTTGCACAATCATCGTCACGCCCATTATCGCAAAGAGCTTCTGCGTGAAGAAGATGCTCTCGCCTTCGGGGGCAATGAAGGTGCTTGTCAGCACGACGGGTATGCAAATCATCAGCCACTGCAATCCGTAGAGAAGCGTGGCGCCAAACGATGGGCGTTCATCAACGCCTATGCGAAATCTCATAATATGTTATTTGCCGGCCTCTTCGATGAGACGTTTAGCCAACTCGGGATAGTCGGTCGTAATGAAATCGACGCCCTGCTCGATGAACCAACGCAAATCCTCCTCGTTGTTTACGGTCCAAACATTGACAGTCAGGCCCTTCTTCTGGCACTGCTTAATCCACTTCGACTTCTTCTTCAATACAGAGTGCTTATAGTCGATGCCCGACAAGCCCATAGCCTTGACGTATGTAGGGTCGTAGTCGCCATTGAGGTAGGCGATAGGCGTACCCTCCGGAGCAACTCGTTTCAACTCCATACATACCCACGGACGGAATGCGATATACTCAACCTGGTCGTTAAGGCCGTGCGCTGCAACCTTTGCTACGGTCTTTTCGACAATCTCGGTCTCCATTGCAGGGGTCAGATGGCTCTTAATCTCGATGATGAGCTTCGTGGTCTTGCACATCTTGGTCTGCTCCAAATATTGGTCGAGGGTTGGCATAATCTCGCCATTTTCGAGCGGAATAGCCTGAACTTCGGCAAGCGTACTCTTTTGGATAAATACACGCTCCATTTCGCCCTTGTGAACGCTCTTGTCGGGGTGCATATTACCGTGAGCAACGACAATCTCGCCATCTTTGGTGAGGTTGATGTCGCACTCCGAACCGTAAACACCCAACTTTTGAGCCTCTTTGAGGGCGGCCAACGAGTTGCGGCACGAGCCGTCGGTAGTGTGGAAGCCACGGTGGGCAATAACACGGGTTTGAGCGATTGCTGCTGCCGAAAGCGATACGGCGATAGCCAGCATAAGTAATTTTTTCATAATTGTTTATCGTTTTGGTTTAACTTTATTTGCATAAATAACGTAACAAATTTACAAAAGATTATCCGAATTAGCAATCGTGTTTTGTGTAAAACGTAATATTTTCTCGGAGTGGTATGTTGTTTTTAATAAAATTACTATCTTTGCAAATGCGAAAACTAATATAAATCAAAAATATGGCTAATAAAATTTCTGTATCGGTAATGTGTTCGGATTTGATGAATCTCGAACAGGATATCAAAACTTTGGAGCGTAACGGTGTCGATTGGTTGCATATCGATGTGATGGACGGTCACTTTGTTCCGAATATGACCTTTGGTCCCGACTTCCCAAATGCTATGCACGGCGTAACCAATCTGCCGCTCGATATTCACCTTATGTGTGACGAGCCGGAGTTTATCTGCTCGAAAATCGATGTTCACGCAGGCGATATAGTATCGACCCACGTCGAACTGAATAAGGATTTGAGCGAGTTTGCGGCCGATATTCACTCGAAGGGCGCGCTCTTCGGTGTTGTTGTAAATCCCGACACCCCTGTTGAGTCGGTTGCTCCGCATATGGCCTATACCGATATGGTGACCCTGATGCTTGTGCACCCAGGTTTCTCGGGCGCGAAGCTTGTAGATGGTATCCTCGACAAGGTTGCCGAGATGCGTCAGTGGCTCGACGAGCGTGGCTACGAGAAGGTGCTTATCAGTGTCGATGGTTCGGTTTCGTGTGAGAGAGCCAAACTGATGACCGAGATGGGTGCAAATGTCTTTGTCGGTGGTACAGCAGGTGTATACCGCAAGGGTATGTCGCTCGACGAGTCGATTCCGTTGTTGCGTGCAGCAATCACAAAATAGTCTGTAAATCGATTTTCGGCAAATCGGGTTTGTCGATAAAGTAGTTTGGGCGGTTCGAGAAAATCGACAACTGCCCAAACTTCTTGTTTCTAAATACTTCAATCGATAAAAAAGTGTAAAATAAAGTCATATATACTTGCCAATTTGTAAAGTTTATTTTACATTTGCACCCGAAATAAGAAAACCTATGGAGAAGTACGAATCGAAACAACAGCAGATATTCAAATCGGCAGCACAAATCTACCCTTTAATTTCCGACTTTTCGCTGCTTACACCGGCCGTGGCCGATAAGGTCGAGGAGTGGGAAGCTACTCCCGATACCTGCTCGTTCAAGGTTAAGGGCTTTACCGTCAAACTCCGTATGGTAGAGAAGGTTGAGTGCAAGCACGTCAAGATTACGGGCGACGATGGCGGTGTTCCGATTGACTTCTCTTTCTGGGTTCAACTCCACGAGGTTTCGCCTGCCGATACTCGCATACGATTGGTGCTTCACGCCGAACTCAATATGATGATGCGAATGATGTTGGGCAGCAAGTTGCAGAAGGGTCTTGACCAGGCGGTTGAGGCTTTTGCGCAGGCATTTAACCGTATATAAAATACAATTTCTGGAAAATCGATTTTATAAGGTCTTTGCTGCCGCTAACAAAGAAAGTGACCAATGGGACGTACATCGAGTACTACCCATCGGTCACTTTTTTGCCGAGCGTGGCAAAGCCACTTCTAAAATCAATTTTCAGTCACCCAAGGGTGGCTTTTTTTTGTTTTAGGGTCGTTTGGGTGATGGGTAGTCTGGGTAGTCTGGGTAGTGCTGGGTAGTGCTGGGTAGGCTGGGTTTGGCTGGGGAGAATGGAAGGTTAGGGTCGTTAGGGTCGTTAAGGGCGTTAGTGTTTTAGGCTACTCAGTCTACCCAATCTATTCAATCTACTCAATCTACCCATCACCCCTAACGCCCCTAACGCCTCTAACAGCCCTACCCCCCCCCTGGCGA
>JAZQSA010000020.1:0-16146 GCA_045629905.1 Alistipes sp. | reverse complement strand
ATTCCGCTATAGACAGGCAACCCAAGAGTGTTTACTGTAAAGGTGTCTACCGCAGCGCCCAAGGCCACGGTATATGGGATGATGATGCCATTTATAGCACCCAAGATAAGCATCGAAACCACCAAGGCGAGGGCCATTTTGAAGATATAGTCCCACGCCGTGCGGTAGGTATATTTGCGGAAGAACCATATCATCACCAAGGCTGGGATGGTGAGCAGGTTGAGGATATGGACACCGATAGAGAGGCCCATAAGGTAGGCGATAAGCACTATCCAGCGCATAGAGGTTGCGCGGTCAGCATTCTCCTCCCAGCGTAACATAAGCCATACGACCAACGAGGTAAACATCGACGAGAGGGCATAGACCTCGCCCTCCACAGCCGAGAACCAGAAGGTATCGGTAAAGGTATAGGCCAAAGCACCAACAGCGCCCGCACCCAACACAGCAAGGGCCTGCGACGAGGTCAGCAACTTATCGCCTCGCGTATAGAGACGGCGGGCAATATGGGTAATGGTCCAAAACAGAAACAGAATACAGAAGGCACTTGCCAACGCATTCATCGCATTGACCATATGTGGCACATAGTATGGCGACGGAGCAAAGAGCGTTGCAATACGCG
This sequence comes from Alistipes sp., assembly GCA_045629905.1. Taxonomy (GTDB): domain Bacteria; phylum Bacteroidota; class Bacteroidia; order Bacteroidales; family Rikenellaceae; genus Alistipes. Next base: position 15,527 of record JAZQSA010000020.1, on the reverse strand, counting down.
CCAAGAGCATAAATAGCGGCGCTCCCGGTGGGTGACCAACTTCGAGTTTATAGGAGGTTGCAACAAACTCCGAGCAGTCCCAAAGGCTCGACGAACGCTCCATCGTCAGCAGATAGACCGTTGCGGCTATGGCAAAGACCACCCAACCTGTTATGTTGTTTAATCGATTAAATCTCTGTCTGTTCATATATCGGACTCTATTATTCTGTATAATAACGGACAAAGTTAGCAAAACTTATTCAGAAAAAACGCTTTTTGCAAAAAAGAGTATCTTTCGGCCTCATAATCCGACCCGCAATCGGCACTTTTTGCTACTCGGCAATAGCTCTATATCGGTCGTAACGAGCCAAAACACGATTGACATAGTAGATTGTAACCGCAGCCTCCGAGAATGCCCCACTATCGACCAACTCGTGGGTATAGAACTCCTCGTCGCCAAGCAGTTCGAGATACTCGGTCACGCTCTCCCATAACGAAGCGTCGTCGCCATAGTAGTCGCACAACTGTCGCGCATCGACAACTCGCGATGCACCGCAGTTATAGGCAGCCAACGTAAAGGCCATACGGTCGCGCACTGCCACATTGCGACCCATTCCAATCATACGCTCCATATCCTTGAACAGACGAACCGCAACATCAATATTGGTTGCAGGGTCGAACAACTGCTCACGCTCCACGCCATAGCTGCTTGCAATACGCGGCATAACCTGCATCAACCCCACCGCACCACGGGGCGAAACGGCATCGTGGCGAAAGTTCGATTCCCCATAGGCTATGGCCGACATCAAACGCCAATCGACACCATATTGGCCACAAATACGACGAAAGACGTTATCGTAGGTCGATATGGCGTACTCACCCTCCGACAGCAACTCGCTCACGGGTTGCTCAACCTCCTGCTCCAAGGCAACACGGTAGCACTGCTCTGCCACTATCGCTCCGACTGCAACAATCGAAGCCACAACGACATAGAGTATCGGCAATAGTATATTTTTCAGGATTTTATACATTATCAGACAACTACACAACGCCCCGCTCGCCACTAATCGTAGAAGGCCCACGAAAGACCGAACTTAAACATTCCCGGATTGAGCGGATAACCGGCAACAGCAAAATATTGATTGTTGCCAAACAGGCCACAGTTGATATGTTGGTATTTGATAAAGATTCTCATTCGCTTCCACTTGGCCGTCAGGAACACATCGACATAAGGATAGTTACCCACCTCTACCTCGTTCTGATTATAGAATACCGAGAGGGCAGGATTGTAACCCATAGCGTAGTAGCTTGTCGTAAATCGGCCATCGAGACCTATCTGCACACGCAGCACGTCGCGCTTAACCCAAAACTCGTAGTAGTAGGACAAGAACGCCGAGACCAAAGGCACGGGAACAACCTTTCTATCCGACGTAAGTTGCACCAGCACACGGTGGTTGAGGTGCAGACCCTTAATCGTAAAGTCCTTTTGCGCATAGATACCCGTCAGACTGATACTGCCATCGTGTTGCGTCGGCAGACAGTCGGGACCATAGTAGATTTTGTCGCGCAACATACTCTGCCAAAAACCGAGTTCGATGCCGTGGTCGGGAACTCGGAACGAGACATTGAAGCGCATCTCGCCCTCCTTTGCAAAGTTGTTCGACCAGACATAGTGGTTCGAGTACCAATTCTCCTGCCAATAGCCCGGCGAAGTCATACGGTCGGAGAACGAGCCGGAGAGGATAAACGGTTTACCCTTGATAAAGGCGCGGAAGGTTGCGTAGGCGCCTATATTATAGTCGCCACCACGATAGCCCGACGGATAGAGCTTAAAGTCGGCACCCCAATCGACATAGCGACGGATTTTACCGCCAACCGAGCCATAGGCAAACCACGACGTCTTATTCACTTTGCGGGTTTCGCCCGTAAGATAGTCGCCAAGCGAGAATTGCGAATAGGTGTGCAAATCGACACCCACACCACCATCAATCGTACCCACAACACCATTGCGGTCCCACGGTTGGGCCTGCACAAAGAGACGGTTTGTTATGATTCGCTCATAGGTCTCGTCGTGGGTTTGGAGTGGGTTGAGATACCAATTTTTATAGTAGGTATCGGTCGCAGCATTGTACGAGCCATCGGGGTTACGCTCCGCACGCTCGTTGGTATAGGTTGCGTACTTATCCTCGTAGGTTTTACGCCAAGCGTTGAACTCAAACGTATGGCCAACATAGATAGCCGAGAGGTCGGCCATCGAGAAGTCCTGCTCGGTCATACGTTGCAGTGGGATACCGATTGACTGCTTGATGAAGAAGTTGTTGTTCTGATAGGCATTCTTCGCCTGCGAACTTGCCAACTTCATCGGCACACCCGACGGCATCTCAAAGACAGTATCGGTCACAGCCCACATACCGACAACACCACCATTCTCCTGCTGCTCAATATCGTTGTTAAGATAGGCTGCGTGAACCGAATAGCGACGACCCGTATGGGCAAACGTGCCGGCAAAGTTGCGGTTTTTGATTCGGGCCCAATCATATTTTCCTCGCGCACCTCGCGCACGATAGTTGAGGCTGGCCGAGGTCGATGGCGAGATGTTCTGCGATACGTTTATCTCGAAATGCTCCTCGCGGTAACGCTTCTGACCCGACTCCAAATATGTAAGCCAAATGTATGGGTGCTTCATATTGTAGAACGGAGCATTCTCCATCGCATAGGAGTAGTCGTCGTAGGGTTGTGCAAAGGTAAATTCGCGCGAGTCGGTACGCTCAAAGTAGTTGGTCTTTTGTGTTGCCTGACCCAGGCCACCGACCGAGTTACTACCCAACCCCTCGCGCAAGTGAGGATAGTCGATACGCCACGCCGTAAGCGTCGTATCGAGAGGCATAACATTGACCGTATTGTAGTCGCGCGATACCGTCCAACGGAAATTGCGCAATGCACGAATCGAGTCGGAGAAGAAGTAGGACTCCAACGGCTTGCGCTGACGCTTCTTCTTGGTTGTGTCGGCCTGCTCGCCCTGTTGGCCCTCCTGACCCTCCTGCCCCGCAGCATCGGTCGTCTGCTCGTACGGATTTGTACCATATCCTCCGGCATTGTGCGGATTGGTTCCACGCATCGAGTTGTGGGCGTTGTTGTTACGTTGGGCGCGCATCAATGCACTTGCATCGAGTTGCGCACGGAGCGTAGCGCCACATATCGACAGTAGAACAACCGATAGCAGAAGTGTTATTTTCCTCAAATTTAACCTCATTATCCGACTCTATTTCGACCTGCGAAAAATCCACAACAAGGTCGAAACCACAATATAAGTAACGATGATAATCGGAATTGCGTATATCTGCAAGAGAGATATTGCCACAACAGCAAAGATTGCAAAGAGGTATCGAACGATATTCGCCTTCAAAGCCAACGACTTGAATTTGAACGAGAACATACGAATCGGACTCACAAGCAGTGCCGACATCAGTACAGCCAGCATTGCAATCCACTCAATCTCGACCGACAACTGCTCCATCACCACAACCAGCGCAAACGAGTTGCACAAGATTGCATTGGCAGGTGTTGGCAGACCACAGAACTCCTCGTGCTGGGTCGTATCAATATTGAATTTGGCAAGGCGCAGGGCCGAAAATCCCGAAATCAGGAACGGCACAAAGCAGATTGCAGCCCTTGCCCACTCATTCCACTCATACATCGCAGGTTGCTGCGAGGCGAGCATATAGAGCGCAGCCGCAGGTGCTACACCAAACGACACCATATCGGCCAGCGAGTCGAGCTGCACACCGATTTCGGAGTACTGTTTGAGCAGTCGCGCCGTAAATCCGTCGAGAAAATCGCATACAGCAGCAGCGATAACCAACCAAAAGGCCACTTCGAGATTGTGATAAACCAACGATGCTATAATCGACGCAGCACCGCAAAGCAGGTTTGCAAGCGTCACAAAGTTGGGTATGGTAAACAACTTTATTTTCATTTTTCCTATTTTTAGCCCGACAAAGTTATAAAATATTTTTATCTTTGTAAGGTCTAACGACGAATAAGTAACCTAATAACTAAAATTATGGTAAATAAAAGGGAAATTTACTGCGTTATAATGGCCGGAGGTGCAGGCACAAGATTTTGGCCCAAGAGCCGAAAAAACCTTCCAAAGCAGTTCCTCGACATATTTGGCACGGGCAAGTCGTTTATCAGAATGACCTACGAGCGTTTTGCCCGAAAAATTGATGCCGACCACTTTATCGTAGTGACCAACGCCCGTTACCGCGACCTTGTTCTCGAACATATCCCCGAGCTTCGTCCCGAGCAGATATTGTGTGAGCCTGTCGGTCGCAATACCGCCCCCTGCATCTGCTATGCAGCCTACTCGCTTCGCAACGCTGCGCCCGATGCCACAATGATTGTCACACCGTCCGACCACATTGTGCGCGACGACGAGGCTTTCGACAAAGCCATCGACGATACACTCGACTTCCTCGACAGCCACAACGCGCTGATGACTATCGGCATAACCCCAACCCGCCCCGAAACAGGCTACGGCTACATACAGCGCAGTAGCGACACACCGATTTCGCGCGTAAAGTGTTTTACCGAGAAGCCAAATATCGAACTTGCACAGACCTTCTTGCAGTGTGGCGAATTTCTGTGGAATTCGGGCATTTTTATCTGGAAAGTTGCCGACATAATCGAGGCCATTGCCAAATATCTGCCCGAGCATCACGCACTCTTCGACGGCATTGCATCGACCTACGGAACAGAGGCCGAGGCGGAGGCTATCGACCGCGTGTTTGCCGAGTGTCGCGCCATATCTATCGACTACGGCGTGATGGAGAAGGCCGATAATGTCTATGTGCGTAGTGGCGACTTTGGGTGGAGCGACGTCGGCACCTGGGGCTCGCTCTATATGCACTCGCGCAAAGATAAGTATGCCAACGCCAAACCTATCGACAAGTGCTACACCTACGACACGCGCAACTCGATTATATCGTTACCACAAGGCAAAACGGCCATCATCAGCGGTCTGCGCGACTACATCGTTGTCGATACCGACGACGTGCTGATGATATGCCCGCGTAGCGAGGAGCAAAACATCAAGAAGTATATCGACGAGGTCAAATACAACTCGGGCGACGAACATATTTAGTCGGAGAGATTAAAAGCGCAAGCCCCAAAATTTTTAATTTTTAATTCTTGATTTTTAATTTGGAAAAACTATATAGAGTTTTTACAGAGTCTTCGGGCATCACAACCGACTCGCGCAAAATCGGGGAGGGCAACCTCTTCTTTGCGCTTCACGGAGCATCGTTCGACGGCAACGACTATGCAATTGCGGCATTGGAGCAGGGTGCTTCGACTGCGGTTATCGACCGCGAGGATATTCTGCACAACAATCCCGACCGCGCCGAACGACTTATCTTGGTCGACGATACTCTGCAAGCTCTGCAAGCATTGGCTCGCGAACATCGACGTCGTCTGGCCATTCCGATTATCGCCATTGCGGGCAGCAACGGCAAGACCACCACAAAGGAGTTGGTTTCGCGCGTTCTGGCCGAGCGTTTCGTGGTATCGACCACACGAGGCAACCTCAACAACCATATCGGCGTACCGCTAACGCTGCTTGCGATGAACTCCGACACCGAATTTGGCGTTGTCGAGATGGGAGCAAGCGCGCAGGGCGAGATAGCACTACTCTGCTCGATTGCCGAGCCGAACTATGGCATACTGACCAACATAGGCCTTTCGCACCTCGAAGGTTTCGGGGGCAGAGAGGGCATTCGTAAGGGTAAGGGCGAGTTGTTCGACCACCTCAACGCGAATGGCGGTCGTGCATTCGTTCCGCAGGAGGATGAGGTTTTGTGCGAGATGGCCCACGCAAGAGAAGATTTGGCCGTCGAGTACTACTCGCGCTCGATTGCCGAGGGCTTTGAGAGCAACCTCACGGGCGACTACAATCGCTACAACATCGCTGCGGCGGTCGAAGTAGGCCGCTATTTCGGCATTGCCGACGAACGCATTGCCGAAGCAATCCTCTCGTTCAAGCCCGACAACAACCGTTCGCAAGCGGTCAAGACCGAGCGCAATCAGTTGGTTGTCGATTGCTACAACGCCAACCCATCGAGTATGGAGGTAGCGCTCGACAATATAGCCACAATGGAGGCAGAGCATAAAGTTCTTATTTTGGGCGATATGCTCGAACTTGGCGAGTGGAGCGAGGAGGCGCATATCAACATTTTGCACAAGGCCGACAAGGTGGCCGAACGCATAATTTTGGTGGGCAACGAGTTTGCAAAGGCTTACAACAAGAACGAGGAGTTGTCGGCAGAGTATTCGCTCTACCCTACCACTACCGAGGCGTTGGAGGCACTCGACAAAGAGCCTGTAAGCGACAGCCTCGTACTCCTAAAAGGTTCGCGAGGAATAAAATTGGAAATATTAATAGACAAACTATAAGACAATGAAACGGTTATTCATCACGATTGTCACCCTTTTGGCGGCTACTACCCTCTCGGCCAAGGAGCAACCCGAGTGGCTCAAAAAAGCAGCCATATACCATATCTACCCATCAACCTATATGGATAGCGACGGCAACGGCATTGGCGACTTGGAGGGTATCCGCTCAAAGTTGGACTACATAAAGAGTGTTGGCTTCAACTGCATCTGGCTCTCGCCCTGCTTCGAAAGTGCTTGGGAAGATGGAGGTTACGACATCACCGATTTCTATAAGATAGACCCTCGCTTCGGCACCAACGACGATATGAGGCGACTTATCAACGACGCTCATTTAAAGGGTATCAAGGTTTTGCTCGACCTCGTAGCGGGCCACACATCAGACAAACACCCTTGGTTTAAGGAGTCGGCAAAGGCGGAGCGTAACGAGTACTCCGACTACTACATTTGGACCGAGGGCAAACCGGCCAAGAAACCAGGCCCGAAGTTTGTCGATAAAGATTATCCTCGCAACGGCTACTATATACGCAACTTCTTCGAGATACAACCTGCACTCAACTATGGCTACTATAAGCCAAAGACAAACCACGAATGGGAGCAGGACTACGATGCCCCCGGACCAACTGCCGTACGCCAGGAGTTGAAGAAGGTTATCGCCTATTGGTGCGATATGGGCTGCGATGGTTTCCGTGTGGATATGGCGAAGTCATTGGTCAAAGGCGACAACAAAGCGCAAGAGGGTGTAATGCGACTATGGAAGGAGATTTTCGAGTGGTATAACACCAAATATCCGGAGAACATTATGCTCTCGGAGTGGTCATATCCGAAACAAGCCATCTCGGCAGGATTCAACATTGACCTCCTTATTCACAATGGTATTGGAGGTAAGGTTTACCGTCCGTTGGTATGCGAAACCACCGACAAGATGGTGCCTACAACTTGCTACTTCAACCGTCAGGGCAATGGCGAAGTTCGCAAAGCGATGGAGCAATATACCAAAATTTACAACGACTATCGCTCACTTGGAGGCTACGCATCAATGCCTACTTGCAGCCACGATATTTGGCGACTTACACGAATGAATCGCTCGACACCCGAAGAGCAGAAGGTTGCAATAACCCTATTCTTGACATTACCTACCCCACCAATCGTATATTATGGCGAGGAGATAGGTATGCGCAACCTCGAATATGCGCCACCAAAGGAGGGTAGTTTTTCGAGTCGCAATCGTTCGGTTTGCCGTACGCCGATGCAATGGAGCAGAGAACGCAACGCAGGCTTCTCGACTGTTGAAGATGCCGCCAAACTCTATCTGCCTATCGACAACGCTCCATCATTTCCGAATGTAGCCGAGCAGGAGAGCGACCCCGGCTCGGTACTTTCATACGTCAAAGGTCTGTTGGCTCTGCGTGCCACAATACCTGCGCTTGGAGTAGATGGCGAGTGGAAATATGTGGGCGATTTGGACAATCCATACCCTATGATTTATGCACGCACGTTAGGCAACGAGATGTATGTTGTCGTTTTCAACCCAGCCGACCGCGAGGTCGAAGGCTCGATTGCACCACTCGGCAAAAAGGCAGAGTGGGTATATGGCAACAATGCCAAACTCGCAAAGTGCAAGACCTCGAAGGCAGGTCACACATTCAAGATGAAACCAATTAGTGTAGCGATTTACAAAATTAACAACTAAATAATATGGAAGAAAAGAAGAGTATCTCACTCCCCGAAAATGCCTATCGCGAGTTGAAGGCGGGCGAGGAGTATAAGCCGATAATGTCGGCCGAGAGTACGCCTGCCGAGGCCACGCCATACTCGGTTACGATGGGTATTATTATGGCGATTATCTTCTCGGCCGCAGCCGCATTTCTCGGCTTAAAGGTCGGACAGGTATTCGAGGCGGCAATTCCGATAGCAATCCTCGCAGCGGGTATCGGTTCGATATTCGGCAAGAAGGGTATGCTCGGTCAGAATGTGATAATACAATCCATCGGAGCGTCGTCGGGCGTAATCGTTGCAGGTGCAATCTTTACACTCCCTGCGCTCTACATTCTCGGTTTGGAGGCACAATTTTATCAGGTCTTTCTCTCGTCGTTGCTCGGCGGAGTATTGGGCATCGTGCTGCTTGTGCCATTCCGCAAATACTTCGTTAAGGATATGCACGGCAAATACCCATTCCCCGAGGCTACCGCAACAACCGAGGTACTCGTTTCGGGCGAGAAGGGCGGCAAGCAGACTCTGTTACTCGCAGTAGCGGGTCTTATTGGCGGTATGTACGACTTTGCCGTCTCGTCGTTTGGTGCTTGGGCCGAGAACATCTCGACAAAAATGACCGCTTGGGGCGTTGCCGTAGCCGATAAGTTCAAGGTCGAGTTCTCGATGAATACGGGTGCAACTCTGCTCGGTTTGGGCTATATCATCGGCTTAAAATATGCCGTAATCATCACCGCAGGCTCGTGCCTTGTGTGGTTTGTAATCGTACCACTTGTAGGCTATGCTTCGGCCGAGGCTGCTTCGATGAGCGCAATGGAACTATTCCAAGCCTATGGTCGCCCTATCGGCATTGGTGGTATCGCGATGGCTGGTCTTATCGGCATCGTCAAGCAGGCGGGTATCATCAAGCAGGCCGTAGGTCTTGCATTCAACGAGTTGGGTGGCAAGAAGGGCATAGGCCAAGTTGAGCGCACACAGCACGATATATCGATGAAGGCTATACTCACAACGATTATCGCTGTGCTTGTGGCTACCGTAGTGTTTTTCCAATTTGGCATCTTGGGTAATTGGTTCTACACCGCTATCGCACTGCTGATAGTCTTTGTCATTGCATTCCTCTTCACGACCGTTGCAGCCAACGCTATCGCCATCGTCGGCACAAACCCCGTATCGGGTATGACGTTGATGACGCTGATTTTGAGTTCGCTCGTCTTGGTTTCGATAGGTTTGGAGGGCAAGACAGGTATGACGGCCGCACTGATTATCGGTGGCGTAGTCTGCACGGCACTCTCTATGGCGGGAGGCTTTATTACCGACCTTAAAATCGGCTACTGGCTCGGCACAACGCCTCGCACGCAGGAGCGATGGAAGTTCCTCGGCACAGCTGTATCGGCAGCCACTGTTGCAGGTGTAATGATAATCCTCAACAAGACCTATGGCTTCACGGGTGAGAATGCACTGACTGCCCCACAAGCCAACGCTATGGCGGCAGTTATCCAACCACTGATGGAGGGTGGCGAGACGCCGTGGATTCTCTACTTTGCAGGTGCAGTCCTGGCCCTCGTACTGAATTGGATTGGTGTGCCGGCTCTTGCGTTTGCACTCGGTATGTTTATCCCGATGTCGCTCAATGCTCCGCTTGTAGCAGGTGGCGCAATCGCTTGGTTCGTATCGTCGCGCTCGAAGGACGAGGCTCTCAACAAGGCACGCTTTGACCGTGGTACGCTACTTGCCTCAGGCTTTATCGCAGGTGGCGCGTTGATGGGTGTCGTAGCGGCTGTATTGAAGTTTGTAGGCGTCGATTACTATATGACCGATTGGGCAGCATCGTCGTCGGCCGAATGGCTTGCATTGGCTATGTATATAGCCCTTGCAATCTACTTTACCGTTCACACATTGAAGGCAAAAGATTGAATGCAAAATGCAGAATGCAAAATGCAAAATTAGAAAATATAACAATTCAAAATCGGAGATATGGAATTAAAAGATAGGTTCTTAAAATATGTTGCGATAGATACGCAATCAGACGAGAATAGCGAAACATTCCCATCGTCGGCAAAGGAGTGGGATTTGTTAAACCTTTTGGTCGAGGAGATGAAGACCCTCGGTTTGGAGGATGTCAGCATCGACAAGTACGGCTACGCTATGGGTACTATCCCTGCCACAAAGGGCAAGGAGAATGCACCCGTAATCGGCTTTTTGGCCCACGTCGATACGTCGCCCGATATGAGTGGCAAAGATGTTCGCCCACGCATTATCGAGGAGTATGACGGTGGCGACATTATGCTCAACCCATCGCTCACAATGCGCGTGGCGGAATTTCCGGAGTTGAGTCGCTTTGTGGGTCACACCCTTATCCACACCGACGGCACGACGCTTCTCGGCGCCGACGACAAGGCGGGCGTGGCGGAGATTATGACCGCAGCGGAGTATCTGATGGCACACCCCGAGGTCGAGCACGGCAAGATTCGCATCGGCTTTACGCCCGACGAGGAGATTGGTCGTGGCGTCGATTTCTTCGATGTAAAGGCCTTTGGTGCCGACTTCGCCTATACGATGGACGGTGGCTACGAGGGCGAATTGGAGTACGAGAACTTCAACGCTGCTTCGGCAAAGATTGCTATCCAGGGCCGCAATGTTCACCCCGGCTATGCAAAGAACAAGATGATTAACGCTATCGAGGTGGCTTGCGAGTTGAACTCGATGATTCCGGCCGTTGAGCGGCCACAATTTACCGAGGGCTATGAGGGCTTCTACCACTGCGTAGGCTTCAACGGCACGGTCGAGGAGGCGAACATTTCGTATATTATCCGCGACCACGATGCCGAGAAGTTCGAGGCGAAGAAGGTCTGGATGTGGGATTGTGTCGGTATGCTCAACAAGAAGTATGGCGGTGCGCTCACACTCACAATCAAGGACCAATACTACAATATGCGTAAGATGGTCGAGCCACACCCACAGGTTATCGAACTTGCGAAGGAGGCGATGATTGAGGCAGATGTAACGCCTATCGTACGCCCAATTCGTGGTGGAACAGATGGCGCACGCCTCTCGTTTATGGGTCTGCCTTGTCCGAACATCTTTGCCGGTGGTATGAACTTCCACGGCAAGTTCGAGTACTGCTCCTTGAACTCGATGGAGAAGGCCGTAAAGGTTATAATCAACCTCTGCAAGCTCTGGGCGAGATAGGCAAATGCAGAATGCAGAATGCAAAATGCAAAATTCAGAATGCAAAATTAATTTGATATGAACAACAGATACGGTTTTGTAAAGGTTGCAGCGGCGACACCGCTGGTAAAAATTGCCGATTGTCAGGCCAATGCCGAGGCGATAGACCATCTCACGGCCGAGGCTGTGGAGCGTGGCGTGAGCATCGTCGTATTTCCCGAACTCTCGCTGACGGGTTATACCTGTGGCGACCTATTTTCGCAATCGCGCCTTTTGGAGGCAGCAAACGAAGCTTTGAGGAGATTGCTCGCAACGCCACGAGCAATAGTGTCGATTGTCGGAATGCCGATACACTACAAGAATAACCTCTACAACTGCGCCGTCGTGATTGCCAATGGTCGCATCTGCGGTGTTGTCCCAAAGAGCTATATCCCGAACTACTCGGAGTTCTACGAGAGCCGTTGGTTCTCGGAAGGTCGCGACATCTACAACACCGAAATCACACTCTGCAATCAGCGCGTACGCTTCGGTGCCGACCTTCTGTTCAACGTTCACGGTGTGGAGTTTGGCGTGGAGATTTGCGAGGACTTGTGGGTGCCTGCGCCGCCATCGTCGAGTATGGCATTGGCAGGAGCAACGCTCATTTTCAACCTCTCGGCAACGCCCGAGGAGCTTGGCAAGCACTCCTACCTACGTTCGCTCATCAAGCAGCAGTCGGCTCGCGCATTGTGCGGCTATATCTACTGCTCGGCAGGTGTGGGCGAATCATCGACCGACCTCGTATTTACGGGCAACGGCATCGTGGCCGAGGTTGGCAAAATCATCGCCGCACGCGAGCGTTTTGTACGCGAAGCACGCCTAACAGTAGCCGACATCGACGTTGAGCATATCCTCAACGAGCGTCGTCGCCACACTTCGTTTATCAATCTCGACAACGAATTTGATACCATCGACATCGACCTTGCGCAGGCCGAAAGCAAGTTGGAGCGCGAAATCAACGCAGCACCATTTACCCCTGCCGACTTGGAGGAGGGTTGTGCCGAGGCCTTTGCAATTCAGTGCGCAGGTTTAGCCCAGCGCCTTTCGCATACGCACTCCTCGCGCATAGTTATCGGCATCTCGGGAGGCCTCGACTCGACACTTGCGCTGCTTGTCACGGTGGCAACATTCGATATGCTCGGTCTCGACCGCAAAGGCGTTATTGCCGTCACGATGCCCGGATTTGGCACAACCGACCGCACCTATCAGAACGCCCTGACACTTATGGAGCAACTCGGTGTCTCGATGCGCGAAATCTCGATTCGTGCCGCGTGCGAACAGCACTTCCGCGACATCGAACTCGACCCAAGCGACCGCAGTGCAACCTACGAGAACTCGCAGGCACGCGAGCGCACTCAAATACTTATGGACTTGGCTAACAAGGAGGGAGGTTTGGTTATCGGCACAGGCGATTTGAGCGAGGCGGCTCTCGGTTGGGCTACCTACAACGGCGACCATATGTCGATGTACAACGTGAATTGCTCGATTCCAAAGACCCTGGTACGTCTGCTTGTCGAGTGGTCGGCATCGCACGACCAGAGCGAACTTGTTCGTTCGACACTCCGCGATATAGTCTCGACACCTGTCAGCCCAGAGTTACTACCGGCCAACGAGCGCGGCGAGATTGCGCAATGCACCGAGGAGTTAGTTGGTCCATACGAACTGCACGACTTCTTTATCTACCACTTTATACGCAACGGATTTTCGCCTCGCAAGATAGCATTCCTTGCACAGACTGCATTTGGCGAACGCTATGACGTGGCAACCATCAAGCATTGGCTTTGCACCTTCCTTCGTCGCTTCTTCGCCCAGCAATACAAACGCTCGGCAGTACCCGATGGTCCGAAGGTCGGTTCGGTATCGCTCTCGCCACGAGGTGATTGGCGTATGCCTTCCGATGCGACGGTCAGCGAGTGGTTGGCCGAAGCCGAAAAGTTATAGAAGAGCCGATGATTCTACCCTTTGCGCCCAAAGACAAGGGCGTGAAGGCGAATCATCGCATTGTCGGCCCAACGCAACAGCGAGCGCACCCACGACGGGTAGCGACGACCACATCTGCGCCAACGGTCAAGCAGGTCAAATCCAAGCACATTATTGACCGGAACAGCAACTCGACCCAAACCACATAATTTGGCGAGCTCCACCATACGTTGGTCGGAAGCCTCGAACTCGGCCGACGAGAACTCCTCGTCGGGCATAGCAAGCAACCACAGGCGATAGACCACACGATGACGACAACGCAGGGCCTCCTGCAAAAAGGCTCTTCGGGCCGGCGACATCGACTCGGTGTGCGCACTTGCATAGAGTGCCGACATAGCCTCCGTAACGGCTACCAACCCCGTAAGGCTGCGAAGCATTACACGAGGGTCCATAGTCTGCCCCTCGCGCGTGAGATTATATATATATAAAGGTATATCGGCAAAGACGATACGCTCAACCCCAAACAGCGGATAGAACACCCACTCCTGGTCGGTATAAGATATACCCTCGCTTTGGCGGTAGCCCATTTCGCGTAGTAAGGCGGTACGATAGGCGACCGAGTGCATCGCTATCAGACGAACAACCCCATCGGCAAACAGACGCTCGGCATCATAAATGCGACCATACTCGTATCGGTTGCGCGAATATATATCGCAATCGACTCGACGCAAACCCTCGTGTCGCTCCTCGATGTAGGGCGTAAGCATCATATCGGCACCCTCGGCACGACCCAACGCCTCGACAAACTGCTCCACAAGAGCCACATCGAAGCGGTCGTCGGCGTCGAGAATCTTGACCCACTCACCCTGCAACAACGGCAAGGCGGCATTGATAGTTGAGCCATAGTTGCCATTGGGTTTATCGACCACGCGCACCGATTGCGGAAAACGGGCCTCATACCCCTGCGCTATGGCAAGCGAGCCGTCACGACTACCATCATTAACAACCACAACCTCGATTTGGTCGATTGCAGGCGAAGCGACAATCGAGTCGAGACAGCGGCCCAGCAGGGCCTCCATATTATAGGTCGGGATTATAATCGAGAGCCTCTTCATATCGTATTACTCTTGGTCGGCCGCAGCATCAAACGACAGACGGTATGGTGCGTGATTAACTTGCTCCTCCTCGGGCAACACGGGGCGCAGGTTGGGATAGTGGTGGCGCAGATAGCTCTCCACGTCACGCGGCACCCACACTTTGAGCGGACCAAACGGCATCAGAACAGGATTTTCGATACACTCGCGACGAATTTGGTCCTTCGGCATACGGACAATATTGACACGCTCTGTATCTCGCCCATTGTAACAACCCAGCACGCGATTCATACGACGATATATCGCCTCGCGCGACATCAGCGAGCATACAACCCGAATGGCCAGGCAACCGAGCCACGACTTTGGTAGCGGAGCGTCGATTTCGCATTGGCCGCAATGACCCCACAACCAGATTTGCTTGCCCATAAAGCAGTTAATCCAGAACTTCGCACGAGCGCGATGCCATCGCTCCATCGTTGGCGAGTCGGGTATGCGGTCGTAGGGGAAAATATCGACAAAGATGCCGTGATGAATCGGCATATCGCGGAACATCTCCTCAACAAACAAGGTATTATTTTTCTTGACTTTGGCAAAATAGAATGGCGTGGTCGGCTCTGTGCCAAACCACTCCAAGAAGTAGTCGCTACCCAATTCGGCAGGGGCTTCGCGCAGAAAACGCTCGTAGTTATCGCGCGTCATACCGACATCAATATCGTCGTCCCACGGCACTATCGCCTGATTGTAGAACGCTCCGATAGCCGAACCACCCTGAATAAAGTAGGGAATCCCGCACTTATCACACACGCGCACAATCTCGGCAAGTATGCCATACAACTCCTCGTGCAGACGCTGCAAATCCTCTCTCCTATACTTCATATCTCTATATTTATTGCACCAACAAATTACAGCCGCGAACATCGGCCATACCTATACGCCCCTCGATACGGAACGAGCCATCGGCATATACCACCCCCGCATCTTGCGTCGCAAGAAAGGCGCAAGAGTAGAGATTGCCGAGGTCGATAATATCGATTGCACCTCGTCGCGTAGGCGCAAGACGCTCAAACGGGTCGTTCACATCGCGCACCAACACGCGAACCCACGGCGGAGCAACAAACCGTCCTCCACCCTTCGAGTAGGCCTGCGACATCATCTCGGCCATACCAT
>JAZQSA010000019.1:0-69887 GCA_045629905.1 Alistipes sp. | reverse complement strand
GTTTATGCCTGAAACGACTTCAAATTTCATTCCTAAATACCCATACGGCGCAGAAATTCTCCCGTGGCGCTCTCTGCGGAGTTGGCTATATCTTTTGGTGTGCCTTGCGCTACGATTCTGCCACCACCAGCACCACCCTCGGGACCAATATCAATAATGTGGTCGGCAACCTTTATTACGTCCAAATTATGCTCGATTACGATGACCGTATTGCCTCGCTCGACCAATTTGTTCAGAACATCGAGCAGGCACTTTATATCCTCGAAGTGAAGACCCGTTGTCGGCTCATCGAAGATGTAGATTGTGTTGCCCGTATCTCGTTTTGAGAGCTCCGATGATAGCTTGATGCGCTGGCTCTCTCCGCCCGATAGTGTGGTACAAGGCTGACCGAGAGTGAGGTAACCAAGACCAACCTCCTGAATTGCTCGCAACTTTTGGTGGATTGTCGGTATCGCTTCGAAGAACTCAACGGCAATATTGATAGTCATATTAAGCACATCGTTGATATTCTTTCCTTTGTAGCGTACGTCGAGCGTCTCTTTGTTGTAGCGGTTACCACCACAAGCCTTACACTTTACATATACGTCGGGCAGGAAATTCATCTCGATAGTCTGCACACCTGCACCTCTACACTCCTCGCAACGACCGCCCTTGACGTTGAACGAGAAACGACCCGCTTTGAAGCCTCGGGCCTGCGCGTCGGGGGTTCGCTCGAAGAGTTTGCGAATATCGCCAAAGACTCCCGAATATGTTGCAGGGTTGCTGCGAGGTGAGCGACCAATAGGCGATTGGTCTACAACAACGAGTTTATCGATGGCGTCGATACCCTCTATCGTGTCGTACTCCAATGGGTGCGACAATGAGCGATATAGTTTGCGCGATAGAATTGGTACTATGGTCTCGTTTATGAGTGTCGATTTGCCGGAGCCACTTACGCCCGTTACGCAGATAAACTTGCCGAGCGGAAATTCGACGTCGATATTTTTTAGGTTGTTGCCTCGTGCGCCACGAATGGTGAATGACTCTCCATTGCCGCTACGCTGCTGCTCGGGTATGGCAATCTGTTTGCGGCCCGATAGATAGTCGGCCGTTATGCTTTGCGAGGCGAGAATATCGTTGAACGTGCCACTTGCAACGATGTGACCACCACGTCGGCCGGCCTTTGGTCCAACATCGATGATATGGTCGGCGGCGCGCATCATATCCTCGTCGTGTTCGACAACGATAATCGAGTTGCCCGCATCGCGTAACTCTTTGAGCGTTGCTATAAGTCGTTGGTTGTCGCGTTGGTGCAGGCCGATGCTTGGCTCGTCGAGAATACAGAGGACATTGACGAGTTTTGAGCCGATTTGTGTAGCCAAGCGAATACGCTGACTCTCGCCACCCGACAACGAGCGTGTTGCACGCGATAGCGACAAATAGCCCAAACCGACCTCGACCAAAAAGTGGAGTCGCTCTCTAATCTCTTTGACGAGTTCTTGTGCGATGATTTGCTCCTTGCGGTTGAGGTGCTTGTCGATGTTATTCACCCACTCCGAGAGTTTGGTTATCGACATTGCACAGAGGTCGGCAATATTCTTGTCGCCGATTTTGAATTGCAATGCTTCTGCTTTTAGTCGCGAACCACCACATTGCGAGCAAGTTCGGTAGGCTATGAATTGGTCGCGCCACTTGTCGCCGTGTCGTGCATCGTCATCATCGCTTGCCGAGTTGATATATTCGGCAACACCCTCCCAGGTGCGGAATTGTACGCCTCGTTGGTACGAAAAGTCGGCCATATCGACCGTAAGAGGTGTTGCATCGCCATAGAGGATTGCATTCAATCCCTCTTTCGATATCGCCTCTATTGGGTCGTCGGTCATAAAGCCGTAGCGTTTGCCAAGTGCCGTGAGGGTTGCAAATAGTACATTCTCTCGACCTTTGCCAAGTGGCACGATGCCTCCGTCACGCAACGAAAGTCGAGCATCGGGGATAACCTTATCCAGGTCGAATATAGCCTCTTGGCCAAGACCGTTACAATGCGGGCAAGCACCTTTCGGGGAGTTGAACGAGAAGGTGTATGGCTCAGGGTCTTCGAAAGCGACACCTGTCGTAGGACACATCAGATGGCGCGAGTAGTAGCGAATTGAGCCGTCAGCGTAGTTGTGCAGAGCCATTGTGCCTTTGCCATGATGCATTGCATCGGCTATCGAGCGCATCATTCGCTCTCGTATCTCCTCGCCTGCTCGCATACGGTCGATGACAAGCTCGATGGAGTGGGTCTTATAACGGTCGAGTCGCTCGCCTGCCTTGAACTCTCTGATTTCGCCGTCGATGCGTGCGTAGAGATAACCTCGTTTCGATAATGATTCGAAGAGGTCGCGATAGTGGCCCTTACGCTCCTTTACGACGGGGGCAAGCAGAGCAATCTTTTCGCCACCGAAACTCTCGATTATAAGGTCGCAAATCTGCTCGTCGGTGTAGTGTGTCATCGGCTCGCCTGTTACGGGCGAATAGGCGCGACTTGCACGAGCAAAGAGCAGACGCAGGAAGTCGTTAATTTCTGTTACGGTGCCGACTGTCGAGCGCGGATTTTTGTTGGTAGTCTTTTGTTCGATAGCAACAACGGGCGACAGTCCCGAAATTTTATCGACATCGGGGCGCTCCATATTGCCTATGAATTGGCGAGCGTAGGTCGATAGTGTCTCCATATAGCGACGCTGACCCTCGGCGTATATCGTGTCGAAGGCGAGCGATGATTTGCCACTGCCCGACAATCCTGTTACAACAACAAGTGCGTTGCGTGGGATTTCGAGGTCTACATTTTTGAGGTTGTGAACCCTTGCTCCTTCGATTATTATCTTATCGTCTTGCTTCATTGGTTGCCTCCTTTTAATAACATACCTTCATCATCGAGTAGAAAAAGTCGTGCAACGAAATCAGGCCAACGAGGTCGGCAAAGCAGATAAGAACGACAATCAGCGTGAAGGCCTTGATGAAGCCTTTGCCCCAATTTGTCATATAATGCGATGCGATGAACGAACCGATGATATTGCCAACACCGTGTGGTAGGCCAAACAGGTAGTCGATTTGGTCGTTGAGAATAAATACTGCCAACGAGAATGGCGTAGCAACAAAAATCACAAAACCCTTTATGGCATTAGCGGTCACAATATCCATACGCATAGCCCAAAGGGTTATGGCGAGAATCAGATAGCCGATGCCGATATAGATATAACCGCCATAGAAACCGATGGCGAGAAAGAGTAGATAGTGCCACGGTTTGATATCGATGTTGTGTCCCTCTTTGATTTTGATGCGACTGTCGAAGATGATGTAGAGCAGTATTACGACCAAAATCACGCTGAAACATATCTGGAAAATATCCTCGTCGATATGGGTTGCAACCAACGAACCCGCAATATTGCCCACGATAACCGGAATCGAGAGCAATAATCCGTGTTTGAGGTTGAACATACCTTTGCGTAGGAATGTTATGGTCGATGTCAGGTTCTGCAAAAATACGGCAATACGATTTGTTCCGTTGGCGATGGTTATCGGCAGGCCGAGCGCTGTAAACATAGTGACACTCACCACAGAACCGCCTCCGGCAAGGGTGTTGATAATTCCGACAATGACTCCCGAAATTACAAGTATCAGCGTTATGTTCAAATCCAACTCCATCAAAAAGTGCGCATTTTAGCTATCAAATTTAGTGATAAATTTGTAATTTTACAACAATAGAGTGCATCAGAGTACGAAAAATTCTTTATTCCGATGGAATTTTGTACCTTTGTCGCATAATATAGTTCAGATGAAGGTAGGAGAAATTCAAACATTGCAGGTCGGTAGAGTCTCCGATTACGGACTCTATCTTGTTGATGACGAACAGAACGAGGTGCTTTTGCCCAACCGCTATGTGTCGTTGTCGCAGAAGGTGGGCGACGAGGTGTCGGTATTTGTGTACCACGACTCGGAGGATAGAATTGTTGCTACAACAGAAACACCGCTGATTACGGCGGGTAAGGTTGCCTGGCTCAAAGTTGTCGATAAGAATATTCACGGAGCGTTCCTCGATTGGGGCGTTTCCGGTAAAGACTTGTTTCTCCCCAACCGCAATCAGCAGGGTGGTATAGTAATTGGTAATAGCTATCCGGTATATCTCTATGTCGATGAGGTTACGGGTCGTTGTGTGGCCTCGAACAAATTGCGTGCGGTGGTCAATAACGACGATATTGTGACTGTCGGCCCTCGTCAGGAGGTCGATGCGTTGGTCGTGTCGGAGAGTCCGATTGGCTATCGTGTGGTTGTCGAGAATCGCCATTGGGGTATGCTCTACAAAAACCAGATTTTCCGCCCACTCGCATTGGGTGAGCGCTGTCGCGCCTATGTAGTCCGTGTGACCGATGAGCGTCGCATCGACTTGTCGTTGCAGCGTCAGGGCTATGCGCAGGTCAAGGACTCTGCCGAGACTCTCTACGAGGCAATCGTGGCTGCGGGAGGTTCTCTACCGTTGAACGATGCAAGCGCACCCGAAGAGGTGCAACGTACGCTCGGCATAAGCAAAAAACTCTTCAAGCGTTCTCTCGGTGTGCTGTTGAGCCACAACCGCGTGACTGCCGATGAAAATGGTATAACAATCGTGAAGTAATGGCTAAAATTACCACTGCCGAGCGCGTTTCGCGGGAGGCTTCCGATAACTTTGTATTCCAACGTTCGCTGTTGGCCTATCACCACGCAGCCTCGATTATTGGGGGTGATG
Source organism: Alistipes sp. (assembly GCA_045629905.1). GTDB lineage: Bacteria > Bacteroidota > Bacteroidia > Bacteroidales > Rikenellaceae > Alistipes. Next base: position 65,146 of record JAZQSA010000019.1, on the reverse strand, counting down.
TGTTGGAGATTGGTACGGGTACGGGCTATGGTGTCGAGATTTTGGCTCCGTGTGCCGATAAGTTTATCACGGTCGATAAGTTTCGTGCCGATGATTTTCGCCAATTCTCCAATGTTGAGTATTACGAGATGATGGTGCCGCCTATCGGTTTTGAGAGCAATAGGTTCGACTATGTCGTTTCGTTCCAGGTTATCGAGCATATCAAACGCGATTTCGACTTTGTGCGTGAGGTTGCACGTGTTCTGCGCCCGGGTGGAAAGTTTATCGTCTCAACGCCCAACGCTCCGGCTTCGCTTACGCGTAATCCGTGGCACGTTCGCGAGTATAATGCCGATGAGTTACGCAGTCTGCTCGAATGTGAGTTTTCGTCGGTCGAGGCCTTTGGCGTCGTCGGCAATGAGCGTGTGATGGAGTATTACGAGAAGAATCGTCGCAGTGTTGAGCGCATTACTCGATTTGACCTGCTCGACCTGCAACATCGTCTGCCTCGATGGTTGCTGCAAATGCCATACGATGTGCTTAACCGCATCAATCGCCGTCGCCTGTTAAAACAGAATACCGAACTTACAACCTCTATCGCGATGAGCGACTACTCGGTTGAGCCATACGTTCCAGAGTGCTTCGACTTGCTCTTTGTCGCTACAAAATAGCGCAACAGTCTTTTCAGTTTATCGTTATTTAGCATTGTTTTAGAAGATATTTGCATATATCATTATTTTTTGTTATATTGCAACCGTATAGCAATCTGCAAATGTTTGCATATCGCAGATTGCTTACGAAAAAGGTTAGTTAAACTTATAAAAACAGCATGCTATGAAACGATGTATTAAGTATGTGATAGCAATGTCTATCATGTCTATCATGTCTATCTTCGTAGCCTGTACAACACAGCACGAAGAGATTGAAATTGTCCCTAAAACAACTGCAAATCTCAAAATCTCCAAAGAGCAGGCCTTAACCTATTTGTATGGAGATTTGCGTCTTATTGATGGTGAGAAGACACGTGCAGGGCAATCTCCTCGAACCGTTAAAAATATTAAGCAATTGAAAGGGGCAAGAACTCGTTCGGGTAGGACATTACCTTCTGATTTGTTGTACATCGTTGAATTTGAAGAGGGGCAAGGCTCTGCTGTATTATCGGCCGATGCTCGTATAACCCCCGTAATTGCAATTCTCGATGAGAGCGTACTTACCGAAGAGGACTTTGCATCGTCAAACACCGAAGAGATAGGGCCATTCGTTGCATCATTGATTACGAATCACGCCGAGATGTCGGTACAAAACAATCGCGCAGGATTTTTGCCTTATCCCGGTGGTATAATCGCTGATACGGTGTTTTATTATCATCGCCCTGCATTTTTGAGAACGAAATGGCATCAAGATAGTCCTTATAATCAATTCTGCCATTATAATAATCAAATAGACACATTAGCTGGTTGTGTTCCTGTAGCAATTGCTCAATTTCTATTTCATACAAAATGGTCAGAAGGGACAACTTCTATAACTGTAAATAATACACCAATAGATTTAAGTTTAGTTTCATATTGTCAATTTGGGGAGGGAGCCCGTGCTGTTCATCTTCGGGAGGCAGCTAAATTAATTCATGCCGTTGGTGTAAGTCTTGGCATAAATTATTCCTCAGGATATGTTGGTGTAGTCATGTCTGATGGCGTGCAATCATTTATGAGAGGTCTAGGATATAGTGGGGCGCATTATACCGAATGGGAATATAACCCAGTTTTTAGCAAAGTGTACGGATTAGGGAAACCTATGATAATGAGGGGAAAACAAAGCGGTGCAGATACTGCTCATGCTTGGGTCCTTGATGGCTGGGACGAATACCAAATAGGTTGTCCTCGTTTTACGATTGATGGCGGTGTGGTATATGATTATCTAACAGCCCGTAAGGTTCATTGCAATTTCGGCTGGGGTGGCCTATGTGATGGATACTACACTATCGGAGCATTTGATACTACAGTGGAAAATCCTGACATAGAGTTAGGCGTTGGTGATTACAAAGGAACTGCTACGTCTAATTATAATTGCCGGTTCTATATTGTTAATTATTAAATTGTAGAATATTATGAAACGAATACTTTTAATTCTATGTGCTTTAATGACAATGGTGGCTTGTCAAAAGAGCGACGAAGTGCCATCGGTAGACAATATGACAGATAGCGCGATAGAGGGTGTATGTATAGTCGATAATTGGATTTCTTATATAGATTACAAGGTTAGATTCAATACCATAACACAGGATATAACCGGCAACCCGCCGGGAAAAGGAGACCCAAGGGCCGACTTAATATTTTCAAAAGATGGAGAGTGCCGTCAATGCTATCAGCTTGTGCCAAGTCCAGGATATATCTATTATGCGCTATATACAACTTTGCATTGGGAGATTGACTACGAAACAAACTCGATAATCTTGACCGACCCCGAACTGCAAAAGCAAGGGTATGAGAGTGCTACGACCCGACTAAAATTGCTATCGTTTAAGAATAACAGATTTATTTTGGAGGGTGTAACACCATCGAAACATACCTATAAAGATGGCACATACTATCGTCTTTATGGGCGTATAGGTACAGCCGAAGAGCGCGCAAAGTATCTCAAAACATATCTCGACGAGCGCATCTATGGTCCACTCAACGATGCAGCATACGAAGAGTGGCAACGCGAGAATGGGTATATAGAATAGTGAGTAGGGATAAATAACGCGCGAGGAGAGTCTAATGGCTCTCCTCGTTGTATATCTGCTCAAATAGTAGGCGAAGTTGTTGTGGCTGTTCGATTATTTGCCGTAACTCCTCCAACCGTCGGGCGTTGTCCGACTCCTCAATCCATAGGCGCAGATAACCGTTGCGACCATACTTCTCGTGCAGATGCAAAACGCAGCGCTTGAAATGACCCTCGGTCGTGAGCGCAGGGTAGTGCGATAGGCTATATTGTATGGTGCGTCGCACGATTGTTTCGGCATCGATAAGTCGGTCGGCCTCGGCCACAATGCGACCATATATCGAGCGAGGCGAATGGTCGCTCGATGCACGATGGTCTTCGACTGCTTCGCGCATAGTCTCTATCTGCTCCTCGGAGAAGAATTGTCGCAAACGGGTGTCGGCCGTCAAAATCTCGCCCGATACGATATGGTGTCGCTCGCGCCCGTCGCACAAACCCAAATCGTGATAAGCGGCAATGGTGTAGACCATTGCCGCATCGGTATCAAAGTTGTGCGCCAGAGCGATACTGCGCGTTATGACTTGTCGGGCGTGGCTCTCGCTATGCGCCTTGTCGAAGGTGCGATAGCGGGGGATAATCTCGCCCTCGATATACTCAATCAGTTGCGCATCGATAGCCGCCAAATCGTTATTCATAGTCGAACAAGAGTTCAAAGTCGTCGAGCCACATTATCGAGTTTGATGAACCAACGAAGTAATCGCCGTAACGCGAACCGGAACAAACAATTACGATATGTGTAGGTTTGCGGTCGAACGAGCGATACTCCAATGGAATCTCGAACTGATACCAATCACACGACTCGTTGTAGATAATCTCACCATAGGCGATAATATCGGGATTCGATGATGTGAAGAAAGTCGATTCGTCGCGCGTGTCGATGAGTATCGGAGAGTCGGCATCGCCGCCATATACGGCAGGGTCCCAACAGCCGATAGCAATATATATTGCGCCGACATCGGGGTCGCCATTGGCAGGAGTCTTACCATTTGTGCCACCATTTGGAGCGCAGTTCACGATACCCTGCTGATACTTGACCCAACCACGCAGAGCGGTAGGGCGGAGGGTAAATGGTCGGCCGAACATAACGAGTCCGTTGGTGCCTACAATGCGGTCGAAACGGCCTGCAAAGTAGTTACCTGCTGCAAATTTACCGATACCCATAACGTTGGCCTTCTGCGACCAGAGTTGGGCTGCGTAGCCACTCTTACCATCGGCCAATGGGCCCGTGTAAGGCGTTGTGAGGTTGATGCCCGCAACTTTCGATGCAGGGTTACCTGTTCCCCACCAAGCCTGCTCTTCGGTCAGATAAGGGTAGTATACGTCGTTGGTATAGCACCACTCCTCAAACTTTGAGTTAGGGAGCGTAAAGAGTTTGTCGGTGCGGATAGTTCGAATCTCCGAGGTCTGCTCGCCCTCATCGGTTATGGCGTAGCCCAACACCTCGTATTCGGTCTCTGGCGAGAGGTGGCGCAAAGTTGCCTCGATAGTTCCACCTGTCGATGTGTACCAAGCAGCATCGGCCTCCAACCACTCTTCCGCCCCCTTCTGTCGATAACGGAAGCCCGTTTCTGCACCATCGATACCGACGGCTCTCAACCAAACGACTTGCGAGCCAGGTACAACGCGCGAGAAGTCGATTTGAATATCTTTCGGCTCGACGATAAGTCGCCAAATCTCACGACGACCAAAGCAATTTACGGTTGCTGTTTGGGTGTGATTTTCGTTGTTGAAGTTGCGGAATGTCGAAGCGGCAGGGTAGTCGTACTCGGGTGATGGACCAAAACGCAAACGTGTGACGGTCACCGTGTCGAGCGCAAAATCGGAGCGGCGATATACGCGTGCAATGTTTCGAGCCACGTCCCACTCGGCATCGCCAATCTGGCCGACAACGCTGAATTGGCGGTCAATCTCCTGCTTTGCGGTGATAACCCACTCGTAGTCCTGATAGAGCGACAGGGTTACATATTGCGGATAACGCATATCGTGCGTGCCGATAATCTCTCTCGAAAGCAGAGCATTCTCGGTGCAGGTAACGTTGGTTATGCGCACGTTTCGAATATCGACATTTTCGGCCAATGGAATGGTAATGGCGCGATTAACGTAGTCGATTGTACAATCACCCGACGCACCTTCAACCTCGATGGAGAGAATTTCCATCGGGATTATCGGATAGGGTATATCGTTTTTGATGCACGATGTGAGAGCGCAAGCAATAGTTCCGATAAGTATAGTTAAATGCTTAATTTTCATCTCTCTAATCAATCTTTTTTCTTGTTCCACAAGTGAATGGTCATACCGACGTTGATATCGGCGATATTGAGGCGGAAACGCAATTTCGAGAAGTTGCGCTTACCCGTATAATTGCCTTCGCCGTCCATCTGTCGGGTGTGGGTGTATTGCAGACCGCCCAAGCCGAATGAGACACTTGCGCATACATTTGGGAATATGTATATAGCAATGCCCGGGTTGAACGACAATTTGCATTTGTAGACATCGGATATACCTCGATTCCACGTCTCGCCACTCTTGTAAGCAAACTCCGAGCGACCGACCGAACCCGACAACTCCCACTCGCTAAACAGACCAAATCGGCCACGACGGTCGAGTGACATATAGGAGCGAAGGTAGAGGCCAAAGGCGTAGGAGTTGTTCTTATACTCCATATTGCCAATCGAGATATTGACATCGTTGGCTGCACCCAAATTGATGGCAGCGTTGCCTAAACCTCCCGAAGCGTAGGAGTAACCCAGACGCAGACCGATACAGTGGTTGTCGCTGAAAAAGTAGCCGAAGAATGGTTTGATGGATATGATTGAGCCGTTGAGCTTCAAGTTGTCAAAAATCAAACCGATATTGGTATCCTCGGTCGTGAGAGTGCCATACGAGGCTGTAAGACCCATCATCCACTCGCCCTTAAAGACGAATTTGTTTTTGTTGATTTCGCGGTCGAAACGAGGCTTGCGACTCCGCTTTTTGAGCGATTCGCCATTGGTAGCCGAGGTTGCCGAATCGTTGCTCTCTGCCACGACAGGCGTTGCGACCGACAATGTTGTTGTTTCGACCTCTTGATTTTGCGCCATACCGATATTTACGGCGGCAATCAAAAGAACTGAAATAAATATCTTTTTCATAATTCCGCCGATTTATAGATAGAACGCAACACCCAATCCGATGGATAAGATGTTTATCTTGAAATTCATTAAGCTTGCAGAGGTCTCACCCTTCATAATCTGGTTGTGAATCTGCTCGGTATGGCTATACGATAGACCCAGCACACCGATATTAACCTCGAAGGCCATATTGTTTGTCACGAAGGCCACGATGCCCGGATTTACACCCAGCGCAATATCGAAACTCTTGGCAAAAGTACCACGAATTGGCGAACCCTCGGCAAACTTCGATTGTGAGCCTCCGAATGACAACTGAAATTCGCTGAACAGAGCAAGTCGTTTGCTGCGGCCGAGCGGAATATACTGTCGCCAAATGGCAATCACTTCGTAGGAGTGTTTGAGCGCGTAGTAGTAATCGACGCCGAAGTTGAGCGCACCATCGCCCTCTCCCAGATTTAACTCGGCCGAATTCATCTCCAAGAATGAGCGCGAGTATGCCAAGCGAGCACCAATCATCGAATTTTGGCGAAGTGCATAACCGATTATAGGACTCACTTTGAGCGTGTAACCCTTTGAGTCGATATCGTCTACGACCAAGAATTTATAACTCGAATTGGTGTGGGTCGAATAGGACATTGTACCACCAAAAATCCATTGTCCTTTTGGTACGATATGGTTCTTGATATTCGACAAACCTCTATTTTTGCGAAACTCTCTACGACTCATAGGCTTCGACGATAGCGTATCGACTGCAACCGCAGTTGAGTCGGCTACGCTATTCGTTTGAGCCTCGGCATAGAGCGAGAATAGAGCAAATATTGCAAATATCGCTAATTTCTTGCTTTGAAACATTGTTTGTTGTCTCTTCGTTTAGTATACCAACTCCAAGTCATCGACATACATCCAGCTGGCAGTACTACCGGCAAAATAGTCGCCGTAGCCGCTACAAGAGAGTGTCATAACAAGGAAGTTAGGTTTGGTGTTTTCGTCTTTATATTCAATAGGTATCTCCAACAAGTGCCACTCTGTATTCGAGACGTGGCTCTCAAACACACCGTTAGCAACAATATTTGGCGATGTTCGAGGGTCGAACAGAGTTTTAGAGTCGTTGGTATCGACACGGTATGGGGTAGTTGTATTGCACAAGCAGATGTAAATCTTCGTGAGGTCTGGACCCGAAGCGTTGATGTCGCCCTTGTTGTCAATCGTGCCAACGTTGTATTTTACCCACATACGAACAGCCTTTGGACGAGCCGTATAGGTAAATGGCTTACCGAAATCGAGGATACCACCCATACCGCTAATGCGGATAAATGTACCCACAAAGAGGTTACCTGCGGCAAACTTACCTACACCCATCACCGAAGCCTTAATCGAATGGAGGTAGGCACTCTTTGTGCCGGTCGAGCCAGGTCGAACATCGTTCGATGCGTATGTGAGGTTCTCCAAATCGAGAGTGCCCGTAGCGTGGTTACCTGTATCCCAAAGACCGGTACCATAGACAGCCGTAGGACACCAAACCTTGTTGTTGAGGTGCGTCCAATTCTCGAAATCGGATTCAGGAATTTGTGCGCCATCAGGGGTGTTGATAGTCAGTGCGCGACCAACTTGTACCGAATTTACGAACATCGCATATTCGTAGTTCTTGCCTGCTGCAAATTCGTTAGCCAAAGCGTTGTATTGGTTGGCTGCCGAAGCTGCCGAAGCTGCAAATTTCTTCCATTCGCCACCGGCAATGCGATAACCAATCTCGATATTCGATGGTGAACCAAATGCTTGTGCCTTGAAATCTGCCGAGTTGAACCAGAGGTCGTAGTCGGTAGAGTTAAGCGGCAAGACACCTTGGAGTTGATATGGAGCCTCCACATAACCCACGCCACCGCTGGCATCTTTGATGCGGAATGCGAGAGTCTGCTCTCCACCGGCAAGCGAATTAAAGAAGTCGTACGACAGAGTGATGTGATACTCCTTGCCCGAAATAGCATTTACGGCAATGCCTGGATAGGTCGATGCGAGCAGGTCGAAGGTTGTGCCGTCGGCAACGATGTTGAGTTGTGTGATGTTGTCGAGAGCATTGACAAAATAGGTGCGCTCGCCCGATGTGTAGGCATAGATATTATCCACGTTGAAACCATTACCTTTGACCGTTGGGTCCGGGCTGAATGGCACTTTATCCTCGCGATGTTCGGCCGATGTATCGACTTTGGCGGTTACAACAACGCCACCAGGAGCATCTTTTGAGTATTTGAATTTGAGAGTGTAGAGCGTGAGAGGTTTAACATTCTCGATGATGCCCGTTTGCGAAACAGTATCTGTGCCGTCGTTACCATAGAAGTACCACGAGAGGGTAGTGCAACCCTCGGGAAGAATGAAATAGCCCGTAGTGCTCGATGTGTATTTGAGCGTAGGAACTTTGTTGCCCTTTGCGCTATCGAGGTCAAACGAGTCGCTTGCGCATACATAAGAGTAGAACTCTTTGGTAAAGTGCGAAGCGATATTTGCATCGTAGGCAACAGCAACAGGGATATTTACCATATTACATTTGAGGTCCACCTCGGCAATCTTACCGGGGGTAATGGCAAAGTCGCTCTCGCCCTCGAAATATTTGCTCTCGAACGAAGCCTGCTCCTTCTCGCCAACCTTAACCGATACGCAATATTGGTCTTGCAGAAGCCAAATGTATTGAGGTACAGCATCGCGCGAGGTGTATTTACGAACCAACTCCTTGGCGCGCTCTCCATTCTCATCGGCTGCGGCGTAGCGATAGATTTTCATCGAGAAGTTCTCGACAGCGGTCTCGTCGCTACGGGTTGCTACATAGTTTATATTTAGGGTCAAGACGCCTTCGCCCTCTCCCATAGTAAGTTGTGGCTCCTCGATGGAGTTGGCGCACGATGCCATACAGAGCATCGCAGCCGCAAAAGTCATAAGTTTTATGAAATTTTTCATCACTGCCTCCATTATTCGGTTAACAACATCAAAGTCTTATTGAGCGTATTGCCATCATTATCAACGATGTTGATAGCAAAGTCGTGGCTGCCGGCACCCGTAATCTTCAACAAGCCGAGGAACTTCGTGATACTGAGGTTTGCCTCAGTTGCATTCAACCAGCTACCCGAACCGTCGGCCGGCATAAAGCCGAAGTTGGTCAGTGCCGTAGCAACCTCCGAAGTGTCGGTATTGTCTGGGTTTGTCGAGTCATACGACTTCGAAGGGTCGCAGAGGTCGAGTACATCACACAAGCCTACACCGCTCAACTGCGAAGGTGTAAGAACCTCCGAGATAATCTGCACCGTGAAACTCTTGATGCCCGAAGGAATGAGGAGTTTGAGGTCTACGGTCAGGTCGTCGGTAACTACATAGCGAGTGTTGATGTCGTAACCGCTCCATACAAGAGTTGGGCCACTTTGACCACCTTCGATAACAATTTGCAGAGTCTTTTCGCTCACACCACCCTTATCGTCACGAACGGTAATCTTGAAAGAGTGCGTTCCGCCGAACTCTTTGAGTAGTTTCATCTGTGCCGTGAGGTCGAACATTGCGGTCGAGTGGCCGAGCAGGTCGTTATTTACAGGGTAGCCCATCAGTTTGAGTGCCGAAGTTGCGCTACCTGCATTACAGAGGTCAAACGATTGCGGGATATTGAACTCCGAGAGCGATGCGATAAATGCACCATTGGTCGAGGTGATGTCGATAACGAGCGACGCGATAGTGCTCTCCTCGTTCGAGGTTGCAACATTGACAATAATATCTTTCAAGCAGTTGCCACGGTCGTCGAAGTCCGAAGCGTAGAGCGAAAGTGGGGTGTCGATGTCGTAATTAGGCATACTGATTATTGGCTTGTCGTCGTCATCGACCATAACATCCTCCGAGAGGAGTACCGAGAAGTCGAAGATAATCTCCTCGTCTACAACCCAACCGTCGATTTCGGCACCAACATTTATATTACCCTCGCCCGAGTACTCGATGAAGAAGTAGATGTCGCTGTATTGGCCAGCCTTAACATTCTTGATGGTTGCGGTCATCTCGATTTGCTGGGCTTCGGTTTTGCCTTCCGGAGTATATTTGCCGACAACGACAACCTCAATATCGTTCTGTGCATTAGGCGCATAGAAATAACCCGAGCGGGTCTCGTCGATAACGTAGGTGAGCGAATTGTTGGCAATGCTTACGTTGGCAACCGTATCGTCGCTCAATGCGGCACGCAAATCGGCTGCATAGGAAATCGACACCTGGATATTCTGCAACGTACAAACCAAATCGGTCAATTCGGTTGTCTGCTTGCGAACGATGGTAAATGGCTCGGTCAAACCATAAACAGGGCTCTCCCACGCTGCGGCAGGAACCTCGCCCGACATCATCTTAAAGATGTAGTTGCCTGCATCGAGTGTGATAGCCTCGCTTGGGCGTTGGCCATACTTGAAAGAGGTGATGACATTCTCGCCCGTAGCATCGGTGATTACGCAGTCGAAGGTGTTGATATCGACCTCCTCCGCGCCACGAGTTGCAGCCTGGTTGTGTTTGTTGGCTACATCCTCATCGACAGGCTTGTGGTCTACTACGCACTCTACGTTTAGCCCTTTGAGTGAGAGATAACCCGCAGAGTCGCTGCCCGTTTCGTTGTTGATTTTCAAATCTTCGTTTTGGCAACCGACCGCAAGCATAGCAGCGGCAACCAATAAAGTCGTGATTCTTGAAAGTTTCATATCGTGTTCTGTATTATTCGATTAAGCATTCTCGTTAAGTTCAACCTCAACCTCAAACGTGTCGATAATAGTCTCGTTGAGTGTTACGGTGATGGTTACGTTGCCGGCCGAGCGCAGGTCGTAAGTTACGATGTAGCGCGTGCGGGCTTTGACTGTCGGGATATATTGAGTTGCAAGAGTCTCCTCCTTGCCCGAAGCGAGATTTGACTGACGGATACAGGTGCAATCGATAGCAACATTCTCCTGCGGTGCGACGAAGAGCAACTCGTCGTCATTCTCCTTCAATTCGAAGGTGTTGCTGGCGGTTGTCATAGTGAATTTGTGCTGTGGGAAATAACCACGGAAATTCTCGGTCGTCACAACCTCGATAATAGCGTTGCCGACGGTTGCCACCAACTCGACATTGGTGGTACGGTTGCGGTCAAGAACTTCGACCTCCTGCAAAGCATAGAAATATGGCACGTTGTAGCCTTCGGCTGTGGCGTCGCCATACTCGATGCTGACGTTGTATTTACCGGCGGTATAACGCTCGCTCTCGAAGTCGTAGTCGCTTACGCTCTCCCAACTCTTCTCGAAATTGTTGCCGGTGATTTTCAGCGCAAAATCGGCGATTTGTGGTACATCGACCATCACACCGCTCTCTTCGCCGGCTTTGGTGATAACTTCGCCCGAAGCCGTTGCGCAGATTTTCATAGCACCCTCTCCTGCGATGGTCTCAATCGAGCTGTCATCGTGACAGCCGACCATCAGAAGTGCGGCACTTGCAAATGCTAATAACTTTTTCATTGTGTTTTTATTTTTTTTATAGTTTTACTTATTTCGTTATTGGGCAATCTGTACGATTACATTGTCGAGATAGAGGTAGTATGTACCATTCGACAGGTCACTCTTGCTGTCCGAGATTACTCGCCAAGTCAAACGTGTTGCATTTGTGCAGTTGTTGAGGTATAGGAGTTTGCTCTCGTTGATGAGGTCGTATGTTGCACTTGCCGAGTTGAGCGAGAAGGTGTTGTCGCCTCCGGCAAATGTACCTGTCTCATCGCCACTCTTATAGGCGGTTGGGCTGGTGACGTATCCAAAGTAGCAGGTCAGACCGAGTCCAGGAGGTGTGATGTATATACCACCCTCGCTACGGTTCATACCATAGTTGAAGAAGACCTTTACTTTGGTAGCCTTGGTGATGCCGCTCAATGGTGCAGAGTCAATACGCGAAGGGTAACGGGCTGTGGTCTCGCGACGTGCAGCCAAACGAACCGACTTGCCGGCGCTTGCACCCATTCGACCTCCGGTCCAACCATTGCAGAACGATACAGCATCTTTGCTTCCGGCATCGGAATCGTTTTTGCCGTATGTGTCGTGCGACGAGATGTTTGGAACGCTACTGAAATCCTCGAAGAATAGGTATGGAACATTCAGCGGAATGAAAGTCTGCGCATAAGGTGTAACTTTCGAGGTGTTGAACTTGCTATAAACCTTTGCGTGCTCACTCTCGAAGCAGGCTGTAAGGGTCTTGTTCGAGAATGGAGCGTCGTCAAACGTGCCGAGCGTCGAGACCTCGAACATACCGTTAGCATCGTTATAGGTTGTGTTCGTAACAACCGAAGCGCCATTCTGGTCCAAAATGGTAACTTTGTTAATCGGCTCGCCAAGCAGATTACTCTCGATATAGAACGATATGGTTGTGAGTCGATAGATGTCAGGGATAATAATCGACATTGGCGTAACGTGAGCAGCCTCGACGTTTTTGTCCAACGTAATCTTATGCTCAAAGGATTTGAATTGGCCCGAGTAGGCTGTGTATGTAATATCGCCAGCGATTTCGCTTGGATATATCATTGCCCAAATAGTCTCGCCCTCTTCGGCTCCGTCGGCAATGTTGATGTTGAGTTTGCGCGAACCGTTTGTAAGGGTGGTTGGTGCAGTTGGGTCGGTAACATCGACAGTGACGTCGCCAACCACATTGTTGGGGAATGTAAATTCAAGACGGGTGATAGGCATCTCCATCAAATTGCAACCTGCCGGAATCTTGATTTTCAAGGCGTGCATCTTGTGTGCAAAGCGGAAATTGACATTCTCGATTTGGTTGCCTTCGAGTGCGCCAGCTACTATTGGGTCTGCCACCATAATATCGCAACTGCCTACAAAGGCGCTACCGTCCTGCTCCGAAGGAATCGCGAAAGTTGCGGTTGTTCCGTCGTGTGAAGTCGGAGTCGGGTGGGTGGCGTAGTAGGTGTATTCGCCCTCTGCCATCGGGTCGATGTAGGCCGAGAATACGGCTCTCGAAAACGATTGCAGAAAACGATAAAGCGAGAAGGTTTCGGCTTCGAGTGCGAAATTGCCCTCGGCATCTTTGGCCCAGAGCGCAATTTTGTCGCCTGCGACCCAAATGGCCGAACCGTTGTTGTCGGTGATTGTAGTGCGCGAGTTGATAGTTGCCGATTGTGCAATCGAAACCTCTATCTTGTTAGTGCTGTTTTGTAGGGATTCAACTTCGTGCTTATTACACGAAATCAATGCGATGCAGCAGAACACTACAAGTGAAAATATTTTTCTCTTCATATTCATATATATAATGCGCGACAAAAATAGGACATAGTGCGCGATTAGAAAAATAAATTCAACGAATCGGCGGTTTTTAATCACGAAAACGCCATCTTCCCTGTTTGATTTGGAAGATGGCGTTGTCAAAAAGTTGTAATCTCGGGCGAAAAACTACTTCAAGTACTTGTCGAGCCAAGCGAAAAATTCGCGATTCCAAACGAGCGAATTTTGTGGTTTGAATACTTGGTGAGCCTCGTCCTCAAACGATACCAATCGAGCAGGTATGCCACGCATACGGGCTGCGGTGAATGCTTGGAGCGATTGGGTGTAAGGTATGCGGTAGTCGCGCTCGCCTGTGATGATGAGAATAGGCGTATCCCACTCTGCGACAGCCTTGTGTGGCGAATTGGCATAGGAGCGCATCGCGGTCTTATTCTTCGAGTCCCAATATGAGCCGCCATAGTCGTTGTTGAGGAAGAACAGCTCCTCTGTTTCGCCATACATCGACTCGAAATTGAATATTCCGCAGTGGGCAATAAAGGCCTTAAATCGCTTCTCGTGATGGCCAGCAAGATAGAAGGTTGAGTAGCCGCCATACGAAGCACCCACACAACCAAGTCGCTCGCGGTCGCACCACGGCTCTTTGGCAACATCGTCGATAGCCGACAGATAGTCGCGGATATTCTGACCCGAGTAGTCGCCCGAAATTTGGTCGAGCCACTCTTGGCCGAACGAAGGTAATCCTCGGCGGTTAGGGGCAACGACAATATAGCCTTGTGCGGCCATCAGTTGGAAATTCCAGCGATAGCTCCAAAATTGCGAAACGACACTCTGCGGACCGCCTTGACAATAGAGCAGGGTCGGATATTTTTTCGCAGGGTCGAAGTCGGGTGGAAGAATTACCCAAGTAAGCATCTGCTTGCCGTCGGTAGTCTTAACCCAACGCTTCTGTACCTGCCCCATCTCGATATTGTCGTAAATAGCCTTATTGACGTTTGTGAGTTGGCTCATCGTGCCTTTTTGAAGGTCGAAAGTGAAGATTTCGGGAGCCATAGAAATTGTCATAACGGAGCCGATGCAGCGACCTCCACGAATCTCGAAAGAGTTGATGTCGTGGTCGCCTGTTGTCAAAACCTCGACCTCGCTTGTGCCATCGCTATTGACCGAGCAAATCTGGTGGGTAGCCTCAATCGGGGCGATGAAATATATCTTCTCCTCGCCCTCCCATACGACATTTGTAGCGTGGTAGTCGAAGTTTTTTGTCAAATATTTCACGTTGCCCGACGTTAGGTCGCAAACCATAAGTCGCTCTTTGTCGGCCTCGTTGCCTGCTCGACGCTGCGAACGGAAGGCGAGCTTTGAGCCGTCGGGTGACCATACAGGATATTTGTCGTAACCTACGAAGGCAAACTCCTTGTTGCCCTTACAGATGTTGCGGGTCTGGCCACTTTCGAGGTTGTAGATAAATATGTCCGAGTCGGTCGGTACGGCATACTCTGCCCCTGTCAATGGCTTGCAGGTGTAGGCGAGTTGTTTGCCGTCGGGACTCCAAGCAATCTCGGCGTGGTCGAAATATGGTGCAAGCGGAGCGTCCCACGCAGCATCTTTGCCGATGATGTCGTTGCCCTCTCCGACTCCATTTTCGTTAAGGTCGGCAACGAAGATATGGAGATATTTGCCGCTATCCCAATAGTCCCAATGTCGCACCATCAAATCGTCGTAGATGCGAGCCTTCGACTTGTCCATATCTTTGTGAACATCAGCCGAATTGATCTCCTTGGCGTGAACGTATTGAGTGTAGTATATATGCCCCTCGTCTGGTGCAATACCAAAGCCCTCGATGCCTCCCTCAATGCTTGATATTTGCTCGGGTTGCGAGCCGTCGGCCATCATCTTCCACAACTGCATATCGCCACTGCGATTTGAAGCAAACCAAATCGCCTTTCCGTCGGCACTCCAAACGGGCGAAAGCGAGTTCGATGAGGTGTCGGTGAGGTAGCGCTCCTCGCCTGTCGTGACGTTGCGACTTACGATGATTGTAACACCTCGATTTTCCGCCATATTGTAGCGGGTGAGGGTGTAGAGTAGGGTTTCGCCATCGGGCGATAGGGTGTGTGCGCCAATGCGCCCCATCTTCCACATAACTTCGGGCGTAAGACGAGCCGCCGCAATCTCTTCGGTTGTGAGCGCGTTGTCGATAGTGAGAGGCTCGGGCGATTTTGAGCAGCCGGCCAAACTCAATGCTGATACAGCCATAAACAGAATAACTTTTTTCATCTCGTTTATCGAATAATTTACTAAATTTGCATATCGAAACCGATATTATGAGGACGACCATATACTTTACCGACCGCATCTTGTTGCTGACCGACGAGGCCGAGAGCCAACTGTCGGAGGGCGATGTGTTATTGTCGGAAATCGACCTTTCAAGGGCGAAAATAGTTAAAATTTTTGAAACAACCAACCGTATTGTAGTGCGTTGTCACTCTGTCGAGGAGGCTTTTGAGCGTTTTTCTGCCGAGTTTAAGATTGTGGAGGCTGCGGGCGGTGTTGTAAGTTTGCCATCGGGCGAGGTGCTGATGATATATCGCCGAGGCCGTTGGGATTTGCCGAAGGGCCATATCGACTGGGGCGAGAGCGCCGAGGAGTGTGCTGTGCGCGAGATTGCCGAGGAGACAGGCGTGTCGGGCGCAAAAATTGTAGAGAAACTATGCAATACTTGGCATACATATAACGTTTATGGAGCGTGGGAGTTGAAATCGACACAATGGTTCGCTTTGACTATTGACCAACGGTGCGAACTACTGCCACAAAGCGACGAAGGCATTGAGCGCGTTGCGTGGTGTGATGCTACGCAACTTGCCGAGAATATGGCATCGACATATCCGACGATTTGCGATGTTATGAAGGCTCGTGAAGAATTGATAAAAAGTAAACAAGAGTAAGTTATGGTAAAGATTCTTTGGGTTGATGACGAGATAGAACTCCTTAAACCTCATATCCTTACATTGCAGTCAAAGGGCTACGAAGTCGATACTTGTAACAATGGTTACGATGCGATAGATATGGCAACCGAGACGGCATACGATGTCATTATTCTCGACGAGATGATGCCGGGTATGACGGGCCTCGAGACTTTGCCTTTAATCAAAGACGTGCGTCCTACAACTCCCGTCATAATGGTTACCAAGAGCGAGGAAGAGGATATTATGGATAAGGCTATCGGCTCGAAGATTGCCGACTATATCATTAAACCCGTGAATCCGAGCCAGATGCTGCTGCTTATTAAAAAGCACGTTCACTCGCAACAACTTGTTACCGAGCAAACTACGGCCGATTATCGTTCCGAGTTTGGCCGTATAACACAGATGGTTCAAGCCGCTTCGACCTTTGCGCAGTGGGGTAATATCTACCGCAAACTCGTGGCGTGGGATATCGAACTTTCGTCGTCGAGCGACGAGAGTATCAAAGAGGTGTTGCAGTACCAAAAAAATGAGGCAAATCAGGAGTTTTGCCGTTTTGTCTGTCGCAATTATAAGGATTGGATAAATCAGCGCGACGAAGAGCGTCCTACAATGTCGCATACGTTGATGCGTTCAAAAATATTCCCTGTCGTAGAGGTCAATCCAAAGACTACGCTGCTGCTTATCGACAACTTCCGCTACGACCAGTGGCGTGTCATTAGCGGTATGTTGCGAGGTTATTTCGATGTGGCTGTCGATGATTTTTATTGCTCCATCTTGCCGACGGCTACGCAGTATGCTCGAAACTCGATTTTTGCAGGTTTGATGCCGCTTGCTATCGACAAGCTGATGCCGTCGAAGTGGTTGAATGACAACGAGGAAGGTGGCAAAAATCAATACGAGGAGGACTTTCTGCGTCGTCTGCTTGAACAGACGGGACGTCGCTATAAATTGTCGTTCGATAAGCTTGTGCGTGCCGATGCAGGTCGCAAACTTATCGACAATATCCGCCACGTCTACGATGCCGATTTCTCGGTTATCATCTATAATTTTCTCGATATTCTGTCGCACGCTCGTACCGAGACCGACATAATCCGCCAACTAACCGAGGACGATGCTTCGTTCCGTTCGCTCACGCGTTCGTGGTTCGAACACTCCGACCTATTTACATTGTTGAAGATGTTGTCGGAGCGAGGCCATACGGTCATCATAACCTCCGACCACGGTACTGTGCGTGTCGATAATCCTATCCGTGTGCAGGGCGACCGCGAAACGTCTGTAAATCTGCGTTATAAGACAGGTCGCAATTTGGCCTACAACCATCGCGAAGTGTTCGAGATTACCAAGCCCGAGGAGATACAGTTGCCATCGGGTAACCTCTCATCGAGCTATATCTTTGCATATAACCACGACTTCTTGGTCTATAACAACGATGCCAATCGTCACATACGCTACTATCGCGATACATTCCAGCACGGAGGTATATCGATGGAGGAGATGATTGTGCCGTATATAGTCTTGCAACCAAAAAGATAAAAATCGATTTTAGGAGGTCGATTATAAAGGGCTATTTCTTCGTTACGGTCGGCAAGTCGAAACAGTCACATACGCCAAGTATGCTCCTGCTTCGCCTTACCTCCCAAGCCTGGAAATAGCCTCTTTCTAATCAACCTCGGGCGGTAATAGCATCTCTGAAAAGCGCAACTTTTACCGAGCGATGTGTGATGTTACTAACAAAAAAGCGTGCATTTTGCACGCTTTCTCTTTATCACTTAATCGCCCTAAAACAACTCTCCGTCGCGACCTTCGGGCATAAGTCCGAGGTGGCGGTATGCCAACTCCGTAACCTCACGACCGCGAGGAGTGCGTTTCAAAAAGCCCTCTTTGATAAGGAAAGGCTCATAGACCTCTTCGAGAGTTCCTGCCTCTTCGCTGACGGCCGTAGCTATGGTGTTAAGGCCGACCGGACCGCCATTGAATTTGGCGATTATCGTCGATAGAATCTTGTTGTCCATACTATCGAGACCGCGCGAGTCGATGTTGAGTGCATCGAGTGCTATGCGCGTGATTGTGAGGTCGATATGGCCTTCACCTTTGACCATTGCAAAGTCGCGCACACGTCGTAGCAGAGCGTTTGCGATACGTGGGGTGCCACGCGAACGCAGAGCGAGTTCGGTCGCAGCATCGTCGTCAATCGAGATGCCGAGAATCGAAGCCGAACGCTTGACTATGCGGTTGAGTACCGAAGCGTCGTAGTATTCGAGGTGGCAGGTGATGCCAAAACGAGCGCGAAGTGGCGAAGTGAGCAGACCACTACGGGTCGTAGCACCAATCAGAGTAAATGGTGCAAGCTCGATTTGAATCGAGCGAGCCGATGGGCCTTTATCGAGGACAATGTCGATTTTGAAATCCTCCATAGCCGAATAGAGATACTCCTCAACGATAGGGCTGAGTCGGTGTATCTCGTCGATAAACAAAACGTCACCGGCCGATAAATTGGTCAATAATCCCGCCAAGTCGCCAGGTTTGTCGAGTACAGGACCCGATGTAACTTTCATCTGCGCACCCATTTCGTTGGCGATGATGTTGGCAAGAGTCGTCTTGCCAAGACCCGGAGGGCCGTGCAATAGCACGTGGTCGAGCGAGTCGCCACGCATCAGCGCCGCCTTGATAAATACTCGCAGATTATCGACGGTCTTGTCTTGACCCGAGAAGGTGTCGAGCTCTTGGGGGCGGATGCGGTTTTCAAATTCGCTATCGCTTTCGATGTTGCGTATATCTCTGCTTACTGACATTATTCACTAATTTATTGCAAAGTTAATCGGAGCAAACCAAAAATCAAAATGTTATCTCTAAATTCTGCCATAAAACTTTATTGTATCGTGTAAGGTGCGATTTGCTTTATATATTGGTGTGGTTTTTCAAAATTTTTTGTATATTTGCTATTTGAATACAATGGCAACGTTGCACTCTTGCTGGGTTTTCGGCAATGGAGGGGTAGAAAAAAGGCTGCCATTTGAAATTGACAGCCTTGTAAAGTTGTGATTCCGAGCGGATTCGAACCGCTATCGTAAGAACCGGAATCTTATATTCTATCCATTGAACTACGGAACCGCACTGCAAAGATGCAAAAAAAATGTTATATGACAAATAATCTGCTGTGCTGGGATAGATTGCGACTCGTGATAGAGCGGTCGGGTATGACGGTAAATTCATTTGCTCGTCATATTGGTCTTGCACGCAGTGAAGCGTTGTATCAAATTAAGCGAGGCAATAACGGAATATCGGCAAATTTGGTGGACCGTATCGTGGCTAAATTTCCGGAGGTTAATCGGGTATGGTTGCTTACGGGATATGGCTCAATGTTCTCCGACGGGGTCTCCGATATGCAGGTTCCATTCTACAACTGTGATTTGTCGCAGATTACAGAGGTAGAGGAGTTTGTTCCTGAATCGTATATGTTTGTGCCTCAAATCAACTCTGCCGACCTCGCTATATGCTACTATGGTGACGATATGGCGCCATCGATTCCGAGCGGTACGATATTGTTCCTTACGCGAATAGACCCTGCGACCTTGACCTATGGTAACGAATATGTGGTTGTGGGTCGTGGTTTTGTTGTGCTGCGCAAGGTGCGTCGTACCAACGATAACGCGGTGCTGCGCTTGGTTGCTGCCGACCCCGAGCAATATGACGATGTCGAGATATATCGTAATATGATATTGGCGATGTATGCTGTCAAGGCTAAACTGATAATAAAGAATTAGAAATTATAAACCTAAAAGTGCTATGATATACATTAAAACGAAAGAGAGTGCGTCGTGGCTGATTGGAGCAATTGCAGCGACGTGTGTTGCCGGTGTCGGTGTTATGTTGTTGCTTAAACCTGAATGGACGCAGTGGTGGGTTGTCCTAATTGCTTCGCTCTCGGTGTTTGTGCTGGTATCGCTATTGGCTTTGTGGATTATGGTCAAATATGTGGCCTACAAACTTCGCCCGATATATTCGACCGTATTCTCGCGCAATGTTCATACGGGCGAGATTGTCGGCGAGTTGAAGGATAAGCGTGTGGAGAATATTTCGGACGAGTTGAGCGCTTGGGCCGATGACAACGATAAAGAGATTGCTCGATTGAAGGACTTGGAGAAGTTCCGCAAGCAATATCTTGGCAATGTTGCCCACGAGTTGAAGACTCCGATTTTCAATATTCAGGGCTATGTCTCGACCTTGCTTGATGGCGGTTTGGAGGACGAGATGATTAACCGCAAATATCTCGAACGAGCAGAGAAGAGTGTGGACCGTATGATAAACATCATTCGCGACCTCGATACTATCGCTCGATTGGAGAACGATATGAACCAGATGCACGCCGAGAGTTTCGATATGGTCGCTTTGGCAAAGGAGATTGCCGAGCAGTGTGAGTTGGAGGCCTCGAAGCGTAACATTTCGCTGGTCGTAAAGGATGCGGGTAATTTGCCATCGCGTTTCTGGGTTTCGGCCGACAAGTTCTATATCGGTCAGGTTATGGAGAACCTTGTTATCAACTCAATTCGTTACGGTAAGGAGTCGGGCCAGACAAAGATTACTTGTCGCGACCTCGGTGAGAAAATTTTGGTAGAGGTTGAAGATAACGGAACAGGTATCGCCAAGAGCGATATTGCACGAGTGTTCGAGCGATTCTACCGTACCGATAAGGGGCGTTCGCGTGAGCAGGGCGGTACGGGTCTTGGCCTGGCAATCGTGAAGCATATCATCGAGGGTCACGGCGAGCACGTTTCGGTGCGTAGCGAACTTGGCGAGGGTAGTACATTTGCCTTTACCTTGAAGAAGGTTAATCTCTAAAAGGGATATTGCCGAGTGTTATTTTCGATTGAATAGTAATAATATATTATGAGGTTATTGGCTATTGTTTGGGATTTCGACCCTGTGATGTTGAGTCTTGGGTCGTTTGATATTCGATACTATGGTTTGATGTGGGCTGTGGCTTTGTTGCTTGGTGGTTGGATTTTTTCACAATTCTGCAAGCACGAGAAGTTGCCTCAATCGCTCTCCGATTCGGCCTTTATGTTTATCACGTTGGGTACGATTATCGGTGCGCGAATGGGCCACTGTCTATTCTATGAGCCAGAATACTATCTGCTCAAACCGTGGGCTATGATTACCGAGTTCCGTGACGGAGGTTTGGCAAGTCACGGAGCAACCATAGGTATCATAACGGCAATTTGGCTCTGCTCGCGTCGCAATAAGGTGTCGATGATTTGGATGATTGACCGCTTGGCCATAATCGCAACTATCAGTGGCGCAATAGTCCGCTTTGGCAACCTCTTTAACTCCGAAATCGTAGGTTGTGTGACCGACCGTCCGTGGGGCTTTAAGTTTGTCCGCAACTTCCCCAATATGTCGCTCGAAGAGATTCCCGTTCAGCACCCAACACAGCTCTACGAGGCATTGTGCTATCTGACAACCTTCGTTGTGTTGATTTTGCTCTATCGCTATACGTCGGCTCCTCGTCGTCGTGGTTTGCTCTTTGGATTGGGTATGATAGGTATATTCCTGACGCGATTCTTCATAGAGTTTATCAAGGAGAATCAGGTGGCATTTGAGAGTGATATGACCCTCAATATGGGACAATGGTTGAGTCTTCCGTTTGTGGGACTCGGTATTGCGACTATCATCTATTCGTTCTATAAGGGTCCAACCGATAAGATTTCGACTGTTGAACAGCAACCCAACTCGTCTAATTCGGTACAGATGCCAAAGCGAGTGAAGAAATTTAACAAGAAATAGTGATGGTACAACAGGTTAATTTCCTAATATATAACGCATTGTGTAGTGGCGACAGCATTTGGCTACCACAGGTCGGTACGTTGATTGTTCGTCAGGTGTCGGCCGAGCGCAGGTCTTCGAAGAGTCTTTCGGCACCCTATCGAAAGGTGTCGTTTACGGGAGAGAACCGAGGGGAGTCGTTGGAACAGCTTATAGCGCGAGCAGGCGATGTCGATGAGACTCGTGCCGCGGCAATCTATGAGCAGTGGTTGCAACAGACCTATAAAGACGGTGTGCTTGTAATCGAGGGTGTTGGCCGTGTGGTAAATCGTCGTTTCGAGGCCGAAGAGTCGCTGATGACTACGCTCAATCCCGATATGCCGAAGGTTGCCGTAAAGTTGCGTCCGCGCCGTCCGTGGGGTGTCTATCTATTTGGCGCGTTGTGTGTAGTTGTGGCTTTGGGTATGGCGGGGTATATTCTCTACTCCGAGTATCTCTTTGCCGAGCGTATGGGCAAATCCGAGTTGCGCGGTAGTGCAGCAGTTGTTGCATTGCCTGATAATACGTCGCTGGTTGCAGAAGCTCCTAAATCGGAGGAAGATGTTGCTCCTGTGGCGGCCGAAGTTGTCGAGGTTGCCG
Source organism: Alistipes sp. (assembly GCA_045629905.1). Taxonomy (GTDB): domain Bacteria; phylum Bacteroidota; class Bacteroidia; order Bacteroidales; family Rikenellaceae; genus Alistipes. The sequence continues at coordinate 42,682 of JAZQSA010000019.1, read as the reverse complement.
AAGTGGTTGAACCGCAAGCCGAGGCTGCGACCGATAAGGTGGCGGAGTCGATGAGTGCAGGTTGCAGTTATGCAGTCTATGGCGTCTATTCCGAGTTGGAGAACGCAAAGCGTTACCAACAGATTGTCAATGACCGTTATGTCGATTTGAATAGCCGAATCTTCGACTATAAGGGCCGATATATGGTGGCTATCTACGAGACATCTACACGAGGCGAGTGTATTACATTGGTCGATATGCTGAAATCCTCCGACAGAGCTTTTCGCGAAGTGTGGATTTATACCAATAAATAATAATGGGGGTTGCTCGGCTTATAACTCGGGTTGTCGAATTTTTCTACCTGCCTCTGTTGCGACCGATTGTGTCGTTGCAGGTATTTCGCTATGGTGCAGTCGGTGTGCTGAATATGCTGCTCGATGCGCTGTGGTACTTCTTGATTTACAACTTCGTCGTCTGTAAGCAGAATGTTGATTTGGGTTTTATCGTTGTCTCGCCACATATCTTTTCGTTGGTAATTGTCTTTCCGATAACATTTTTTACGGGCTTTTGGCTTAATCGTAACGTGGCATTTCGTGCTACGCGCTTTGAGTCGCTGCCACAATTAGCACGATATGCGCTGACGGTAGTAGGTGCAATATTGCTCAACTATATATCGATGAAACTTCTTGTGGAGTACCTGATGTTGTGGCCAACACCGTCGAAAATCGTTACCACGGCCGTAACTGCTTGTTACAGCTATCTGCTTGGTCGTTACTATACATTTGCATCGACCGATGGCGATAATGACGATAAAGCCTAACCCTTATTACTCTCCTCTTTGAGCCGTTGTAGGTCATACATACGGTCGCGGTATTGTGCCGCAGCGAGGAAGTCGAGATTCTTTGCAGCCTCCTCCATCTTCTCCTTTGCGAGTGCTATGAGGGCATCGTAGTCGTTGTTGCGTGCCGTATAACTCTTCTCGATGTCGGCAGCCATACGCATAATGAAGTTGTCGGCCTGGTCGTATTTGGCCTCCTCGGCAGACGAAAGACCCATAGTGCGCCCAGAACCACTGCGTTTCGCCATCGTAGGCAGAATGGCGTTTTCGAGGTTAAATCTAATCTGTTTAAGGCGACGACGATTACTCTCCTCTATGGCTGTACGCATACTATCGGTACACTCCTCGGCATACATTATGACGCGGCCGTTTGTGTGACGGGCCGCACGACCTGCTATCTGTGTGATTGCGCGGACGTTGCGTAGCAATCCCTCTTTGTCGGCGTCGAGTATAACGACGAGCGAAACGTCTGGCATATCGATACCCTCACGAAGGAGATTTACACCTATCAGTACATCGAACAATCCGGCGCGTAGGTCGTCGAGGATTTGTACGCGTTCGAGCGTGTCTATATCGGAGTGAATGTAGCGATTTCTTACGCCGGCGCGGTCCATAAATTTCGACAACTCTTCGGCCATACGCTTGGTGATAGTCGTGACGATAACCCTTTCGTCACGCTTGGCACACTTCTCAACCTCCTCCAAGAGGTCGTCGATTTGGTTGGTCGTAGGTCGTATCTCCATTGGTGGGTCTACGAGCCCCGTTGGGCGGATAATCTGCTCAATGGCTATGCCGTCGCTTCGGTATAGTTCATAATCGCCTGGCGTAGCACTGACGTAGATACAACGCTTACGCAAACACTCAAACTCATTGAATTTAAGAGGTCTGTTATCGCGAGCAGCAGGTAGTCGGAAGCCGTACTCAACCAAGTTCTCTTTGCGGGCCTGGTCTCCACCAAACATAGCACGCACCTGCGGTATCGTGACGTGGCTCTCGTCAATGACGAGCAGAAAATCGTCGGGAAAATAGTCGAGCAGACAGAATGGTCGAGTACCCGGAGAGCGTCCGTCGAAATAGCGCGAATAGTTCTCGATGCCGGGACAATAGCCCAACTCCTTTATCATCTCCAAATCGTACTCGACACGTTGCTTGATGCGCTTGGCCTCGACATCGCGACCCTCTTTCTCGAAAAATTCGATTTGTTTTCCGAGGTCGATGTATATCTGGTCTACCGCTTTGGCTATGCGCTCTTTGGTTGTTACGAATAGGTTGGCGGGGAATATGAGAGCCTTATCGACATTCTCAATTCTGTGCCCCGATACGGGGTCTATGGTTTGGATAGCCTCAATTTCGTTGTCGAAGAATATTATGCGGTAACAGTTGTTGCCTATGGCGGTCATTATATCGATGGTCTCGCCATTGACGCGGAATGTTGCCGGTGTCAATTCTCGCTCGGTACGGGTGTAAAGTGCCTCGACAAGCCTATATACAAGGTGCTTGATTGGTAGCGTATCACCAACTTCGAGCGAGATAGATGTGGCGTGAAAGTCGTTTGGGTTACCTATGCCGTAGAGACACGAAACGCTCGAAACGACAATTACGTCGCGACGTCCCGAGAGAAGGGTAGAGGTTGCACTCAAACGCATCTTCTCTATTTCGTCGTTAATCGAGAGATCTTTTTCTATATATGTATCGCTTGCGGGGAGGTATGCCTCGGGCTGATAGTAGTCGTAATACGATACGAAATACTCGACAGCATTGTCGGGAAAGAAGTTCTTGAACTCTCCGTAGAGTTGGGCCGCAAGGGTCTTGTTGTGGCTTAAAACCAGAGTCGGAACATTTAGGTCGGCGATAACGTTGGCTATCGTGAAGGTCTTGCCCGAGCCTGTTACGCCCTGCAAAACATTGCCCTCGCACCCGCGTCGTAACGATTTGACGAGTGATGCGATTGCTTGTGGCTGGTCGCCTGTTGGCTTATATTCCGATACAAGTTTGAAATCCATAGAACAAAGGTAGTAATATTGCCCGTAAAAAGCAAGGGCGTAGCCAAACCTCTGCCCTTCGATGCTCTATTCGGCACGATTGTTGCCACATTTAGGCACGAAGGGTGGTCGGTTAAGATAACTGATTCTTTTATCTTTATACGTTTTTACACATCTTTCTGTTTATTTTCTGTTTGCACACCGTGTGCGTAGCGATACGCGCACTCCCCGACCACCCCTTTTTGGGGTGTATAAACAGAGTTAGATGATGGTGCGTTGCAGATGCTTTGAGATTACAACCTTAATCTGGTTGAGCTTTGATAGCTGTAATACAATCTCGCTCAATTTGTCATCGTCAAGCGTCGAATCTTGAAGCTGGGCTTGCAGTTGCATAATGCGGTTTGATATGGTCTTCAACTTAAACAAACCCAAAGCCTTCGGAATGCCGGTGGCGAGAATCTCCTCGTCGGAGGATATGTGAACCTCTTTCTGTGTCCATAAGGCGCTCTCGATGTAGTTGTCGTGTTTGGTGAGCAGGTCTACCACAATGTTGCAAATCTCGGGGTCTGGGTGATTTACCAACTCCGTATGAGAAGGGTAGTGGCCACTATTAACACCTTGACGGCAGATGTCGAGCAGTTGGTTGTATCGCTCTTCGGAGAAGCGAAGGTCATCAACCTCCAATTCACGAATAATCTCGTTTGCTACATTGAGCGAAATCATCTTGCGACCCTCTTTGACTTCGTAGTTGCACTCTCCATATTTGAGCAGGTATATCATCAACTCGCTCTCGATACTCTCCAAACTACTGCCAATCTGCAAATCGCCCAACATCGGGCCATCGTTTTGAGGAGCAACCAAACCCGATTGAGCGAACTGCTCGCGCTCTTGCCGTCCGAGTTGTTGCTGACGCCTGATGAAGTCGTTTGCCTCCTTATCGCCAAACGACATAACACGCTTGCGAGCAACCTCTTCCAGCAAGATATTCTCGTCAATCTCCATCAACTTTGCACACTCCTTGACAAACATCGCACGCTGGATATTGTCAGGAATCTGCACAATCGACTGCACCATATCGCTGATGACATTGGCTCGTTTGATAGGGTCGTTGGCGGCATCGCGAAGCAATAGTTTTGCTTTGAAGGTGATGAAATTCTCCTGGTTTTCGGTTATGTAGGCCTGAACCTCAGAGGCGCTGTGTGTGCGAGCAAACGAATCCGGGTCGTCCTCTTCGGGGAGTAGGACGATGCGGACATTCATACCCTCGTGCAATACAAGGTCGATACCTCGTAACGATGCGTGGATACCGGCCGAGTCGCCATCGTAGATGATTGTTACGTTGCGTGTAAATCGTTTCAATAGTCGAATCTGCTCAACGGTGAGCGATGTGCCCGACGACGAAACGACATTTTCGACACCCGACTGATGCATCGAGATAACATCGGTATAACCCTCGACCATAATCGCAAAGTCGAGCTGTTGAATGGCTTTCTTGGCAAAATAGAGTCCGTAGAGTTCGTTCTTTTTGCTGTAAATCTCACTCTCGGGCGAGTTTTGATACTTCGCAACGCTTTTGTCGGTACGCAGGGTTCGGCCACCAAAGGCCACTATGCGACCCGAGATGTTGTGAACGGGGAACATCACTCGCTCGCGAAAACGGTCGTAGATGCGACCATCGCTCTCGCGCTTGATGGAGAGACCTGTCGATAGCAAAAACTCCTCCTTATAGGCGACAGCCAATGCATCGCGCGTCATCTGGTCGCCCTTCGATGGACACATACCGAGTCCGAATTTCTTGATTGTAGCCTCCGAGAAACCGCGCTTCTGGCGGAAGTAGGTCATACCGACACTAATGCCCTCGTCGCTTCTATGGAGATAGTCGGCAAAGTAGTCCGATGCCCAGGAGTTTAGGGCAAACATACTTTCGCGGTTGTCGTTGCGACGCACCTCCTCTTCGGTCATCTCCTTCTCGTGGACCTCGATGCCGTAGCGTTTTGCAACAATCTTTAACGCTTCGGGGTAGGAGACATTTTCGTGCTCCATAACAAAAGTTACTGCGTTGCCACCCTTGCCACAACCAAAGCATTTGAATAGCCCCTTTGCCGGCGATACCACAAACGACGGTGTCTTCTCGTTGTGAAAAGGACAGCAGGCCATATAACTCGCACCTTTGCGTTTGAGAGTTACATAGTCGCTGACAACTTCAACGATATTGGCTGCCGAATATATTCGGTCTATGGTTTCGCGGTCAATCATCTGCGCAAAGGTAGTAAATAAAGTTGAAAATTGAAAGTTGCCTATTGCAAGTTGTAGCGAAAATGGCCCGAGATACGCTTTGTACCGCTTAAAATCGATAAATCTTTTGCCTTTTCCGAATAAGTTTATAACTTTGCGACAAACTATGCTCCGTAAAATTACGGAGAGGGATTTTAATCGAATATGAAATCAGTATCAACAGTAGCCGAGTTGCGAGAGTTGCTCGCACCGCTTCGTAATAAGACAATAGGTTTTGTGCCGACAATGGGCGCACTGCACGAAGGCCATATCTCGCTTGTCGAGCGCGCACGTAAAGAGTGCGATGTTGTTGTGGCGAGTGTCTTTGTCAATCCAACACAGTTTAACGATAAAAATGACCTGCGCAACTATCCTCGTACGCCGGAGGCCGACGCAGCGATGCTCGATGCGGCTGGTGTCGATTATGTCCTCTTCCCGTCGGTTGAGGAGATTTATCCCGAACCCGATACCCGCCAATTCGATTTTGGACTTATCGATAAGGTTATGGAGGGAGCAACTCGTCCGGGCCATTTCAACGGTGTGGCGCAGGTTGTAAGCCGCTTGTTTGCTATTGTGGAGCCGACCAAATCCTACTTTGGCGAGAAGGATTTTCAACAGATTGCCGTTATTCGCGCGATGGTTGCGCAACTTGGCCTCTCGGTTGAGATTATCGACTGCCCGATTATTCGCGATACAGACGGTTTGGCTCGTTCGTCGCGAAATCTTTTGCTTACCCCCGAGCATCGTGTAGCCGCTCCTCACATCTACGAAGTGTTGAGTGCTGCGCAAGCGAAGGTGGGTGAGATGTCGCCTCGCGAATTGGAGGCGTGGGTTGTTGGCGAAATCGACAAAAATCCACTGCTGAAAACCATCTATTTCCACGCTGTCGATGCTGCTACAATGCAGCAGGTTGAGTCGTGGGCCGAGTCGGAGCGTGTGCAGGGTTGTGTGGCTGTGCAGGCGGGAGAGATTAGATTGATTGATAATATAAAATTGAGATAGAAAGATGATTATCGAGGTTTTGAAATCCAAAATTCATAGAGTGACCGTTACCGAGGCCAATGTCGATTATGTCGGCAGTATCACCATCGACAAGGCGTTGATGGAGGCTGCCAATATTATCCGAGGCGAAAAGGTGCAGGTCGTAAACGTAACCAATGGAGAGCGATTGGAGACCTATGCAATCGAGGGAGAGGCTGGTAGTGGCGTTATTTGCCTGAATGGAGCGGCAGCACACAAAGCGTCGGTTGGCGATGTGATAATAATCATATCCTATGCCCAGATGTCGTTTGAGGAGGCAAAGAGCTTTACGCCAAACGTAATTTTCCCGGAGACTGCAACCAATCAGCTCGTAAAATAGTTTATCTGTATGTCGGAATTTTTTGATTTTTTAGATGTCGGCCGTGATACACTTCTCGCTGTGTGTGCTTTTACACTCCTTACGACGGGTGTAGCCGGTTGTATTTTGCCGATTCTGCCGGGTGTGATAATCGCCTATGGCGGAGTCGTGTGTGCCTACTTCTATTCGGGCGACTCGGTGGTAAGCATTGGCGTCTGGTCGCTTGTAATATGGCTCATATTGACGTTGTTTGTGACATTGCTCGACTACTTCTTGCCTGCATATCTGGCTCGCGCGGTTGGTGGTAGCAAGGCAGGTCAATGGGGCGCTACGGTCGGCCTTATGTTTGGTCTTGTGGGTAGTTTCTTTGTTCCGCTACCAATCATAGCGCAGATTGTCAGTGTCATCGCCGGACCGATGGTTGGTGCAATCCTCGGAGAGGTTATCTTTGCAAAGAGCGATTTTAATCACGCTTGCAAGGTCGGTGTTGGCTCGTTCTGCTCGTTTATTGTTGGCACAGGTATCAAACTTATCGTGACAATATTGATGTTTGCCCACGTTACGATGGCGACGATTGCAACGTTTGTATAACCAAATGTTTTGGCAAGTCTTAACTCATAGCGTTATACATTTCCGAATTGATAGAGTGTATGGCGACTATGAGTTTTTTTGTAGATAAAGGTTAAACGAAAAATAAATTCGATGAAAAAGATTAAAACACTATTGATTGCGTTACTAATTGCGGTTGTTGTGACTGCTTGCGGACGCAGCTATGAGTCGGTGTCGAACGACCCGACAGCAACCCGAATCTATACCCTCGACAATGGGTTGAAGGTATATATGTCGGTAAACAAGGAGCAACCTCGCCTGCAAACGATGATTGCCGTGCGCGTAGGCTCGAAGAACGACCCTGCCGAGACAACGGGCTTGGCTCACTATTTTGAGCATCTGATGTTCAAGGGTACCGACAAGTTTGGTACGCAGAACTACGAGGCCGAGAAGCCGCTGCTCGACGAGATTGAGCGTTTGTTTGAGGTTTATCGCGTAACGACCGATGAGGCGGAGCGTAAGGCGATATATGCCCAAATCGATAGCGTGTCACAAGAGGCTTCGAAATATGCTATTCCGAACGAGTACGACAAGTTGATGCAGGCTATCGGTGCCGATGGTACAAATGCCTGGACCTCGTACGACGAGACCAACTATGTCGAGGATATACCATCAAATCAGATTGAAAATTGGGCAAAAATTCAGTCGGAGCGTTTTGCTAATGCTGTCATTCGTGGCTTTCATACCGAGCTTGAAACCGTTTATGAAGAGTATAATATGGGTCTTACACAAGACGATAACAAACTCTTCGATACGATTATGTCGCTCGTGTTCCCCGACCACGCATACGGAACGCAGACGACAATCGGTAAGCAGGAACATCTGAAAAATCCGTCGATTACCAATATTAAAAACTACTACAACACATACTATGTGCCAAACAATATGGCTATATGTATGGCCGGTGATTTCGACCCCGATGAGGCGATAGAGATTATCGACAAGTATTTTGGTGCGCTGACACCTAACGCCAATCTTCCAAAGGTCGCAGAGTATCAGCCAAAGGCTATAACCGAGGTCAAGGAGTCGGAGGTTTATGGCTTGGAGAGTGAGGTTGTCGCTATTGCGTGGCCGATAGAGGGTGCGCGAAGCGAAGATGCTCTTGTTGGTAAGATTCTCGCATCGGTCCTCTCGAATGGTGGTAAGTGTGGTCTGCTCGATACAAGCCTCTTGCAGGAGCAGAAGGTGCTTGATGCTGCTTTCAGCACGGAGTTCTTGGCCGATGCAGGTGTTGCGATGTTGTTTGGTGAGCCAAAGCAGGGTCAGACGCTTGAAGAGGTTCGCGACCTGTTGCTTGCCGAGGTGGCAAAATTGCGTAGTGGTGAGTTCGACGAGGCATTGCTCAAATCGATTATTGCCAACTATCGCCGTGGCGAGATGGCGCAGTTGGAGAACAATTTTGCCCGTGCCTACAAAATGGAGGCAGCCTTTATCAATGGCCTTGATTGGGCCGATGTTGCTACCGAGCTTGACCGTGCAGCCGAGATAACCAAAGCCGATATTGTCGCGTGGGCCAATGCAAATCTGCCGGAGAATGGCTACTGCGTAGTCTATAAGCGTCAGGGTGAGGACGAGTCGCAGAAGAAGATTGAAAAACCTTCGATTACACCAATTTCGGCTAATCGTGATGAGCAGAGCGACTATCTTGTTGCAATGCAGATGTCGGAGGTAGTGCCTATTGCGCCTGTGTTTGTCGATTATGAGCGTGATATGTCGCGTTCGCAGTTGGAAAGTGGGGTAGAGTTGCTTTATAAGCAGAATGATACCAATTCGCTCTTCTCGTTGGTCTATCTCTACGACTTTGGTACTTCGACCATAAAGTCGATGGAGTTGGCGACGAGTTATATGGAGTTGTTGGGTACGGCAGATAAGTCGGCCGAGCAGATTCAGCGTGAGTTGTACGACCTCGCCTGCTCGTTCAATATTACGACCAACGCCAACAAGACCTATGTTTCGATTAGTGGTCTTGCCGAGAATATGGAGAAGGCTATGGCGATAGTCGAGGACTATATCGCCAATGTCGAGGGCAACGAAGATGTATTGCGTGAGGTTAAACGCGATGTTGAGCAACAATATATCAACGCCAAGGCTTCGCAACGTGATAATTTCTCGGCTTTGCAGCGCTATTGCCTCTTTGGTCCGGAGTTTATCCGCTCGCAGACGATGTCGGTGAAGGAGTTGCGCGGTGTGACCTCCGAGGAGTTGCTCTCCAATATCAAGCAGCTCTCGCAAATTAAGCATCGTGTGATGTACTATGGCCCACAGCCTATGACTGACCTTGCAGCAACGCTCTCGTCGGCGCATCGCGTGGCAGACAATCTTATCGACTTAAAGTCGGAGCCGGCTGCGTCGAAGCCTGTCGATACTTCGAGCGTGCTGTTTGCGCAATACGATGCAAAGCAGGTCTACTATATGCAGTATTCGTGCCGTGCCGAGGATAAATTCGATGTCGAAAAGTCGGCAGTCGTAGAACTCTACAACAACTACTTCTCGGGCGGAATGAACTCTATCGTATTTCAGGAGATGCGCGAGGCACGAGGTTTGGCATACTCGGCTTATACCTACCTTGCCAAAGGTGTGATGCCTCACCATCCATACTACTTCTACGCCTTTATCGCTACGCAAAACGATAAGGTTGAGCAGGCAGTTAAGGCCTTCGACGAGATTATCGAGGATATGCCTCGCTCGGAGCAGGCGTTCGAGTTGGCAAAGGGTGGAATATTGGCAAACTTGGAGAGCCAGCGTACAACCAAGATGAGTGTCTTGTGGAGCTATCTCGAACACGAAAAGTTTGGCCTTTCGGAGGACGCTCGCAAGACTATCTATGATGGCGTTAAGTCGCTTACTCTCGACGATGTTGTCCGTTTCCAGCAGGAGTTTATCAAGGAGCGACCTTATACCTATTGCATCTTGGGCGATAAGAGCGACCTCGATATGCGATATATTCGTTCGTTGGGTAAGGTTAAGTATTTGACGCAGGAGGATATATTCGGCTATTAAAATTGATTTGTAGGCGGTTTTTACTGCCGCTAACCTCTTGTTCTGCAATGGGCAGTACGCCAAGTACAGCCCATCGCAGAACAAGAGGCCGAGCGTTGTAAAGTCTCTCCTAAAATGCAATTTTTTGAAAATTGATTTTATAAGGTGTTTCCTTCGGCTAACAAAATTTCCGCCAATGGGTAGTACCTTGGTACAACCCATCGTCGATAAATTTCGTCGAGCCTTGTAACCTCTCTTCTAAAATGCAATTTTCTGGTGAGTGGGTGCAGACCTCTCCTCTCGCTAACAAAAACGAGGCCAATGGGACGTACGCCGAGTACTACCCATCGGCCTCTTTTTCATCGAGCGTAATGCGCTGTGCCATTATATGCTCAATAGTTATACCGCTATCAAAATAATCGATAGCGGTTTTTTTTGTGAGGTTTCGAATAAATTGTTATTTTTGTGGCATATATTGCCGTGTAAGCATATTTATTGTAAACTTAAATATTAACACAAATGAAAAAACTAATTATTACCTCTATGGGAGTTGTTGCAATGGTTCTGACCTCGTGTGCAGGCTTGCAGAAGGAGGAGGCACCGTGGGTCGTTGACCGATTCGATGATGCCAAAGTAATCCGCTACGAAGTGCCGGGATTCGAGAACCTTCCGCTTAACGAAAAGTTGTTGGTCTACTATTTGGCCGAGTCGGCAAAGTGTGGTCGCGATATTTTGTTCGACCAGAACTTTAAGTACAACCTTACGATTCGTCGCGCTTTGGAGTCGATTTATACCTCGTATGAGGGCGACAAGGAGTGTCCCGAGTTTAAGGCGATGGAGAAGTATTTGAAGAAGGTGTGGTTTGCCAACGGTATTCACCACCACTACTCGAACGATAAGTTCGCGCCGGAGTTCTCGCGTGAGTGGTTCGCTGCGCAGTTGGAGGCTTGCAAGGTAGAGTTGCCTGTCGAGAAGGAAGTTGTCTTGGAGGCTATCTTCAACCCTTCGCTCTACGCTTCGCGTTTGAACCAAACCGAGGGTGTCGATGTAATCGCCGAATCGGCAGGTAACTACTACGAGGGCCTTACACAGAAGGAGGTTGAGAAGTTCTACAACACAATGATTAAGAAGGCCGGTAACGACCCTTGCCCAATCTCCTACGGTTTGAACTCGAAACTCGTAAAGAAAGATGGTAAAATCTACGAGCAGACCTACAAAGTTGGCGGTATGTATACCGAGGCTTTGGAGCAGGTTGTATATTGGTTGGAGAAGGCCGAGGCTGTTGCCGAGGAGCCACTCAAAACGACCATCGGTCTGTTGATTAAGTACTACAAGTCGGGCGATTTGCGCGATTTCGATGCCTTCAATGTTTCGTGGGTTAAGGACGTTACTTCGAACGTCGATTTCGTAAATGGCTTTACCGAGGTCTATGGCGACCCTCTTGGTTACAAGGCGTCGTGGGAGTCGGTCGTAAACTTCCTCGATAAGGAGGCTTGCCGTCGTACCCAGATTATCTCGGCTAATGCACAGTGGTTTGAGGACCACTCGCCAATCAATCCTGCATATCGCAAAGAGGAGGTTAAGGGTGTATCGGCAAAGGTTATTACAGTGGCTATGCTCGGTGGCGACTGCTATCCGACAACGCCAATCGGTATCAACCTTCCGAATGCCGACTGGATTCGCAAGGAACACGGCTCGAAATCGGTAACCATCGACAATATCACCTATGCCTACAAGCAGGCTGCGCAGGGTAGTGGCTTTGCCGAGGAGTTTGTTCTTCGTGAGGAGGACCGCGCTCGTATGAAGGAGTATGGCAAACTTTCGGACGACCTCCATACCGACCTCCACGAGTGTCTTGGCCACGGTTCGGGTCAGTTGGCACCTGGTACTACGGGTACAGAGTTGGGCGTATATTCGTCGGCTTTGGAGGAGACTCGTGCCGACCTCTTTGCTCTCTACTACCTCGGCGACGAGAAGATGGTTGAGATTGGCCTGATTCCATCGCTCGACGTAGCAAAGGCTCAATATGCTTCGTATGTTATGAATGGTGCGATGACACAGCTTTCGCGTATCGAGTTGGGCAAGAATGTCGAGCAGGCACATATGCGTAACCGCAAGCTTATCTCGGATTGGGCCTACGACCTTGGCAAGGAGGAGAACGTCATCGAGTGGGTTGTTGAGAACGGCAAGCGTTATATCGTTGTAAACGATTTCGACAAGCTGCGCGCTATCTTCGGTAAGCAGTTGTACGAGATTCAGCGTATCAAGAGCGAGGGCGACTTCGAGGCAGGTAAGGCTCTTATCGAGAAGTATGCCGTGAAGATTGACCCAGAACTCCACAAGGAGGTTCTCGACCGTTACAAGGCACTCAATATCGAGCCTTATGGTGGCTTCGTTAATCCGGAGTACGAGTTGGTTATGGAGGGCGACAACATTGTCGATGTCAAGGTTTCGTACCCTGCCAACTATGTTGAGCAACACTTGCATTATTCGAAGGATTATTCGTTCCTTCCTTCCCTCAACTAAAAATTGATTTTATGCGGTTTTTACTGCCGCTAACCTCTTGTTCTGCGATGGGCTGTACGGCAAGTACAGCCCATCGCAGAACAACCCTACGGGGCCAAGTAGCGGCTATCTCCGCGTGTTGCGTGGGGGAAGTTGGAATAGCCCTACGGAGACCTGTCGTGTTTCGACCCGCAACTCTAATCCACCGTCAGGTAGGTATTACGGTGGCGGCTTCCGCCTTGTTCTCGAACCGTAAAAATGCTTAAACAAGAAGTCGCGCTATCCAATTCGGGTAGCGCGACTTCTTGTTTGTTATAACACCGAGGGTTACTCCCACTCGATGGTTGCCGATGGTTTTGGCGACATATCGTAACAAACGCGATTTACGTTTGGAACTTCGGCCAAAATTCGCTTCGTAATCTTATCCAAAATAGCCCAGTCGATATGCTCGATAGTTGCGGTCATCGCGTCGATAGTATTGACAGCACGGATAATTACAGGCCAATCGTAGGAGCGGGCATTGTTGCGCACACCAACCGACTTAAAGTCGGGAACGACCGTAAAGTATTGCCATACGGTTTTGTTAAGGCCTGCGAGGGCAAACTCTTCGCGCAGGATAGCGTCCGACTCGCGCACAGCCTCCAAGCGGTCGCGTGTGATTGCACCGAGGCAACGAACACCAAGACCCGGACCTGGGAATGGTTGGCGATATACCATATCGTAAGGCAAGCCCAACTCCAAACCGCAAGCACGCACCTCGTCCTTGAAGAGTTGCTTCAATGGCTCAACCAACTCGAATTGCAAATCCTCTGGCAGACCGCCTACGTTGTGGTGCGACTTAACCATCTTGGCAGTCTTTGTGCCGCTCTCGATAATGTCGGGGTAGATTGTGCCTTGACCAAGGAAGTCGATGCCGTCCAATTTGCGGGCCTCCTCCTCAAATACGCGGATAAACTCACCACCGATAATCTTGCGCTTCTGCTCTGGGTCTTCAACGCCCTCCAACTTTGTGAGGAATCGCTCCGTAGCATCGACATATACGAGGTTGGCACAGAGTTGGTTGCCAAAGACCTCGACAACGTCCTCCGACTCGCCCTTGCGCATCAGACCGTGATTGACGTGTACGCAAACGAGGTTGTCGCCAATGGCCTTCAAAAGCAATGCAGCCACAACCGACGAATCGACACCACCCGACAATGCGAGCAGGACCTTGCGGTTGCCTACCTGACGACGAATCAACTCGACCTGGTCGGCAACAAAGTTTTTCATATTCCAATTAGTCTCGGCCTTGCAAGTGTCAAAAACAAACGAGCGCACAGCCTCTTTTGCAGCCTCCTCGTCGTTGCCGAGCTGTGGAAGTTTGACAGCACAAAGTGCCTTGTCGTGACCTGCGGCCATAACAGGAATACCAGCCTCGTAAATCTCTGGCAAAACGTCGATTTCGACACCGTCAATCACGTTGTTAGGGCCACCGTTGATGATAATACCTTTGACGTTTGGCAGAGCCTTCAACTCGTTGGCCGTAATATCGTGAGGGTAGATTTCGCTATAAACACCAAGTGCGCGGATTGCACGGGCCAATACTGTATTCTCGTGACTTCCCAAGTCGAGAATCACAATCATGTCTTGTTTCATATAATTCTTAATTTTTAATACTGCATTTTGAATTTTGCATTCTGCATTCTGCATTCTGAACTATTCGCCTCGCGAATAGTTTGGAGTTTCGCGGGTGATGGTGATGTCGTGAGGGTGGTTCTCGACAACACCACTTGCGGTAATGCGGACAAAACGGGCGCTCTGCAAGTCCTTGATAGTGCGCGCACCGCAATAACCCATACCGGAGCGGATTCCGCCAACGAGCTGATATACCGTCTCGTTGAGTGCGCCTTTGAACGGAACGCGACCAACGATACCCTCCGGAACGAGCTTATTGATATTGGCCTCGCCATCTTGGAAGTAGCGGTCCTTCGAGCCGGCCTTCATCGCATCAATCGAGCCCATACCTCGGTAGGTCTTGAACTTACGGCCGTTGTAGATAATAGTCTCGCCGGGAGCCTCTTCGGTGCCGGCAAACATCGAGCCGCACATCACACAGTCGCCACCTGCTGCCAGTGCCTTTACGATGTCGCCCGAGTAGCGCAAACCACCATCGGCAATAACTGCAACGTCGAGCTCTTTGACTGCGTCGGCAACATCGAAAATGGCGGTCAGCTGTGGAACACCTACACCTGCAATGATTCGGGTGGTGCAGATAGAGCCTGGACCGATACCGACCTTTACGCCATCAGCGCCATTTTCAGCCAAATAGCGAGCTGCCTCGGCGGTAGCGATATTACCAACGATAACATCGAGCGTAGGGTATTTGGCTTTGATGCGTTTGAGCAAATCGACGATGTTCTTCGAGTGGCCGTGAGCCGAGTCGAGAACAACTGCATCGACACTCTCGGCAACCAACGCATCGACACGCTCCATTGAGTCGGCCGTAACACCAACACCTGCCGCTACGCGCAAACGACCTTTGCTGTCTTTGCAAGCGTTAGGGTGGTCTTGTACCTTTGTAATATCTTTATAGGTGATAAGGCCTACCAAGTGGCCCTCCTTGTCGATGACAGGCAATTTCTCGATTTTGTTGCGGAGCAATACCTCTGTAACATCTTCGCTGTCGCGCTCGGCCTCGGTGATTGTTACAAGATTCTCCGAAGTCATAACCTCGGCAATCAGGCGCGAGAAATCCTTTTGGAAACGGAGGTCGCGGTTGGTCACGATTCCAACGAGCTTACGATTGTCGTCTACGACAGGGATACCGCCAATCTTATTCTCGTGCATAAGGGCCAAAGCATCGCCAACGGTCTGCTCCTTGGTGATTGTGACAGGGTCGTAAATCATACCATTCTCGGCACGTTTTACGCGACGAACCTGCGCTGCCTGCTCGGTAATCGACATATTCTTATGGATAACACCAATACCACCTTCGCGAGCGATTGCGATTGCCATAGGTGCTTCGGTTACGGTGTCCATAGCTGCCGATACGATAGGAATGTTGAGCGTGATGTTTCGCGAGAAACGACTCTTTACACTAACTTCGCGTGGTACGACCTCCGAGTAGGAGGGAACGAGTAACACGTCGTCGAAGGTTAAACCCTCTTGCTGAACTCTCTCTGTTAGAAACGACATAATGTAATATTTTATTAAAATTCAAACTCTAAATACCAAAAGGAGCGAGGCGCATAATCGCACCTCGCTCCTTTGTTTCATCGCACCGCATCACACACCCATTGACATACCTGCACCATCGTATTTGCAACACATCGTATCGCTCGCTTGTGTTGTTGGGTCGAAATGCCTCGATGGCGGTTGTTTGTACAACGGGTCATAGCCTTTGCGCTCAAATTATTTGTGCAAAGGTAAGCAAATATTTTTGATTGGTGCAATTTTTTGACAGAAAAAATCGATAATGTTTAATGGCTTTTATTGATGAAAAAGTGTTGATAAAATTGAATATTATTTTTTTGAGAATTTGCCATACATTATTTAATTTTGCGGTATGGAATGGTTGATGAGTTATCTGCGTCGATTTGCCAATTTGGGGGCGTTCCTCCGAAGGGCGTGGTTGGGCGATATACGTCATCGACAATCGTGTGGATATGCTGCCGACGGCCGAATGTACCTCGCTTGCTGGGTTCAAAAGCCGTGTGCTGTAATATAGAGCCACTGCAACTATGCGTTGCGGTGGCCTTTTGTTTTTTGGAGAATTGTAAAACATTATAAAACCGAAAGTTATGAAAGTAGCAGTTATTATGGGTTCTACCAGCGATTGGGGTGTGATGTCGGCCGCAGTCGAGACATTGGAGGAGTTGGGTATCGAATACGAGAAGCGTGTGATTAGCGCACATCGTACGCCACATCTGATGTTTGAATATGCAACGACGGCTCGCGAAAGGGGTATTGGTGCAATCATCGCCGGTGCCGGAGGCGCAGCTCACGTTGCTGGTGTTACAGCCGGCCTTACGACAGTTCCCGTTATAGGTGTGCCTATCAAAACTTCGGCTCTTGGCGGTCTTGATTCGCTTTTGTCGATAGTGCAGATGCCTGGTGGTGTGCCTGTATCGACAACCGCTATCAATGGTGCGAAGAATGCTGCGCTGATAGCAGCTTCAATATTTGCTTTGACCGATAAGGCTCTCGAAGAGCGTCTTATTGAGTATCGTAAGAATCAAACACAAAAGGTGTTGGAATCAGAAATTTAGTGCTATGAAGAATTATCGTATATACGTCGAAAAATATGCCGAGTTCCGTGTCGAGGCAGAGGCCTTGCGTCGCGAACTCAACGAGAACCTCTCGCTCAACATCGAGTCGTTGCGTCTGCTCAATGTCTACGACTTGTTCGGCTTTACGGAGGAGTTGATTGAGCGTTGCCGCTATGCCGTTTTCGGAGAGGTAGTGACCGATTGTGTGATGGACGAATGTTCGCTCGAAGGGGTTAAATATCTGGCTGTCGAGTATCTGCCGGGTCAGTTCGACCAACGTGCCTCGTCGGCTGTGGATTGCGTGCGTCTGATAGAGCCGTCGGCCGATGTCCGTATTCGCTCGTCGCGACTGTTGATATTTGACAACGGGGTTAGCGATGCCGATTTGGAGGCCGTAAAGCGTTACTATATCAATGCAGTTGAGTCGCGTGAAAAGGATTTGACCATTCTCTCCGACTCCGAGCAGGCCGATGTAAAGCCTGTGTGTATTTTGGAGGGCTTTACCGATATGACCGAGGAGGAGTTGGCACCATACTGCAAGGCAAACTCTTTGGCGATGAATGCCGACGATTTGCGCGAGGTTGTAAACTATTTCCGTGGCGAGGGCCGCAATCCATCGCAAACAGAGTTGCGTATCCTCGATACATATTGGAGTGACCATTGCCGCCATACGACCTTCACGACCGAAATTACGGAGATTAAGATTGACGAGTCGTTTATGCGCGACGAGTTCGAGGCTGCGCTTGCCGAGTTTGGCGAAATACGTAAAGAGTTGGGTCGCGAACAAAAGAGCCTTTGTATGATGGAGTTGGCAACCATAGGTGCGCGCTATCTTCGCAAGATAGGCAAGTTGGACGATATGGAGGTGAGCGAGGAGAATAATGCTTGCAGTATATTTGTCGATGTCGATATTGAAGGTCAGAGCGAAAAGTGGCTGCTTCAATTCAAGAACGAAACCCATAACCACCCAACCGAAATCGAACCGTTTGGTGGTGCTTCGACCTGTCTCGGTGGTGCTATTCGTGACCCATTGTCGGGTCGCGCCTATGTCTATCAGGCGATGCGCGTGACGGGTGCCGGCGATATATATAAGAGTGTGGCCGAAACGCTCCCGGGTAAGCTCCCACAGCGTGTAATTAGCCGCAAGGCTGCTGCCGGTTATTCGAGCTATGGTAACCAAATCGGTTTGGCGACAACCCACGTTCGCGAGATTTACCACGACGACTATGTCGCCAAGCGTTTGGAGGTTGGTGCTGTTGTTGGTGCTGTTAAGGCCGAGAATGTGCGTCGTGAGAGTCCTGCTCCGGGCGATGTCGTGTTGTTGATGGGTGGCCGTACGGGCCGCGATGGTATCGGCGGTGCAACGGGCTCGTCGAAACAGCATACGGCAGCTTCGCTCGAAGAGTGTGGCTCGGAGGTGCAGAAGGGTAATGCACCAGAGGAGCGCAAGATTCAGCACCTCTTCCGTCGTGCCGATGTTACGCGTCTTATCAAGAAGTCGAACGACTTTGGTGCAGGTGGTGTGAGTGTTGCTATCGGTGAGCTGACCGATGGCCTGGACATCTATCTCGACCGCGTGCCTGTGAAATATAGTGGATTGAACTCGACCGAACTTGCAATTAGCGAGTCGCAGGAGCGTATGGCGGTAGTGGTTGAGCGCAAGGATATGGAGCAGATGATGGCTCTGTGTGCCGAGGAGAATGTCGAGGTGACTTACGTTGCCGATGTTACCGACAACTCGCGTATGCGTATGTTCTTCCACGGCGAGAAGATTGTCGATTTGAAGCGCGAGTTTATTGATTCGGCTGG
This sequence comes from Alistipes sp., assembly GCA_045629905.1. GTDB lineage: Bacteria > Bacteroidota > Bacteroidia > Bacteroidales > Rikenellaceae > Alistipes. Next base: position 24,121 of record JAZQSA010000019.1, on the reverse strand, counting down.
CGCAAAACACTATACGAAAGTCTGCATTGGCAGTGTCGAGGAGCGTAATCCGTTTAAGCGTGAGGTCGAAGGAGCAACCCTGCGCGACAAAGTGCTCAACACGCTTGCCGACCGCAATGTTGTGTCGCAAAAGGGTCTTATCGAGATGTTCGACTCGACTATCGGTCGTTCGACGGTGTTGATGCCATTTGGTGGTCGCACACAGCGTACCGAGACACAGGCCTCTGTTCAGACGTTGCCTGTTCGTAACGGCCAGACCTCGACGGCAAGTATTATGGCATTTGGCTATAACCCTTTCATTGCGTCGTGGAGTCCTTATCACGGTGCGCAATATGCCGTTGTTGAGGCTTGTGCGAAGGTTGTTGCAGCGGGAGCTCGATTTGACAAAATGCGCTTCTCGTATCAGGAATATTTTGAGCGTATGACCGACGAACGTTCGTGGGGTAAGCCAATGTCGGCTCTGCTCGGTGCATTGCGTATGCAGAAGGAGTTGGAATTGCCTTCGATTGGTGGTAAGGACTCGATGAGCGGTACGTTTAACGATATTAAAGTTCCACCGACACTTATCGCATTTGGTATTACAACTGTCGATGCAAAGGTTGTTATCAGTCCCGAATTTAAGTCGGCAGGTCATAAGTTGTATTTGGTTAAGCATACGCCAAAGACTAATTATACGCCTGATTGCGAGGCTCTGCGTCGCAACTTCACGCTCGTTAGCGAGCAGATTGAGAGTGGCAATGTGGTTGCGGCCTATGCTATCGGTTTTGGTGGCGTTGCCGAGGCTCTGTCGAAGATGAGCTTTGGTAATGAGATTGGCGCACGCGTCGAGTTGGCCGAGAGCGAACTCTTTGATTATAACTATGGCTCAATTTTGGTTGAGGCGCTTGCTCCAATCGAGGGTGCATTGTTGCTTGGCGAAACGGTAGTCGATAAGAGCCTTACGGTTAATGGCGAGGCTCTCGATTTGGCCGAACTCTATAAGGCAAATAGCGTTGGCTTTGAGAAGATATATCCGGCTCGCGGTTTGAGTGGTGAGCCTTGTCGCGTAGGCGATTGCGAGCGCAAGGCCCCTGCATATAATGGACCGAAGGTCGATGAGGTTAGAGTCTATCTGCCTGTGTTCCCGGGTACGAATTGCGACTACGATACAGCACGAGCATTTGAGCGTGCAGGAGCAAAGACTCATATTGGCGTATTCCGCAATCTGACAGGCGAAGATATTATGTCCTCGATTGCGACAATGTGCGATGAAATTGCCAAATCGCAAATTCTCGTGTTGAGTGGTGGATTCTCACTTGGCGATGAGCCAGATGGTAGCGGTAAATTTATCGCCAGCGTGTTGAATAATGCTGCTGTTACGGAGGCTGTTCACGCATTGCTCGACCGTGGAGGTCTGATTTTGGGTATCTGCAACGGCTTCCAGGCGCTCGTTAAGTCGGGCTTGTTGCCTTATGGTCGATTGGGTATGGTTACCAAGTCGTCGCCTACACTCTTCCATAACGATATTCACCGCCACATTTCGCAAATCGTTACAACTCGTGTTGGTACAACTGCTTCGCCTTGGCTCTCGTCATTCGAGGTTGGCGATTTGCACTCTATTGCAGTCAGCCACGGTGAGGGTAAGTTCGTTGTGAGCGAGGCTATGGCCGAGGAGTTGTTTGCTGCTGGTCAGGTGGCATTCCAATATGCCGATATGGAGGGTCGTCCTACGACCGATGCTCCTCACAATCCAAATGGCTCGTCGTATGGTATTGAGGGTATTATCAGTCGTGATGGTCAAATCCTCGGAAAGATGGGCCATACGGAGCGATATGCCGACAATTTGTTCAAGAATATTGATGGCAAGCGTTGCCAAAATATATTTGAGAATGCAGTAAGTTATTTTACGAAGTAGGTTAATGAGATTTATTATATGAGTGTATTAGGTGTATATGGTATTGAGCACGTTTCGTCAATAATGTACTATGGTCTGCATACGATGCAGCACCGTGGTCAGGAGGGTTGCGGAATGGTGTGTGTAGACGATGAGGGGCAGATGAAGTGCCATCGAGGCGCAGGTCTTGTGTCGGAGGTCTTCGACGAGCGTAAGATAGCATCGATGGAGGGCCGAATTGGTATTGGTCACGTTCTCTATACGGGAATATCGTCGCGTGATGGTAGTAATCTTCAACCGCTCTTTTTCCGTCATACTTCCGGTAATTTTGCATTGGCTCACAATGGTAACGTAGTCAATGCAAAACAACTCACGGAGGCTTTGGAGTGTTGTGGTTCGCTGTTCCACTCCTATTCCGACGCCGAGTTGCTGGCACACCTTATCAAGAAGGACGACCCGTCGGAGCCGCGAATCTTTTCGATTATCGAGGCGTTGAATAAGTTGGAGGGTGCTTTTGCATTCCTTATTATGACCAAAAATCGCATCTATGCTTGTCGTGACCGTTATGGTTTTCACCCGCTCTCGATAGGCCGTATTGGCGATGGTTATATTGTAAGTAGCGAAACTTGTGTGTTCGACACAATCGGAGCGGAGTTTGTGCGCGATGTAGCCCCTGGCGAGATTGTTACTATCGACAAGAAGGGTATTCGTTCGTCGTTCTATGCCGAGGAGCGCAAGTGCAAGATGTGCGCTATGGAGTATATCTATTTTGCACGTCCCGATAGCGATATCGAGGGGTGTAATGTGCACGCCTATCGCAAAGAGTCGGGCCGTCGTTTGTATAAGGAGGCACCGGCCGAGGCCGATATTGTTGTGGGTGTTCCCGATTCGAGTTTGAGCGCTGCGCAAGGTTATAGCGAGGCGAGTGGGCTTCCGTGCGAGATGGGCCTTATTAAGAATAAATATGTGGGCCGCACGTTTATCCAGCCATCGCAAGCGCTGCGCGATAAGGGAGTGCGAATGAAACTCTCGCCTGTGCGTTCGATTGTAAACGGAAAACGTGTTGTGTTGGTCGATGATTCGATTGTTCGTGGTACGACCTCGCGTCGCATTGTCGATATGCTGCGCTTTGCAGGTGCAACAGAGGTCCACGTTCGTATCGCCAGCCCAACGATGACCCACCCGTGTTTTTATGGTGTCGATACCTCGACGCTCGACGAGTTGATGTTGGCGCGTATGTCGGTCGAGGAGGCTTGTGAAGCTATTGGAGCCGATTCGTTGGCCTTCTTGTCGTACGAATCGACGTTAGCCTCGGCGCCTAATCGTAACGATATGTGTTTGGCTTGCTTCAATGGTCAATACCCAACACCTCTATTTCAATCAATAGAGGAGGTTAATAAATAGCAAACAATAAAATAGCAAAAGATATGGCAGTAAATTACGAAAAAGCTGGTGTAAATCTCGAAGCAGGTTACGAGGTGGTACGCCGTATTAAACAACACGTTGCATCGACCGCTCGTAAGGGTGTGATGGGCAATATCGGAGCCTTTGGAGGTATGTTTGACCTCGCATCGCTTGGTGTCAAAGAGCCGGTATTGGTTAGCGGTACCGATGGTGTTGGTACAAAACTGAAACTCGCGTTTGCGATGGATAAGCACGATACTATCGGTATCGATGCTGTGGCGATGTGTGTGAACGATGTCTTGGCGCAAGGTGCAGAGCCATTGTTCTTCCTCGACTATGTGGCTCTTGGCCACAATATCCCAACAAAGGTTGAGGCCATTGTTGCAGGTGTTGCCGAGGGTTGCCGTCAGGCAGGTTGCGCGCTTATTGGTGGCGAGACGGCCGAGATGCCCGGTATGTACGAGGGTGGCGACTACGATATTGCAGGTTTTACTTGTGGCGTTGTAGAGCGTTCGCAGCTCATTGATGGCAGCAAGGTGAAGGTTGGCGATGTGTTGGTCGGTGTCGCTTCGAGTGGTGTCCATTCCAACGGTTTCAGCCTCGTGCGCAAGATTGTATCGGACAACCAACTCGATTTGAATGAGCGTTACGACGAATTGGAGGGTAACGTACTTGGAGAGGTGTTGCTGACTCCAACCAAAATCTATGTTCGTCAGGTGTTGGAGGTTATTCGCAACTGCGACGTTCACGGTATCTGCCACATAACGGGTGGCGGTTTCGACGAGAATATTCCTCGCGTATTGCACGAGGGTCAAGGCCTTCGCATAAAGGAGGGCTCGTGGGAGATTTTGCCTGTATTCCGTGCGTTGGAGAAGTGGGGCGGTGTGCCTCATCGCGAGATGTTCAATATCTTCAATATGGGTATCGGTATGGTTGTGGTTCTCGACCAGAGCGAGGCTGCAAAGGCTATCGAAATCCTTACGGCCGCAGGTGAAAAGGCCTCGATTATTGGTTGTGTAACCGATACGGAGGGCGTTGTAATTGAGTAAAGCGATGCACAATATAGCGGTATTCGCGAGTGGTGAGGGTACCAACTTCGAGGCGATAGTCTCGGCGTGTGAGCGAGGCGAATTAGAGGCCCGTGTAGTGTTATTGGTCTGCGATAAGCCTAATGCGCAATGCATTGAACGAGCCAAACAACACGGAGTTCCGACCTTTGCGTTTGCGCCAAAAGAGTATGCTTCGAAGGCCGATTATGAGCGCGAGATAGTGCGTCTGCTCGATAAATCGGAGGTCGAACTTGTCTGCCTTGCGGGATATATGCGTATTGTTGGTGAAGTGCTGCTCGGAGCCTACGAGGGTCGGATTGTTAATATCCACCCATCGCTTCTGCCTGCTTTCCGTGGCGCAAGGGCTGTGGAGCAGGCTATCGAATATGGTGTAAAGGTATTCGGTATCACAATTCATTGGGTCGATTCGTCGCTCGATGGTGGCCGTATCATAGCACAAAAGGCCTTTGAATACGATGGCAACGATGCCGACGAGGTTCACCGTATGGGCCAGGTAATTGAACACAAACTTTATGTAGAAACAATTAAACAGTTATTATAGAGATGAAAAGAGCATTAGTCAGCGTTAGCGACAAGAGTGGATTGGTCGAGTTTGTCGGCGGTCTGCAAAGCCTCGGTTGGGAGATTATCGCAACGGGAGGAACACAACGTCTGTTGGAGAACAGCGGAATTAAAACCATTGGTATCAGCGATGTTACGGGCTTTCCGGAGATTTGCGATGGCCGAGTAAAGACTCTTCACCCAAAGGTTCACGGCGGTCTTTTGGCTCGTCGTGACGATGAGAGCCATTTGGCAGCATTGCGCGAGAACGGTATTAGCTTTATCGATATGGTTTGTGTCAATCTCTATCCGTTCCGCGAGACTATTGCCAAAGAGAGTGTTTCGATGGAGGAGGCTATCGAGAATATCGACATCGGTGGTCCGTCGATGTTGCGTTCGGCTGCAAAGAACTATCGCGACGTGACTGTTGTGTGCGACCCTGCCGATTATGCCCAGATATTGGACGAGATTCGTGCCGAGGGCAATACAACGCTTTCGACTCGTTTGTCGCTCTCGGCCAAGGCCTATACCCATACGGCCGAGTATGATGCTTGTATAGCAACCTTTATGCGCGACAAGGCAGGTTTGAGCGAGAAGTTGTTCTTGCAGTTCGATATTCAGCAGGGCTTGCGTTATGGCGAAAATCCTCATCAGAGCGCGAAGTTCTACCGCGATAACCAAACAAAGTCTTTTTCGTTGGCTTATGCCGAGCAGTTGGGTGGCAAGGAGTTGTCGTACAACAATATCCAAGATGCCAATGCTGCGCTGAATATCGTTCGCGAATTTGATGAGCCATTCTGCGTAGCGTTGAAACATATGAATCCTTGCGGTGCTGCAATCGGAAAAGATGCATTGGAGGCCTGGACTCGTGCTTACGAGGCCGATACGAAGAGTATCTTTGGTGGCATCGTGGCTCTCAACCGTGAGGTTACCGCAGAGGTCGCACTCGGAATGAAGCCAATCTTCCTCGAAATCGTTATGGCACCATCATTCTCGGCAGAGGCGTTGGAGATTCTCTCGGCGAAGAAGAATCTTCGTCTGTTGAAGGTCGATATGACTCGCTCGGAGGCTCCACTTAATCAATACATTAGTGTTAATGGCGGTCTGCTTGTTCAGCAACTCGATACCACAACCAAGGAGGTTGTTGCCGATATGTGCGTAACCGAGGCAAAGCCTTCGGCAGAGGTTTTGACCGACCTTAACTTTGGTTGGCGCATTGTTAAGCACGTTAAGTCGAACGCTATTGCCGTTGTTAAGAATGGCGCAACGTTGGGTGTTGGTGCTGGCCAAATGAATCGTGTCGGTTCGGCCGAAATTGCTCTCAAACAGGCACAGGCGGCAGGCCATACCGAGGGTCTTGTACTCGCATCGGACGGCTTCCTTCCATTCGATGATACCGTTGCTTTTGCAGCAGAGTATGGTGTTACGGCAATCGTTCAGCCTGGCGGCTCGGTTCGCGATGAGGACTCGATTAAGAAGGCTAACGAACTCGGTATCACAATGTTATTTACCGGAATGCGCCACTTTAAGCACTAATTTTCCATTTTGGAAGGAATATTTGACTTTTACCCTTACTGTCCGAAGGTCACATACGCCAAAGTATGCTCCCTCCGAGCATTAAGGGGGGCAAAGCCAAATCTCCTCTCCCAAAAGTGAAAAATGACAATTTTGAATTCTGCATTTTGCATTTTGAATTTGTAAAACTATGAAAGTTTTAGTCATTGGCTCGGGCGGTCGCGAACACGCGATTGTCGATGCGTTGAGCCGTTCGCCACAAGTCCATAAGATATATTGCGCACCAGGCAATGCGGGTATTGCAGCCGATGCCGAGTGTGTTGCGATTAAGGATACCGATGTCGAGTCGTTGAAGGCTTTTGCCGTTGAAAAGGGTGTTGATTTGACTGTTGTAGGTCCCGAGGCTGCGTTGGCCGCAGGAGTTGTAGATGCGTTTCGTGCCGAGGGCCTTGCAATCTTTGGCCACACAAAGGGTGCAACCCGTATCGAATCAAGCAAGGAGTTTGCCAAGCAACTGATGGCAAAGTATAATATCCCAACAGCTGCATACGAAGCCTTTGATAACTACGACGAGGCTCGTGCCTATGTTGAGCAGAAGGGCGCGCCGATAGTCCTCAAATACGATGGATTGGCAGCAGGTAAGGGTGTTGTTGTTGCAATGACGCTCGACGAGGCCGATGCGGCGTTGCGCGATATGTTGCTCGACGAGAGTTTTGGTAAAGGTCGCGTCGTTGTAGAGGAGTATCTCGAAGGTCCGGAGTTTTCGCTTATGTGCTTTGTCAAGGGTGATAAACTCTATCCGATGCCTGTGGCACAAGACCATAAGCGCGCATTTGATGGCGACAAAGGTCCAAATACAGGCGGTATGGGCGCCTATACCCGTTTGCCGTTTATCACCGACGAGGATTTGGCCTACGCAATGGAGTATATTATGCGACCTACGGCAGCGGCTATGGTCGAGGAGGGCGTTGCGTTGAGTGGCGTTCTGTACGGAGGTCTGATGAAGACGGCTGATGGTATCAAGGTTATCGAGTTCAATGCTCGTTTTGGCGACCCCGAGACCGAGGTTGTTTTGCCACTTATTGAGAGTGACATCTACGACACATTCTACGCCATAGCAACCGCAACAGAGGCCGTAGAGCCAAAGTGGAGTAGCAATGCGACGTTGGGTATTGTGCTTGCGTCGAAGGGCTATCCGGGTGCTTATGACAAAGGCGCGGTTATTCGCAATACCGAGGCAGTCGATGCTCGCCTCTATCATATGGGTACAGCGCGTCGCGACGGCGAGTTGGTAACGGCCGGTGGTCGAGTTTTGTTTGTTGTTGCATCGGCTCCTACTTTGGAGGCTGCGCACGTTAAGGCTATGGCCGAAGTTGCAAAGATTGAGTGCGATAACCTCTTCTATCGTAAGGATATAGGCCACCGAGCATTTAAGAAATAAGTAAAGGTAGTATATTATGATTATAGACGGAAAGTTACTCTCCGCGAAACTCAAACAGGAGATGGCGACACAGGTGGTGTCGCTCAAAGAGAAATATGGCCGCGTGCCATCGCTTGTTGTGATTCTTGTGGGCGAAAATCCCGCATCGCAATCCTATGTTCGTGGCAAAATCAAGGCGTGTGCCGAGTGCGGCTTCGATAGCCAACTTATCACGATGCCCGAGAGTGTGGGTGAGGCCGAACTGCTCTCCGAAATTGCCCGATTGAATGCCGATGATTCGGTTGATGGCATCTTGGTGCAGCTCCCGTTACCAAAGCATATCGACGAGGAGAAGGTTATCGACGCAATCGCTTTGGAGAAGGACGTCGATGGCTTCCACCCACTCAATGTTGCAAATTTGTGGCTTGGCAAACCTTGTATCTTGCCTTGTACGCCAAAGGGCGTTATGCGTATGATTGAGGAGTGTGGATTTAATGTCGCAGGTTGTAACGCGGTGGTTGTTGGTCGCAGCAATATTGTCGGTAAGCCTATGGCGAAACTGTTACTCGACGCCAATGCGACGGTTACTATCGCCCATTCGCGTACGCGTAACCTCGCCGAGATTACATCGAAGGCCGATATTCTGATTGCCGCTGTTGGTCGTGCGCGTATGATTACGGCCGATATGGTTAAGGAGGGAGCGATAGTTATCGATGTCGGCGTAAATCGCGATGCCGAGACAGGTAAGTTGTGTGGCGATGTCGATTTTGAGGCTGTTAAGGATAAGGCGGCACACATCACTCCTGTTCCGGGTGGCGTAGGCCCAATGACTATCACGATGTTGATGGGTAACACGATTGAGTGCTTTGAGCGAAAGATGAACAAATAAAACAAAACGATATGATTGAAAGATACTCTCGCGAGGTTATGCGCAATGTATGGACCGAGCAAAATAAATTTGACGCCTACCTGAAAGTCGAGATTCTCGCTTCGGAGGCTTGGAGTAAGTTGGGCGTAGTGCCTGCCGAAGATGTGCAGAAGTTGTGGGACAATGCGTCGTTCAGCATCGACCGCATCAAGGAGATTGAGTTGCAGACTCGTCACGATGTTGTTGCCTTTACGCGTGCCGTGAGCGAAACGCTGGGCGAGGAGCGCAAGTGGGTACACTACGGCCTTACCTCGACCGATGTTGTCGATACCGCCAATGGTTACCTGCTCAAACAGGCTAATACCATTCTCGAAAAGGATATAGAGGCCTTTTTGGAGGTCTTGAAGCGTCGTGCCGAGGAGTTTAAGGCAACCCCTTGCATCGGCCGTACTCACGGTATTCACGCCGATATTACCTGCTTCGGTTTGAAGTGGGCTTTGTGGTACGAGGAGATGCGTCGCAACCTCGACCGCTTCCGCATCGCAGCTCGCGGTGTCGAGGTGGGTAAGATGAGTGGTGCTGTCGGCAACTTTGCCAATATCCCGCCAATGATTCAGGACTATGTCTGCGAGAGACTCGGCATCGATTCGGCCGATATATCGACACAGGTTATGCAACGCGACCGCCACGCCTACTATATCGCAACGCTGGCCGTTATAGGCTCATCGTTGGAGCAGATGGCCCTCGAAGTGCGCAACTTGCAACGTACCGAGGTGCACGAGGTCGAGGAGTCGTTTGGTAAGGGCCAAAAGGGTTCGAGCGCAATGCCTCACAAGCGTAATCCGATTAGCAGCGAGAATATTTGTGGCTGCGCTCGCGTTTTGCGTGGCTATATGGCTACGGCGTGCGAAAATGTTGCTTTGTGGCACGAGCGCGATATTTCGCACTCGGCAACCGAGCGTATTATCCTGCCCGATGCAACCGAGTTGCTCGACTATATGCTCAATCGCTTTATGGGTATCTTGGATAACCTCGTTGTCTTTAAAGATGTGATGATGGAGAATATCTATCGCACTCGTAAGGTTATCTTTGCACAGCGAGTGATGAACGCCTTGATTGATAAGGGCCTTTCGCGCGAGGAGGCGTACGATACCGTGCAACCTGTTGCAATGCGTGCTATGGCCGAGCGTGCCGACTATCAGGAACTGCTTGCCGAGAACGAGAAAGTGATGTCGTTGCTTACTCGCGAGGAGTTGGACGGTTGCTTTACGCTCGACTACTATTTGAAGAATGTGGATTACATATATAATCGCGTCTTCAATAAGTAAAATTGATTCTATGCAGCATTTGCTGCGTTATGCTCAATCCCCAAGACGGTCACATACGCCGAGTATGCTCCTGCCTTGGGGATTTTCGCAAACCTTGCAGCTGCTTGCCTAAAATGCAATTTCTGTCGTGCTGATTTGGGCGGTGTCTCTTGTTATTGGCGGAGTAGACTGGGGAGTTTGGGTATACTGGGTAGTTGGGGTGGTCTGAAAATTACTTTTAAGCCAAAATCGTATATTCTATCCATTCTCCTCATTCTACCCATCACCTATTAAAAACATAGGCTGTCACCGAAAGATGACAGCCTATGTTTTGGGGTAGAATAAAACACCTATCTTGCCTTTGTGTCGCAATAGATGCAACGATAGACGCCACTCTCGGAGAGGTGGAACTCTTGCTCAATCTCTTCGTTGTTGCAGATACATTTAGGGTTAGGGCAACGCAGAGTCGGCATATCGACCTTATCGTGGCGCTTTGGCATAGAGTGCTGCTCGTCGTTCTGCCAATCGATAAGGCGGCAGATAAGTGCCATACGGACAAATTTACCGTTCTCAACTTGGCGGAAGTATGCTGCGCGAGGGTCGGCATCGACCTCCTTCAAAATCTCGTTTACGCGAGGCAGTGGGTGGAGAATAGCCATCTTCTGCTTTGCGGCTTTGAGTTTCTCGCAATCGAGTACGAAACAATCTTTTACGCGGTCAAATTCGTCTTCGTCGAGGAAACGCTCCTTTTGTACGCGGGTCATATAGAGTACGTCCAACTCGCCGATAACCTCTTCGATTGACTCCACTTCGCGATATTCGATGCCGTTGCGGTCGCATACGTCGTGCTTGATGTAGTCGGGCAGACGCAGCTCGTTAGGTGCTATCAGTACGACCTTCGTGCCTTCGTAGCGCGACATCGCCTTGATAAGCGAGTGAACGGTGCGACCAAAACGCAAGTCGCCACAGAAACCTATTGTGAGGTTGTCGAGGTGGCCGAGTTCGCGCTTAATGGTAAGCAGGTCGGTCAGCGTCTGCGTTGGGTGGCTATGCGAACCGTCGCCGGCATTGATAATCGGCACGCGCGACACGTTGGTAGCGGCCAGAGGTGCGCCCTCGATATGATGGCGCATCGCAATAACATCGGCAAAGCAACCAACTACGCGGACCGTATCCTCAACCGTCTCGCCTTTGCTTACCGACGAGGAGCGAGCATCGGCAAAACCGAGAACATTGCCTCCCAACTCCATCATTGCAGCCGTGAAGCTCAATCGAGTACGAGTGCTTGGCTCATAGAACAGCGTAGCGAGTTTTTTACCCTTCATACGCTCGCTATATTTTGCGCGATTGGTAATGATATCCTCCGCGAGCGATACAATATCGTCGGTCTCGTTGCGAGTAAGGTCGGTTGGGTCTATAAGGTGTTTCATAGTTTTGGGTTTTTGGCTTTGTGATTAGATTGTTCTCCAACTCTCGTCCGAAGGGTTGTCGCGGAAGGCGAGTATGCGCTGCTTCCACTCCGAGGCGATGTAACCCTCTTCGGCTGCAACCTCGACAAGTGCGTCGAGATTCGAAAGCGAGTAGTTTACGGTGTTGGCCGCAGCAATGCGCTCCAAACCACGCTTCATTCCGTATGTGAAGATGCTGACGATGCCCAACACTTCGGCACCTGCCTCGCGCAGAGCATCGACAACCTCGATACAGCTACCACCCGTCGAGATAAGGTCCTCGACAACAACAACCTTTGTTCCGGGTTCGAGTTTACCCTCAATACGGTTGGCGCGGCCGTGGTCTTTTGCCCCACTACGCACATAACCCATAGGCATATCGAGCAATGTCGCAACGATAGCCGCGTGGGCGATACCTGCGGTCGATGTGCCCATAACCGATTGACACTCCGGGAAATGTGTGCGAATAAGGTCGGCGAGTCCTGCCTCAATTTTCTCGCGTACGCGTGGTGCGGAGAGCGTCAGGCGGTTGTCGCAATATATCGGGCTTTTGATGCCACTGGCCCAAGTGAATGGCTCGTCGGGGCGGAGAAATACTGCGCCAATCGAGAGCAACTCTTTTGCAATAATGTTTTTCATATCTCTACTCGTTTTGTGTTATTCTCCCAAAAATTCTTTGCAGCAACGCTCGTATGCCGCCACAGGGTCGTCGGCTGCCGTTACAGGTCGTCCGACAACAATATAGTCCGAGCCTATTTCGCGAGCGCGTGCCGGGGTTGTGATGCGTACCTGGTCGTCGGCAGCAGCATCGGCAAAGCGAATGCCAGGTGTGATGGCTGCAAACGATGCACCACAACGCTCCTTAACCAGATGCGCTTCGAGTGGTGAGCATACGACGCCATCGAGACCTGCCTCCTTTGCATTTTCGGCATATTTGGCAATCGTATCGTTAATTGTAGCACCGATAAGCAACTCCTTCTGCATACGCTCCTCGCTTGTCGAGGTGAGTTGCGTTACGGCGATAAGGAGTGGGCGAGTGCCATCGGCACGTGTCAAGCCTTCGAGAGCCGCACGCATCATATCGACAGTGCCTGCTGCGTGAACGTTGGTCATATCGACATCGAGGCGCGAAAGTACGCTCATTGCTTTGCGTACGGTGTTTGGAATATCGTGCAATTTGAGGTCGAGGAAAATCTTGTGACCACGGGCCTTGATTTCGCGCACGATAGCCGGTCCTTCGGCATAGAATAGCTCCATACCGATTTTTACAAATGGTTTACGACCCGTAAAGCGGTCGAGGAATGCGAGAGTCTGTTCTTTGCTGCTGAAATCGCAAGCAATAATTACATCTTTTGCCATATCTCTATTATTTTACAACTCCTATAATATCTTTCAAACGCTCGATGCCGAGTCGTTGCATCGTTGTCGGCAGGGCCTCGATAATCTCTTTGCAAACGTAAGGGTTACGCAGATTTTCGGCTCCAACCTGTACGGCCGAAGCTCCGGCCATCATCATTTCTATTGCATCTTCGGCCGTAGCAACACCGCCACAACCGATAATCGGAATCTGGCACGCTTGCGCAACCTGATAGACCATACGCAGGGCAACAGGGAAGATAGCACGACCCGAGAAGCCTCCCATTTTGTTTGCTATAACGGGTTTGCGTCGGGCAATGTCGATGCGCATACCGAGCATTGTGTTGATAAGTGTCAGACCATCGGCACCTGCCTCTTCGCAAGCTCGGGCAATGGCAACAATATCGGTGACGTTGGGGCTCAACTTGATAAACACGGGCTTGGTCGTAACACTCTTTACGGCTCGTGTAACCTCGGCTGCCGATTCGGCCGATGTGCCAAAGGCCATACCTCCGTTATGCACATTAGGGCACGAAACATTGACCTCGATGATTGCAACCTGCTCCTCGCGGTCGATTTTAGCACAACATTCGCAGTATTCGTCAATCGAGAAACCGCTGATGTTGGCAATAATCGGTTTGTGAAAAAGCTCGCGCAATCGAGGAAGTTCGTGAGCAATAACATTGTCGATACCCGGATTTTGCAGACCAACCGAGTTAATCATTCCACTGCTGCACTCGGCAATGCGTGGTGTAGGGTTGCCGAAGCGGGCTTCGCGCGTAGTTCCCTTGAACGATATAGAGCCTAAAATGTCGAGGTCGTAGACCTCCGACATCTCCTCGCCAAAGCCGAATGTGCCACTTGCTGGGATAATCGGGTTGTCCAACTCTACTCCGCAGAGCGAGGTCGATAAATCTCTTACCATATAATATCCTCCTTTTTGAATACAGGGCCCTCTTTACATACGCGCTTTGCTCCTGTGCGGGTGTTAATGCTACAACCCATACAGATACCAAACCCGCAACCCATACGCTCTTCGAGACTCAACTCTCCGTCACACGAGCAACTTTGAGCCAAAGCCTTCAACATCGGAAGCGGACCGCACGAATAGAGATAGTCGAACTCCTTGCCGATTTCGCGAATAGCATCTGTAACAAAGCCTTTGACGCCCTTCGAGCCATCGGCTGTTGCGATGACAACATCAACTCCCAAGGCCTTAAACTCCTCTTCGTAGAAGATTTCGTCGGCTCTATTGAAGCCCAAAATAACCGTCGGACGAAGGCCTTTGGCTAATAACTCGCGAGATAGGCGGTAGAGAGGCGGAACGCCGACACCTCCACCGACCAAGAGCGGAGTATTGCCCGCAGCCTCGGCATTGAAACCATTGCCAAGTCCGGTCAGAAGGTCGGCCTTGACGCCTTTCTGCATCGTAGCCATTGCCGCTGTGCCTTTGCCCACAACCTTGTAGACCAATGTTAAACGGCCGTTATCGAAGTCGCAGACCGAAATGGGGCGTCGCAGAAACAGGCCCTCAATCGAGACCTCGACAAACTCTCCTGCACGTTTGATAGCCGACGTGTCGCCCACGAGTTTCATCTCGTAGACCAAAGGCGTGAGTTGGCGATTTGATACTATCTCAAAAATAGCTGGTTGCATAGTCGGTTCTATTTTGTTTCGCAGTCGGCATCGATGGTCGATACGCCAAGCGTAATCTCTTCCAAGACGTTGAGCAGTACGCTGACAGTTTCGAGCGATGTGAATATCGTAACATTGTTCTCGACCGCAGCACGACGAATCTCATAACCGTCGAGACGTGTGTTGTGCTGATTGAGGTCGATAGTGTTGATGACATAATTGACGTGGCCACGCGCAAGCGAGCGGTAAATATCGTCGCTACCCTCGTTGATTTTGCTCAACTTACGGGTACGCAAACCGTGCTCGCGCAAGAAGTCGGCGGTACCGCGTGTCGCCTCGATGTTGAAACCGAGGTTGTAGAAGCGTTGAATCAAAGGCAGTGCGCGCTCCTTGTCGTGGTCGGCCAGTGTTACGAGGATTGTTCCGTAGTTTACAACCTCCATACCCGAAGCCTGCAACGACTTGTAGAGTGCACGGGTCATCGAGTTGTCGTAGCCGATAGCCTCTCCTGTCGATTTCATCTCTGGCGAAAGATATGTGTCGATACCCTTAATCTTCGCGAATGAGAATGCAGGGGTCTTAATAAAGAATCGCTTGCGCTCTGCCGGATAGACCTCGGTGTAGCCTTGCTCTTTGAGCGAGTGACCGAGCATAACGCGCGTTGCAATCTTCGCCATCGGTATATTGGTCGATTTCGAGAGGAATGGCACGGTACGCGACGAACGCGGATTGACCTCGATAACGTAGACCTTATCCTCCTCATCGACAATAAATTGGATATTGTAAAGACCAACGATGCCGATTGCTTTACCAAGACGAACGGTGTAGTCAATCATCTGCTTCTTAACCTCGTCGCTCAAACTGAACGAAGGGTATACGCTGATAGAGTCGCCCGAGTGGATACCTGTGCGCTCGACGTGCTCCATAATACCAGGAATAAATACGTCGGTACCGTCGCAGATAGCATCAACTTCGGCCTCGCGACCCATAATATATTTATCGACCAAAACAGGTGAGTCTTCGTTTACCTCAACGGCATTGTGCAGATAGTGGCGCAGAGCCTGCTCATTGCCGACAATCTGCATAGCACGACCTCCAAGCACAAAACTTGGGCGAACGAGTACCGGATAACCAATCTGCTCGGCTGCCTGAACGCCATCTTCGATATCGGTTACGGCTTTGGCTTGTGGTTGCGGAATACCAACCTCGCGCATAATGGCCTCGAAGAGTTTGCGGTCCTCGGCCTTGTCGATAGCCTCCAAGTCGGTACCTATAATCTTGACGCCCATCTGTACGAGCGGTTTAGCAAGATTGATTGCCGTTTGACCACCGAGTGTTACGATAACGCCCTCGGGTTGCTCCATACGGATAATATTCATCACATTCTCGACTGTCAGAGGCTCGAAGTAGAGCTTGTCGGAGATGGTGTAGTCGGTCGAAACGGTCTCCGGGTTATTGTTGATGATGATAGCTTCATAGCCCGCTTCGCGAATAGCCCAAATAGCGTGTACGGTCGAATAGTCGAACTCGACACCCTGACCGATACGGATTGGACCCGAACCGAGAACAACGATTTTGCGACGATTGCTGATTGGCGATTCATTCTCCTGCTCGTAGGTCGAGTAGAAGTATGGAACGTATGCCGAATATTCGGCTGCACAGGTGTCAATCATCTTGTAGACAGGCTTTACGTCGAGACTTTCGCGCAATTCAAAGAGTTCACATTCGCTCATACCCCAGAGTTGGCCGATAAACTTGTCACCAAAACCCATACGCTTGGCTTCGAGTAAAATCTCCTTGTTGCCTCTGTTTTCGGCTACGATGCGCTCCATTTCGACTATGTTCTTGAACTTTTTGAGGAAGAACATATCAATTTTTGTGCGGTCGTAGATAAGCGAACGGTCGATGCCACGACGCAACAACTCGGCGATGGCGTAGATGCGGTCGTCGGTGCTGCGGGTGATGTATTGCAACATATCCTGCGTGGACATATCATCGAACTTCTTGTTGTGGATATGGCACACGCCCGTTTCGAGCGAACGGATTGCTTTGAGCAAACTCTCCTCGATGGTGCGACCAATACTCATAACCTCGCCCGTAGCCTTCATCTGTGTACCCAATTCGTTGCTTGCTTCGCTGAATTTGTCGAATGGGAAGCGGGCTACCTTGGTCACAACGTAGTCGAGTGCAGGCTCGAAGCAGGCAGGCGTGCTTGCCAACTGAATCTCGTCGAGAGTCATACCCACGGCGACTTTGGCCGTTACGCGAGCGATAGGGTAGCCGCTGGCCTTCGATGCGAGGGCCGATGAGCGCGAAACACGCGGATTAACCTCGATGATATAGTATTTGAACGAGAGTGGGTCGAGCGCAAACTGTACGTTACAACCACCCTCAATTTTCAGTGCGCGAATCAGACGCAAAGCACTGTCGCGCAACATCTGGAACTCTTTGTTGGTAAGGGTCTGCGCTGGTGCTACGACAATCGAGTCGCCTGTGTGTATGCCGACAGGGTCTACGTTCTCCATACTACAAATGGCGATAGCCGTGTCGTTTTTGTCGCGCATTACCTCGAACTCAATCTCCTTGTAGCCCTTGATGCTCTTTTCGACCAATACCTGATGTACGGGCGAAATGGCTAATGCGTTACGCATCATCTCGCGCAACTCCTGCTCATTGTCGGCAAAACCGCCACCCGAGCCTCCAAGAGTGAAGGCAGGACGCAAAACTACGGGGTAGGTAATCTTTTCGGCAACCTTTACGGCCTCCTCGACCGAATAGACAATCTCCGATGGAATAACCGGCTCGCCGAGGCTTATGCACAACTCCTTGAAGAGCTCGCGGTCTTCGGCCTGTTCGATACTGCGGAACGACGTTCCGAGAATCTCGACCTGACACTCCTCCAAGATGCCCTTCTTGGCCAACTGTACAGCCAAGTTAAGGCCCGTCTGGCCACCAAGACCAGGTACGATAGCGTCGGGACGCTCGTAGCGGATAATCTTTGCTACATACTCCAATTTGAGAGGCTCCATATAGACCTTGTCGGCAATAAACGTGTCGGTCATAATGGTAGCAGGGTTGGAATTGACGAGGATAACCTCATAGCCCTCCTCTTTGAGAGCAAGGCAGGCCTGTGTACCTGCGTAGTCAAATTCGGCAGCCTGACCGATTACGATAGGGCCGGAGCCGATGACCAAAACCTTCTTTATATCTGTTCTTTTAGGCATGTTTGTTCTCCTCCATCAATTTGATAAATTTGTCGAAAAGCGATATATTGTCGTTGGAACCCGGTGCGCCCTCTGGGTGGAACTGCACCGAGAAAATCTTGTCGTGACGATACTCTACACCGGCAATGCTCTGCTCCAAAATGTCCTCGTGGGTGATGTTGAGAGGCGTGCTTTCGAGCGATGTGCGGTCGATTGTAAAGTGGTTGTCGATGGCTGCTGTACGGATATGACCAGTAAGCGTATTGCGGATAGGGTGGCTGCCGGCCTTGCTGTAACTATGCTCTGTGCAGGTTGCACCATAGGCGAGAGCAATGAGTTGGTGGCCGAGGCTGATACCGAAGATTGGCAGACGCGAACGAAGAGCCTTAATCAATTCGACAACTTGTGGTAGGTCGTTAGGGTTGCTTGGGCCGTTCGAAATCAATATGCCATCGGGGTTGAATGCCAAAATATCCTCGATAGGTGTGTTGTAGGGAACAATGACTACGTTGCAACCACGAGCGTTGAGAGCTGCTACGGTGTTGAGTTTGATGCCGCAGTCGATGGCTACAACGTCGTATTTGTGGTTTGGTGTGCGCGAATACCAACGTTTGCGACAACTAACTCGGTCGATGATGTTGTGATTGTCGGGGCAGTTAGCAATCATTTGCAGAGCCTCTTCGGTCGTAGTGTCGAGCGACACGATTGCGGCCTTGCGGCAGCAATTATCGCGGATAACACGGGTAATCATACGGGTGTCAACGCCGTAGATGCCAGGTATGGAGCACTCTTCCATAACCTCGTTGATGGTCTTCGTGTAACGGAAGTTGCTTGGCGTGTCGCAATACTCGCGGACAACCAGGCCTCCGATGCCTACCGACTTGGATTCGAAATCCTCGTCGTTGATACCGTAGTTGCCGATTGTCGGATAGGTCATCACTACGATTTGATTGGTTGTCGATGGGTCGGAGATAATCTCTTGGTAACCCACAACCGATGAGTTGAAAGAAATCTCGCATACGGCATTGTTGTTGGCGCCAAATCCATAGCCAACAAATTCACGGCCGTTGTCGAGAACTAATTTTTTGTCGGGTTGTTTCATCATTGTATATAGTTTCTATTCATTCCAAACTTTAACGCCTCCAACAAGCGTGGTACGGCAACGACCCCAAACCTCCATACCTTCGAAAGGTGTGGCACGACCAGCCGAATGGAAGGTGGTGCTGTCGATGCGATATGGGGTTGTGATGTCGAATATCGCGATGTCGGCACGTTCGCCTATGCGCAAACCTCCGCCAAGACGGAATATGCGACGCGGGTTGTCACACATCAGCTCGATAGCTCGCTCGATGGTGATTATACCCGTGCGGACAAGGTGGGTATATATGACTGCAAACGAGGTTTCTAATCCGACAACACCCATTGCACTACCCTCCAAACCGCGCGATTTCTCTTCGGCTGTATGGGGTGCGTGGTCGGTTGCAATGACCTCGATTGTCCCGTCTTGGATACCACGAATTAGTGCTTCGCGGTCACTCTTTGAACGGATTGGCGGATTCATCTTGAAGCGACCCTCCTCCTTCAAATCTTCGTCGCAGAGGACAAGGTAGTGAGGTCCGGTCTCTCCGCTTACATTGAGTCCGCGAGCCTTACCTCGACGCAGTGCTTCAACACTTTCGGCAGCCGACATATGGCATATATGATAACGGCAACCTGTCTTTGCAACCAGCTCCATATCGCGAACGATTGGCCCCCATTCACTCTCGGAACAGATGCCTCGATGGTTGTGCTGTTGGGCATATTCGCCATCGTGGATATAGCCTCCGTGTAGCAGACTCTCGTCTTCGCAGTGGGCGGCTAAAATGGTGTCGGTTGCGGCTATGCGACGCATTGCTTCGAGCATAATCGCCTCGTCTTGTACGCCACTGCCATCGTCGGAAAATGCGACAGCCGACCCCTTTAATGCCTCAATATCGACAATCTCACGACCGGCACGATTGAGTGTGATGGCCGCATAAGGTCGTACCTCGACAACCGCCTGCTCGTCGATGAGTTGTTGCTCTATGGCGAGGTTATCGACAGTGTCGGGCGCAGGATTAAGATTTGGCATTGCACATACGGTTGTTACGCCTCCGTGAGCTGCTGCACGAGTTCCCGAGGCGATGGTCTCTTTGGCCGAAAAGCCAGGCTCGCGCAGATGAACGTGTACATCGGCTAAACCGTATGTTACTACGCAACCTTTGGCGTCGATAATTTCGACCTCTGCATCGACCTCTATATGGTCGGCAATGGCAGCAATGCGACCCTCTCTGATAAGGAGGTCACCCTGCATTGAACGGCCTTCGGCTACAAGTAAACCGTTGCGTATTAGTATGTCGGTTGTGTTGGTCATCGTAGTTATAAAAAACAGGCGACCCGATAAGGCCGCCTGATAATTAAACAATTATATTTGCGATATAAACTCGATTAACGCCAATAACAAAACAGTAAGGTTGCTGAAAATCTCGACCTCCACCGACCAAAATCGGCTTGCGCTTCGATGCTATGTTTTGCAATGTTTGATTCATTACTGTTTTGATTTGGGCAAAGATATGAATTTTTGTCCTAATCGCAAATAGTTTACGGCCTTTTTGGTGAATTATCGCGGTAAAACCTCAATTTTTAGTTTTGCATAGGCTCTTTCGGCTTTGGCGAGTGCGGCTTCGATGGTTTGGTCGGTTGCCAAGATGACACCGAAACGACGATGTCCGACTACCTCCGGCTTACCGAACAAGCGGATTTGTACACCCTCTTCGGATAGCACCTCGTCGAGATTGCCAAATTCGACTTTGTCGCTGTCGCCCTCGACGACGATGGCTTTCGATGCGCTTGCGCCAAAGAAACGAACCGATGGAATTGGCAAACCGAGCAGAGCACGAGCGTGAAGAGCAAACTCCGACAAGTCTTGCGAAATCATTGTAACCATACCGGTATCGTGCGGACGAGGCGAAACCTCGCTGAATATCACTTTGTCACCCTTGATAAACATCTCGACACCGAATATGCCGTAGCCGCCAAGTGCGTCTGTGATTTTGCAGGCAATTTCGCCTGCGCGCTCACGGGCCAATACGCTCATAGGCTGTGGCTGCCACGATTCGCGATAGTCGCCATCGACCTGATGGTGGCCGATTGGCTCCAAGAGTGTGGTGCCGCCACTATGGCGAACTGTGAGCAGTGTGATTTCGTAGTCGAAATCAACAAAACGCTCTACAATAACACGTCCTGCACCTGCACGACCTCCCTCTTGGGCGATATGCCAAGCTTTGTCGATGTCCTCTTCGCATTTGATGGTGCTTTGACCGTGACCCGACGAACTCATAATCGGCTTAACAACGCAAGGAATGCCGATTTCGGCAACAGCCTCTTTGAACTCCTGTTCGGTCTCGGCAAAGTGATAGGCCGAAGTTGGCAGACCCAACTCCTCGGCAGCCAAGCGACGGATACCTTCGCGGTTCATTGTAAGCCAAGCAGCTTTCGCGGTTGGAGTGACGTTGAAGCCCTCCTTTTCCAACTCTACGAGCGTTGGGGTAGCGATAGCCTCGACCTCGGGGATAATATGGTCGGGTTGCTCGGTCTCGATAATTTGACGCAGACGCTCGCCGTCGAGCATTGAGAGCGTGTAACTCTTATGGGCAACCTGCATCGCAGGGGCGTCGGCATAGCGGTCGAGAGCGACCACCTCAACGCCATATCGTTGCAATTCGATGGCAACCTCTTTGCCAAGTTCGCCAGAGCCACAAAGCAGTGCTTTCTTGCCGACTTTTGTCTTTGGAGTTCCTATTTTAACCATAAAATAATGCTGTTTGTTTCTATACGCAAAAATAGCCTCTAACTTCGCTGTGGCCGATATGTCTATGCGAAAGTTATTAAAAAGTTTTCATCAATTCGTATTTGTCTTGTCTGCGGCTTGGTGGAATAATGGTTTGTTTGGCGTGTCGAAAAAATGTTGATAATTACATTCTCCAAAATCGGCCTGTTCGATGCGAATTATATACTTTTATGCAGTAAAATTTTAACACTTGTTGGATAGACAATATGAAAAAAATTGATGTAGTTCTCGGTTTGCAATGGGGCGACGAGGGTAAAGGTAAAGTGGTCGATGTTTTGACCCCTAATTATCAGGTAATTGCCCGTTTTCAGGGTGGTCCTAATGCAGGCCATTCACTCCATTTCGATGGCGATAAATTTGTATTGCACACTGTTCCTTCGGGTATCTTCCGTGAGGGTGCAACCAATATAATCGGTAACGGTGTTGTGATTGACCCTGTGATTTTGGCTGACGAAATTGCTCAAATCGAGGCAAAGGGAATAGATGTAGCTTCGCGTATGACCATATCGAAGCGTGCGCATCTGATTCTGCCGACTCACCGTATTCTCGATGCTGCGTCGGAGGCTGCAAAGGGTAAGACCAAGATTGGCTCGACGTTGAAGGGTATCGGTCCTGCATATATGGATAAGACGGGTCGTAACGGCTTGCGCGTTGGCGATATTCTGCTTCCCGATTTTATGGAGCGTTATGAGGCTTTGAAGAGCAAGCATCTCGCATTGTTGCGCCAATACGATTATGTCTATGATATTACGACCTATGAGCAGGAGTGGTTCAAGGGTATTGAGTCGCTTCGTCGCTTTGAGTTTGTCGATAGCGAAATAGTTGTCAATAAGTATATTGCCGACGATGTGAGCATTTTGGCCGAGGGTGCGCAGGGCTCGTTGCTCGATATTGAGTTTGGTACATATCCGTTTGTAACATCGTCGAATACGTTGTGTGCAGGTGTATGTACAGGCTTGGGCGTTGCTCCAACCCGTATCGGTAATGTCTATGGTATCTTTAAGGCATATTGTACTCGCGTAGGTAGTGGCCCATTCCCAACAGAGTTGTTTGACTCGACGGGCGAGTGCTTGCGTCAGGTTGGTAACGAGTTTGGTGCTACAACCGGTCGTCCGCGTCGTTGCGGTTGGCTCGACTTGGTAGCTCTCAAATATGCTGTGATGATGAATGGTGTTACCGACCTTATTATGATGAAGTCGGACGTTCTCAACGATTTCGATACAATCAAAGTTGCAGTTGGCTACGATGTTAATGGTAAGCGCGTGGATTACTTCCCTTATGAGAGCGACGAGCAGATAACTCCTATCTATCGCGAATTTGAGGGTTGGAATAGCGATATTTGCAATATCCGCAACTACGACGATTTCCCACAGCAGTTCAAGGATTATGTGGCGTTTATCGAGGCCGAGACAGGTGTGCCTGTTAAGATAATCTCGGTAGGACCGGACCGCGAGGAGACTATTATCCGATAGGTTGCTCATTTTAGAGGCGTTTGTCCTACTGCTTTCAAAATATGGTAGCACCGCTTATGGCGGTGCTACCATATTTTTTACGTTAATCTTAACGGAGGGTAGTTGCGATTGTCGGCCAATCGTTCAAACCCGTTAGAGTATTATCACGGTCTTGTTGGCTTGCTCGATAGCTGCAACAAGGTTTTCGCACTTGTTGAGTTGAAGCAGTAGTCGTACGAGCTTAATCTTGTTGGCCTTGAATGATTTGTAGTCTTGACCGACGAGTTGCCCTATGGTCGAGCCGCATAGCCGATTAAGCAGTGTTATGATGTTGCGGTTGTTGTCGTGAGGTATGACATCGACAGCCGATAGAGGCCTGCTTTGTCTGTGGTGGCGGTGGTTGCGCAACTCCAAGACGAGCTGATACAATTCGCGAACCTCACCTTCGTCGTAATTGACGACAACCTCCTCGAATGGATTGATGCTGATAGGTTCACTATATGTTTGATAAGAGCCTCGGCTTGCATAATACAACTCCTCCTTGTGGAGTTTGATACAGCTGTCAATGCCGTCGATGTTCTTTGCACCCGAGATTATAAACCCTATTGTGAGGTGCTCGACTTTAACGTTCTCCAATTTTGGTGCAAATTGGGTAATTTTAATAATTCCGATTTCATCATTGTACTTGTCTTTCATAATAGTTGCCGTTTGTGGAGTTTGATATATTTACCACAAATATACAATAAAATATTGTAATGTGCAATTAAAAGTTGTAAAGAATTGTCTATTTTTGATTTTTATCATCGTCTTGATGGTTGGATAGGGTAATTGACAATATCAAAAGTTGTTGAGTAACGAAAAAAACACTATATTTGTCGCTCGATAAGGAAAGGTGCAGGAGTGGTTGAACTGGCCCGCCTGGAAAGCGAGTAAACGTCAAAAGCGTTTCAGGGGTTCGAATCCCCTCCTTTCCGCAAATAACAAACGCAGCAAGAGGGTGTCGAAATTCGACACCCCTTTGTTTTATACCTACCTCGCCCAAACTTGTTTGAGGCGCAGGTGGGTATAAAACAAATATGGTTGGGGATTCAACCTCTTGCGAAGTGCCGTTATTTGCTGGGGCCTCCGCGGCGAGCGTAGGGGAGAGGCGTTAAGCGAAGCAG